>DATHTV010000082.1:0-29759 GCA_035462845.1 Jiangellales bacterium
AGGGCAAGACCTGCGGGGCGTGGGGCCATGACCTGCACCCGGACACCGGGGCACTGACCCAGACCAGCCCGCTCGGCCAGTCCTACACCACCCGCCCGCTGCCGCCGCTGTGCGGCCGGCTGGACGGCGGCCCACCCGACCCGGCGACCCGGCGAGCCGGGCAGGCCAGACGCAGCCGCCTACGCAGACACCTGCGCGGCCTCGACACCCTGTTCCCCGACCCACCCGGCGCCGCCACCAGCCCGCTCGAGCAGCACCTCGCGGCGCTGCTGCACACCGACGCCTGACAGTGGGTGGGGTTGGTGCCACAGTGGCGACCTCGTCGAGGTTTGATCCGTGACCTGTGCGATGTCAGTCCCGTCGTGGTCCCTCGGAAGCGGCGGCGAAGCTCGCCGCCAGACCCGGGTCGTCGATGCTCGCCGTGGGTCCTGGCCACGCCGCCGATGACATAGTTCCGGCGTCTGCGCCGGTCAGGGTGGCGCCGTCCCGGGTGACGATCCTGCCGGTGCCGACGTCCTCGGTGTCGATGGTCGAGTGGTCACCACCAGCGGTCCGCGTCCCCCTTGCAGCGCCCACGAGGGAGCGGGAGAACACCTCGGCGTCGGTCGCCGCGTCGTAGCCGTTGTCGGCCGCGGTGGCTCCAGTGATGCCAAGGGCGGTGATGGGCGTCGTCCACTCATCGTTCGAGCCGGAGTCCGACAACTGGCTGCTGGGCGGCTGGCCGAGCGGCAGATGACGCTCGAGGTGACCGACGCGGTCCGTGAGTGGCTGGCGCTCACCGACTTCGCCCCGGTCTACGGTGCTCGACCACTGCGCGGTTGGTTCAGCTCAGCGCTCGTCGTGCGCGGGATCGGCGTCGTGCGGCAGGTCCTTGCCCGGCGCCACGTCGCTCGACGTCCCCAGGCCGACCTCGCCCGGCTCCGGGTGGACCATGCGGTCCTGCCGCCGCCAGGTCTCCAGGATCTCCGGCGACGCGTACTCCGCGTCGACCTCCCGCGGGTCCTGTCCCTCGGCGGCACCCGGCTTGGTACGGCGATCGTCGGCGTCGCTCACGGCTCGGCTCTCCTGGCTCGGGTCTGGGTTCGGCAGTCTGGCTGGGCTCAGGCCGCCTGGTGCGGCGGCTCGTGCTGCTCGCGCACGTACGGCAGCGGGCTGGCGGTCGCCGGCGGCGCGGAGTCCAACCAGCGCCGCACTCCCTCCGGGTCGCGGCGCTCGAGCTCTTCCAGCACCGCCTCCCGGACCTCGAGCAGCCGGGCGACGCGGTCAGGTGTGGTGGCCCGGGCGATCTCGGTACCGGTGTCGGTCCAGAGGCGGCAGAGGTCGGGGGTCGGGCGGCCCGAGATCCCCGCCGCCTGGGCGGGGCGGTCGGGGAGGCGGACCGGCGCCGGGGCGGGCCGGGCGTGCCGCACCACGACCAGGCCGAGGACGGCGAGGGAGACCCCGAGGACGGCCGCGCCACCGAGCGGCGCCGCGCCGTGCAGCGCGAGCACCCACAAGGCCACCGCTCCCGCCACCACGGCGGGCGAGGCCGACGGCACCACGGACCAGCGCAGCGCACCGGCCATGACTGCTGCGGTCGTCGTGACGAAGCCGACCCGGACGGCGAGCACTCCGAGGTCCCCTCCGGCGACGGCGAGGGCGAGCCCCACACCCGCAGCGGCGACCAACGGAACGAGGAGGGCGGTGCGCAGCCGGCGCGCGGTGCGGTGCTTCACGGTGCGTACCAGTACCCGCGACGACGCGGTCTCGCACCTCCGCAGCGGGGATATCCGCGGCGTCATCTCGAGGTTGCCGCCCGCCGGCCCCGGGTAGTGTGCGCCCAGCGCTTGAGCAGCAAGGCGCGGCCCATCCCGTACGACCAGGAGCCGCCCGTGCCTGCCGCCTTCGTGCCCAACCCGCGTCCCCGCCACGCGCCCTGCGGAGCAGGCCGATGAGGGTCTGCATGCTCGTGGAGCCCGCCGACCGGGCCGCCGGGCACGTCCGCGGGCTGGCGGCCGCGCTGGCCGCACACGGCCACGACGTCACGCGGGTGGAGCGCCGCACCGATCCGCAGGCGCCGGCCCGTGACGAATCCGGGCCCGGGCGGGTCCCGGTCGTCCGGCTGGACGCGGGACCCCCGCGTCCGCTCACCGCGGACGAGCGCCTGCGGGCCGCCCCTGAGCTCGGCTACCGCCTCGCCGTGGACTGGGCCACCTCGCGTCCGGACGTCGTCCACGCCCACGGGTGGCAGGCCGGGTTGGCCGCCCTCGCAGCCGCCCGGGACCTCCCCTCGAGCCTGCGACCGCTCGTCATCCTGACGTTCCACGGCCTGGTGGCCGGGCGACGACACCACACTCGTTCCGGGGCCGCCCCGGGTGTCCCCGATCCGCGCCGCGCCGCGGTCAGGCCGCGCCTGGAGGCCGCGTTGGCGCGGGGGGTGGACCGGATCGTCGCGCTCTCGAACGAGGAGCTGGAACGGCTGGTGGCACTCGGCGTCTCCCGGCAGGACGTCCAGGTGGTGCCGACCGGCGTCGAGCCGACCGTATTCCAGCCCGAGCCGCGGCCGGAGCACCACGGCGGACCGGTGCGGCTGCTGGCGGCGGGATCGCTCGCGCCCTCGGGATGCCTGGACCTCGCCGTCCGGGCGCTGGCCGGCGTCAAGGGCGCCGAGCTCGTCCTGCTCCCGGCCGGATCGGTCGAGGCGACGGACACGGCTCGCCTGGTCGGTACCGCTCGCCGGCACGGCGTGGCGGACCGCCTCCACGTGCTCGACCCCGTCCCGCCAGCCGCGCTCCCGGGGGTCCTCCGGTCCGCGGACGTGCTGGTCCGGACCCGCCCCGACGAGCCAACCGGCCGCCTCGTGGTGCAGGCGATGGCCTGCGGCCTCCCCGTCGTGGGGCCCGCCGTGGGCTGCCTGCTCGACGCCGTCGTGGAGGGAGGGACCGGCGTCCTGGTGCCGCCCGAGGACTCCCGTGCGCTGGCGACAGCGCTGCACGCCCTGGTGTCCGACCCGGTCCGCCGGGAGGGGTACGGGCTGGCGGCGGTGGAGCGGGCCCGGACCCGGTACGCCTGGCCCCGGCTCGCCGAGGAGGTCGAACGGGCCTACGGCCGCGCGGAGCTCAGGCGGTCAGGGAGCGGTGGTGCCGGGGTGGCACACCCCGGAGCAGCCGCAGCACCGGCGCCGACGGGCTCCTGAGCTCGAGCGTGCCGCGGACGAGGTCCACCCGCCGGTGGACGGCTGCGAGCACCTGTTGGACCCGTTCCCCCACCAGGTCGACGCCGGAGACGTCGACCACGACGTGGTGCCCGGGCTCCAACGGCAGGGCCGCGACGGCCGGGCGCAGACCGTCGACGGTGACGAGGGAGCCGTCGGCGCCGAGTCGCAGCAGGATGGTGGAGGGCGTACGGGTGGACGCAGTCATGGTGGCGGTCCTGCCGGCGTGAGAAGCGGGGGGGATCACCCGAGCTGGCGGCTCAACCGGGGCGGCGCAGGAACGGGCCCAGGATGCCATGCCCCCTGTCAGGACTCAACCGGGGCGACGCCCTGAAGGTCGGTCGAGTTATCAATGCCTCCGAACGGGTACCCGCGGGCCGTGGGAGCCAACGCCGTACGACTCGTCCAGACCGACCACCGCCGCATCGGCGAGCTGATCCGCCGGCTCGGCCGCACCTACCGGGCCGGCGAGACGCTGCGGGTCCAGGCCGCCGCGGAGGTGCGCGCCCACGTAGAGGCGACGCGCGCCGTCCTGCTGCCCTTCGCCACGGACAGACTGCCCAGCCTGTCGGACGATCGCGACGACCACGAGCGGGTGCTGCACGAGCTGGAGGACCTCGCCTGCCGGCTGGACGAGGCCCCCGACCCCGTGCCCGCCACCCTGGCCGGGGAGCTGGCGCAGCGCTGGGAGGCGCACCTCGCGCTCGAGGAGCCCGTCCTCGCCTCGCTCGGCACCGTCGTCGAGGTCGGTCGGCTGCGGATGCAGGGCGACGCCTTGCGCCGCTGCCGGGACGCGGCGCTCCGGGCGGCGCTGCGCGGCACCAGCCGGCTGCGCCGACCGCTGGCCACCCGCGCCGAGCTGTACGAGAAGGCCCGGCGCCTGCAGATCGAGGGCCGGTCCGCGATGAGCCGAGCCGAGCTCCAGCAGGCTCTGGAGCAGCACAGCCGCGGTTGAGGCCGCGTCGTCCCGGCCGCAGCGGCACCCGTTTCGCCCGGTCTCGCCCAGGGTAGGTCGGACGGGTCCGAGAACGACGGCGCTGCGCCGAGGAGGACCCCGTGGCGGAGAGCTGCCCCCAGACCGAGGACCAGCAGGAGTACACCCAGGACAGGGCCCGGCACGAGGCTCGGCTGGTCGCGGACCACCTCGACCTGGCCCGCCGCGTCGCCCGCCGGTACGCCGGCAAGGGGGAGCCCATGGACGACCTCGTGCAGGTGGCCCGGGTCGGGCTGGTCAAGGCCGCCCGCCGCTACGACCAGGAACGAGGCCACGACTTCGTCTCGTACGCCGTCCCGACCATGCTCGGGGAGATCCGGCGCTACTTCCGCGACGCCTGCTGGACGGTGCGGGTTCCGCGGGGCCTGCAGGAGCTGTCCCTGCGCGTCAGTGCGACCACCGACCGGCTGGCGCGGGACCTGGGTCGGTCCCCGACCGCCTCCGAGGTCGCGGCAGCGCTCGACGTCTCCGAGGAAGAGGTCCTCGAGGCCCTGGAGTCATCGTGGGCCTACAACGCCGACTCGCTGGACGCGCCCGTCCACGGCGGCGACGGCTCCGTCACCATCGCCGACCGGCTGGGCGACGACGAGAGCCCTCTCGAGGACGTCGACGCCCGCGAGTCGTTGCGCCGGGTCCTCGGTACGCTGCCGGCCCGCGAGCGCCGCATCCTGACCCTGCGCTTCTTCGGCGAGCGCACCCAGGGCGAGATCGCCCAGGAGCTGGGGATCTCGCAGATGCACGTCTCCCGGCTGCTGTCGCGCACGCTCACGCGCCTGCGCGAGCACCTCGTCGACGGCGCCCCGTTGCCGGACGCGTGGACGACCCCGGGCGGGCAGGCGGCCTGACCCATGGTCGAGGTGCCGGCCCAGGTACGACCCGACGGCACGGCCGCCTCCCTCCGCCGGCTGGTGGCGGCCCGGCCCGACGAGATCGCCGCGCTGGTGGCGCAGCTGTCCGGCGTCGTCACCGACGAGGACGGGCTCCAGGAGGTCCTCGTGCGGGTTGTCTCGCTCACCCGCGACCTGGTCCCGGCCGCCGACGCCGTGGGGATCACCGTGTCCGCGGGCTCCCGACCCGTCACGGCCGCCTCGACCGACCCGTGGACCCTCGCCGTCGACCGGGACCAGTACGCCGCCGGCGAGGGCCCCTGCCTGGAGGCGATGCGCACTGGGACCGTGCAGCGCGTCGACGTCGGCGACGCGGCGTTGCGCTGGCCGGCGTTCGCGCACGCGGCCGCCAGGGACGGTGTCGCCGGCTTCCTCGCCGCTCCGCTGCCGGGCCCGGACGGTGCACCGGGTGCGCTGAACCTGTACTCGCGCACGGCCGGCGCGTTCGACCGCGTGGACGAGGACCTGGTCCGGCTGCTGGCGGCTCGTGCCGGCGACCTCGTCTCCGCGTACGTCCGGTACGCCGACGCCAGCCGGCTGGCCGCCCAGCTGGAGGAGGCCATGCGCAGCCGGGCGACCATCGAGCAGGCGAAGGGGGTGCTGATGGCGCTGCACGGCATCGACGAGGCGGCCGCCTTCGACCTCCTCCGGCGCGAGTCTCAGCGCCGCAACGTCAAGCTGCGCGCGGTGGCGAGGACGGTGCTGACGCAGGCAGGTGCCGTCGGGGAGGTGTGACGGGCGCCCCGGCGAGGCACAGTGGCCGCGGCGGGTGGGGTCGTGGCAGCCGCTGGACGGCCTCCCAGCCCGGCGTCAAGCAGCGGCGCCACGGGGGCAGCCGGCCGAGCCGGCGGTCGTCGTGGCCCCACCCGCCACCCACCCACCGTGAGCCCGCCCGGCACGACCAGAGGACACTGGGGCCATGACCGGCACCGCCACCACCACCGCCGATGCCGTCGTCGTCGGGTCGGGCCCGAACGGTCTCGTCGCCGCGGCACTGCTCGCGGACGCCGGCTGGGACGTCCTGCTCCTCGAGGCCACCGACCGGCTCGGCGGCGCCGTCGCCAGCGAGGAGTCCGTCGCCCCCGGCTTCGTCACGGACCTGTTCAGCTCCTTCTACCCGCTCGGCGCTGCCTCGCCGGTGGTCCGCGGCCTGCACCTCGAGGAGCACGGGCTGGAGTGGGTGCACGCACCGGCGGTGCTCGCCCACCCGCTGCCCGACGGCCGCTGCGCACGCCTGTCCCGCGACCTGGACGAGACGGCGGAGTCGGTGGGCACCTTCGCCCCGGGGGACGCGCGACGGTGGCGGGCGATGGCGGCGGAGTGGGACCGCCTCGGCCCCGGCGTGGTGGAGTCGCTGCTGCGCCCCTTCCCGCCCGTACGGGCCGGGCTGGGCCTGCTCCGAGAGGCCGGCGTCGCGGGGACCGGCACCCTCGCCCGCCGCGCGCTGCTCCCCGTCCGTGGACTGGTCACCGAGGAGTTCGACGGCGACGGCGCCCGGCTGCTGCTGGCCGGCAACGCGCTGCACGCCGACCTGGCGCCGGAGAGCCCCGGCTCGGGGATCTTCGGCTGGCTGCTCGCGATGATGGGCCAGCAGGTGGGCTTCCCGGTGCCGCGAGGCGGAGCCGGCGCGCTCGCGGGCGCGCTCGCCGCCCGTGCCCGGTCGGCGGGGGCGGAGCTGGTCACCGGGTCGCCCGTCACCGAGGTGGTCGTGCGGGACGGGACGGCGCTGGGTGTCCGGACGGCGTCCGGGCACGCCGTCCGGGCTCGGCGCGCGGTCCTCGCCGACGTGCCGGCACCGACCCTCTTCGGCGCCCTCGTGCCACGCGACCTGCTCCCCCCCGGCGCCCGGCGCCGGCTGGACGACTACCCCTGGGACGACGCGACGCTCAAGGTCAACTGGGCGCTCCGCGGCCCGGTGCCGTGGACGGCGGCGGGTGCGCACGGGGCCGGGACGGTCCACGTGGGCGCCGACCTCGACGGCCTCACCCAATTCTCCTCCGACCTCGCCCGCGGCAAGCTCCCGGAGCACCCGTTCCTGCTCGTCGGGCAGATGACCACGACGGACCCGACCCGGTCACCGCAGGGAACCGAGTCGCTGTGGGCCTACACGCACGTCCCGCGCGGCCTCGCCGGCGACCGGGCCGCGATGGACTGCCAGGCCGAGCGGGTCGAGGCGGTGATCGAGGAGTACGCCCCGGGCTTCCGGGACCTGGTCCTCGCCCGCGAGGTCCAGCGCCCGCTCGACCTGCAGGACGCGAACCCGTCGCTGGTCGAAGGGGCGGTCAACGCCGGGACCTCGCAGCTGCACCACCAGCTGGTGTTCCGGCCGTGGACCGGGCTGGGCCGCGCCGAGACCCCGATCGCCCGGCTGCTGCTCGCCTCGGCCTCGGCGCACCCCGGCGGCGGCGTGCACGGGTCGTGCGGCGCCAACGCCGCGCGCGCTGCCCTGCTCGCCGCGGGCGCGCGGGGCGGTCCCGCAGGGCGCCTGGCCGGCCGCCTGGTCGGGCGCGGCCTGCGGTCGGCCGTGACCGCCGTCAACCGCTGACCGCCGTCAACCGCTCACCGGCGCGGTCAGCCGCGCAGGTGGACCTCGCGCTGCTCGATCGCCCCGATGTCGTCGGAGGCCGCACCGAGCAGCCGGTCGGCGAGCTCCCGCAGCGCGCGTGCGGCCGCGATCTCGTCGCCGATCTCGGGCACCTCGGCGTCGGCGGGGTTCCGCCGGGCGGACCCCCGGCCCTCCAGCTCCGTGTCGGCACCGGAGTGCAGCACGGCGCGCGCGTGCGTGCCGGGGTCCTCCTCGGACAGGTGGATGTCCACCCGCCAGGTCCGCGTGTGTGTCATCTCCGCTCCCCTCTCGTCGGTCCGGTCATCGGTCCGGTCATCGGTCTGGTCATCGGTCTGGTCGTCGGCACCCAGTCCACCCCGCCACGCCGGGAGGGTGGAAGGGACTGAGGTCCCGGTCAGGACCCGACGCGCTCCCAGCCTCGCCGGGGGGCGCGCGACCCGGTGGCCGTGCCCGCACCGCGGCTGCGGTAGAGCACGTACGGCCGGAAGAGGTAGGCCACCGGGGCGGAGAAGGCGTGGACCAGCCGGGTGAACGGCCACAGCGCGAACAGCGCCATGCCCATCAGCGTGTGCAGCCGGAACCCCAGCGGTGCCTCGACCATCAGCTCGCCCTCCGGCTGGAGCCGGAACAGCGAGCGGAACCACGGCCCGACCGTCTCCCGGTAGTCGTGCTCCTCGCCGACGACGCCGGCGCTCAGCGCCGTGACGGCCAGCCCGGTGAGGATCGCGAGCACCAGGACGAGGTACATGCCCTTGTCGTTGGCCGTGGTGGCCATGAACACCGGGCCGGTGGTGCGTCGGCGGTAGACGAGGATCGCGACCCCGGCCAGGGTGCAGATCCCGGCGATGCCGCCGAGCGCGACCGCGTTGACGTGGTACAGACCCTCCGAGACGCCCACCGCCTCGGTCCACGACTTCGGGACCACCAGCCCGATCAGGTGCCCGACGACCACGACCAGGATGCCGAAGTGGAACAGCGGGCTGCCGATGCGCAGCAGCCGGCTCTCGTACAGCTGGGAGGAGCGGGTCGTCCAGCCGAACTTGTCGTAGCGGTACCGCCACCAGAGCCCGACCACCAGCACGGCGACCGTGACGTACGGGGCAACCTCCCAGAGCATCACGTCGAGCGCGCTCACCGCACACCGCCGCGGTCGGATCCGGCCACTGGCAGTCCGGCCACTGGCAGTCCGGCCACTGGCAGTGCGGCCACTGGCAGCCCGGCCACTGGGTAGGGCTCGAGCCCGACGGCCTCCACCGGCGGCCCGGCCTGGGCCAGGCGGCGGGCCTCGGCCAGGTCGGCCGGGCCTGGCGGCGGCAGGGTGGCCAGGACCGCCTCCACCACCCCGGCGTACGGGCTCGCGTGCTGGGCCAGGGCGTCGTGCAGCATCGACAGCGGGGTGACGTGGGTGGCGAGAAGGCGGCGACCGGCGACCGGGTCGACGGTCGCGGCGAACTCCAGGACCACCGCGAGGTGGTCGGCGAGCTCCTCCCTGGGCGGCGTCGCCCCGCTGGCCCGGTAGACCTCGGCGAAGCGCAGGATCGCCCGCCCGCGGTTGCGGGTGTCCCCCGCCACCCAGTAGGTCAGGTAGAGCGTGCGGCGACGCCGGTGGTCGAAGGTCTCGACGTACTGCTGCTGCGCCGCGAGCAGGGGCAGGTCGCTGAGCCCGTCCAGCGCGCCCAGCAGCGGGCCGCCGAGCCGGCCGGGCAGCTCCGCGACGGCGTCCCGGACGAGCGGGAGCAGGCCCACCAGGCGCTCGTCGGGGTAGCCGAGCAGCACCGACGCGGCCTGCCACACCACGGGCGTGTGGGCGGCGTCCCGCCGCCGCTGCAGGGCCCTCACCGGTCACCGTCCCCGCGGCCGGGGAACACACCGGGCGGTGGCGCCCCCTTGGCGTCCCAGTTGAGCAGGTTGACCCGCCGGGCGCCGCCGGTCCCCGACACGTCGTCGCTCGTCTGCCGGTCCTTGAGCGCGTGGAAGGTCTCCACCGCCACCGGCACCGGCTGGCCGGACGCCTCGCCGAAGGGGCCCGACCCGGTCACGTACATGCCCGGGCCGCCCTCGTAGTCGAGCGAGCAGCCGGGCTCCTCGACCTGGCCGCGCAGGTGGTCCGGCACCGCGTACGAGGTGGGGATGACGTAGCGCTGCTCGTACTTCGCGATGGCGAGCAGCCGGTAGAGCTCGTAGAGCTGCTCCTCGGTCAGCCCGACCTCCTCGGCGATCGCCGGGCGGGTCTCACGGCCCAGGTTGACGTCGCGCATGTACGAGCGCATCGCCGCCAGCGTCCGCAGCACGCCCTCGACCACGACGGTGTCCCCCGCGGTGAACAGCTCGGCGAGGTACTGCACCGGGATCCGCAGCGACTCGATGGCGCCGAACAGGTTGTCCGGGTCCTCGGCGTCGTACCCCGTCTCCTTGAGCACGTCGACGACCGGGGAGAGCGGCGGGACGTACCAGACCATCGGCATGGTGCGGTACTCCGGGTGCAGCGGCAGGGCGACCCGGTACTGCTTGGCCAGTGCGTACACGGGCGAGCGCTGGGCCGCGTCCAGCCAGTCGTCCGAGATCCCGGCCGCCCGCGCGGCGGCGAGCACCTCCGGATCGTGCGGGTCGAGCATCAGGTCGAGCTGGGCCTCGTACAGGGCCCGGTCGTCGGCCACCGAGGCGGCCTGGAGGACGCGGTCGGCGTCGTAGAGGAAGAGCCCCAGGTAGCGCAGCCTGCCCACGCACGTCTCCGAGCAGACCGTCGGCAGCCCCACCTCGAGACGGGGGTAGCACAGCGTGCACTTCTCGGCCTTGCCGGTGCGGTGGTTGAAGTAGACCTTCTTGTACGGGCAGCCGGACACGCACATCCGCCACCCGCGGCAGCGGTCCTGGTCGACGAGGACGATCCCGTCCTCCACCCGCTTGTACATCGCGCCGGACGGGCACGAGGCGACGCAGGCCGGGTTGAGACAGTGCTCGCAGATGCGCGGCAGGTAGAACATGAAGGTCTGCTCGAGCTCGAGCGAGACCCGGTCGCTGATCTTCCGCAGGACCGGGTCGTCGGGCAGGATCTCCGTGCTGCCGCCCAGGTCGTCGTCCCAGTTGGCCGACCACGCGACCTTCATCGGCTTGCCGCTGATCAGCGACATCGGCCGGGCCACCGGGATCTGGTCGCCCGCGGGGGCGTTGACGAGGGTCTCGTAGTCGTAGGTCCAGGGCTCGTAGTAGTCCTGGATCGACGGCAGCTTGGGGTTGGAGAAGATCCGGAACAGCTTCGAGAGCCGGCCGCCGTCGCGCAGCCGCAGGTGGCCCCGGTCGTCCAGGACCCAGCCGCCGCGCCACCGCTCCTGGTCCTCGTACGTGCGGGGGTAGCCCTGACCGGGCCGGGTCTCGACGTTGTTGAACCACACGTACTCGACGCCGGCCCGGTTGGTCCACGCCTGCTTGCACGTGACCGAGCAGGTGTGGCACCCGATGCACTTGTCGAGGTTCATGACCATGCCGATCTGCGCCATGGGTCGCATCAGTAGGTCACCTCCTGCGAGCGCCGCCGCACGACCGTCATCTCGTCGCGCTGGTTGCCGGTGGGGCCCAGGTAGTTGAAGCCGAAGGACGTCTGCGCGTAGCCGCCCGCGAGGTGGGTGGGCTTGACGAACAGCCGGGTCAGCGAGTTGTGGATGCCACCGCGACGGCCGGTCGTCTCGGTGAGCGGGACGTCGACCACGCGCTCGACCGCGTGGTACACGTACACCGTCCCGGCCGGCATCCGGTGCGACACGATCGCCCGCCCCACGAAGACGCCGTTGCGGTTGACCGCCTCGACCCAGTCGTTGTCCGCGACGCCGATCGCCGCCGCGTCGCCGGGACTCATCCACATCGTCGGGCCGCCGCGGGACAGCGAGAGCATGAACAGGTTGTCCTGGTACTCCGAGTGGATCGACCACTTCGAGTGCGGGGTGAGGTACCGGACCGCCAGCGAGACGCCGTCGGTTGCGCCGAGGGCGGGCTCGCCGAAGAGCCGGGTCAGGTCCATCGGCGGCCGGAAGACCGGCAGCTGCTCCCCCCTCTCGGTCATCCAGTCGTGGTCGAGGAAGAAGTGCATCCGCCCGGTGAGGGTGTGCCACGGCTTGAGCTGCTCGACGTTGACGGTGAACGGCGCGTAGCGGCGGCCGCCGGTCTCGGAGCCCGACCACTCCGGGCTCGTGATGACCGGCACCGGTCTGGACTGCGCGTCGGCGTAGGTGATCCGGCGCTCCTCGCTGCCCTCGGCCAGGTGGTGCAACGGCTTGCCCACCCGGCGTTCCAGGGCCTTGAACCCCTCGACGGCGAGCCGCCCGTTGGAGGTCCAGGCCAGCGCGAGGATCGTGTCGGCCATCTTGACGTCGGTGTCGAGCGCGGGCCGGCCGGCCGCGGCACCGCGGTCGTACACGCCGTGCCGGGCCGCGAGGTCGGCCACCTCGGCGGTCGGGGTCACCGTCACGGCCTTGGTGGTGAGGCCGAGCCGCTCGACGAGGGGCCCGAGCGCGTGCCACTTCTCGGCGACCGCGGCGTAGTCCCGCTCGACGACCGCGATCACGCCCATGGTGCGGCCGGGGACCGGCAGCTCGCCGAGCTCCCGCCAGTCCCGCACGACCCCGCCCGGGTACGCGGTCTCGCCGGGGGTGTCGTGCTGCACGGGCATCATCACCACGTCGCGGCGCATCCCGAGGTGGTCCTTGGCGAGCCGGCTGAAGGCGGTGGCGATCGCGGAGAACGCCGCGTAGTCGCTGCGGGTCTCCCACGGCGGGTCGATGGCCGGCGTGAAGGCGTGGATGAACGGGTGCATGTCGGTGCTGGACAGGTCCGCCTTCTCGTACCAGGTGGCCGCGGGCAGCACCACGTCGGACAGCAGCGTGGTGGAGGTCATCCGGAAGTCCAGCGACAGGACCAGGTCGAGCTTGCCCTCGGGGGCGCCGTCGCGCCAGGCGACCGTCGCCGGCCGCCGGTCGGGGGGCGTCTGCTCGGCCCGCAGGTTGGAGTCGGTGCCCAGCAGGTGCTTGAGGAAGTACTCGTTGCCCTTGCTGGACGATCCGAGCAGGTTGGCCCGCCAGACGGTGAGGACGCGCGGCCAGTTGCGCTCGGCGTCGGGGTCCTCGATCGCGAATCGCAGCTCCCCGCGGTGCAGCTGGTCCGCGACGTACGCGGGAGCCTCCATGCCCGCCGTCATCGCCTCGTCGGCCAGCGCCAGCGACGACCGGTCGAACTGCGGGAACATCGGCATCCAGCCCAGCCGGACGGACTGCGCGAGCAGGTCGGCGGTGTGCCGGCCGGCCCACAGCCCCCGACCGGTCGGGGAGGCCAGGGCGTCGGCGGCGTAGCCGTCGTAGCGCCACTGGTCGGTGTGCGTGTACCAGAACGCGGTCCCCGCCATCTGCCGCGGCGGGCGGGACCAGTCCAGGCCCATGGCGAGGGTGGCCCAGCCGGTCGAGGGACGGCACTTCTCCTGCCCCACGTAGTGCGCCCAGCCCCCGCCGTTGCGGCCCATCGCCCCGGTGAGCATGAGCAGCGCGAGGATCGCCCGGTAGGTCGCGTCGCCGTGGAACCACTGGCACACCCCCGCGCCCATGATGATCATCGACCGCCCGCCGGACTCCTCGGAGTTGGCCGCCAGCTCGCGGGCGATCCGCACCACCTGCTGCGCCGGCACCGAGGTGATCTCCTCCTGCCAGGCCGGCGTGTACGGCTGCGAGGCGTCCTCGTACGAGTCCGGCCAGGTGCCCGGCAGACCGGGACGGCCCACGCCGTACTGCGCCAGCATCAGGTCGAGCACGGTGGTCACCAGGTGACCCGCGACCTCCCGCGCCGGGACACCGCGACGTAGCACCTCGCCGGAGCCGTCGGCCGAGTCGAAGCGCGGCAGCAGGACCTCCACCGGCTGCGAGCCCTCGCCGTGCAGGGTGAGCCGCGGGGCGACGTCGCCGAGGTCGAGGTTCCACCGGCCGACACCGGAGTCCGGGTAGCGGAAGCCGAGCGAGCCCGGCGGCACCACGGGCTCGTCGGTGCGGCCGTCGACGAGCACGGTCTTGAACGCCGCGCCCTCCCCCGTGTCGCCGAGGTCGGCCGCGGTGAGGCTCTTGGCCGGCACCAGCCCGCCGTGCTCGGGGTGCGGCTCGAGCCGGACGAGGAAGGGCAGGTCGGTGTAGCGCTGGACGTAGTCCACGAAGAACGGCACCCGCCGGTCGACGAAGAACTCCTTGAGCACCACGTGCCCCATCGCCATCGCCAGCGCGCCGTCGGTGCCCGGCGCGCACGCCATCCACTCGTCGGCGAACTTCGTGTTGTCGGCGTAGTCAGGGCTGACCGAGACCACCTTGGTACCGCGGTAGCGGACCTCGGCCATCCAGTGCGCGTCCGGCGTACGTGTCACGGGGACGTTCGAGCCCCACATCATCAGGTACGACGCGTCCCACCAGTCGCCGGACTCCGGCACGTCCGTCTGGTCGCCGAACACCTGCGGGCTGGCCACCGGCAGGTCGGCGTACCAGTCGTAGAACGACGTCATGCAGCCGCCGACCAGCTCGACGAACCGCGAGCCGGCCGCGTGGGACACCATCGACATCGCCGGGATCGGGGAGAACCCGGCGATGCGGTCCGGCCCGTACTCCTTGATGGTGTGGACGTGGGCGGCGGCCACCATCTCGACCGCCTCGTCCCACGAGACGCGGACCAGCCCGCCCTTGCCACGCGCGCGCTGGTAGCGCCGCCGCCGCTCCGGGTCCGCCTGGATGTCGGCCCACGCCAGGACGGGGTCCCCCAGGCGCTGCCTCGCCTCGCGGAACATCTCGACGAGCACGCCCCGGGCGTACGGGTAGCGCACTCGGGTGGGCGAGTAGGTGTACCAGGAGAAGGCCGCCCCCCGGGGGCACCCGCGCGGCTCGTACTCAGGCCGGTCCGGGCCGACCGTCGGGTAGTCGGTCTCCTGGGTCTCCCAGGTGATGATCCCGTCCTTGACGTAGACCTTCCACGAGCACGAGCCGGTGCAGTTGACCCCGTGGGTCGAGCGCACGACCTTGTCGTGGCTCCACCGGTCGCGGTAGAAGACGTCGCCCTCGCGGCCGCCCTGCCGGATGACCGTACGCAGGTCGTCGGACACCTCGCCGCGCGCGAAGAACCGCCCGCTGCGCAACAGGGCCCGGGCGACCGGGCCGTCCAGGCGGGAGCGGGTGGCAGGCTCGGTCATCGATGTCCCCTCCGTCAGCGGCTGGGCTCCGGATCTTCGCCATCCTGCCGTCGCGACGCCCGGAAGGACAGGACTTGCTGCTGCTGTACGCGGACGGGTCGCGGCCCTACGGTTCATGATCGGAACTCGTCCGCCACGCCGAGGGAGCAGCATGGCCACGCAGTCGCCCGCTCCGGCCGCGACCACCAGCCGGGGGCTCATGCTCGCGCTCGCGACCACCGGCTTCGCCCTGACGTTCTGGGCCTGGGCGCTGCTCGGCCCGCTCGGCTCCGCGCTGCGCGAGCAGCTCGACCTCACGTCCTTCCAGCAGTCGCTGGTCGTGGCCGTCCCGGTCGTGGTGGGCTCGCTGGGCCGGATCCCGGTCGGCGCGCTCACCGACCGGCTCGGCGCGCGCGTGATGTTCCCGGTGGTGGCGCTGCTGACCGTGCTGCCGGTGCTCTACCTGGGGCACGTCGCCGACTCCTTCGGCACGTACGTGCTGGGCGGCTTCTTCCTCGGCCTGGGCGGCACGACCTTCGCGATCGGGATCCCGTTCGTCAACGCCTGGTACCCGCCGGAGCGGCGCGGCACCGCCCTCGGGATCTTCGGCACCGGGATGGGCGGCACGGCGATCTCCGCCTTCAGCACCGTCCAGCTGCGCGACCGCTTCGGCGACTCGTTCCCCTTCGACCTCGTCGCCATGCTGCTCGTGGTGTACGCGGCGGTGGCCTGGCTGCTGCTGCGCGACCGGCCGGACCGCACCATCGCTCCGGGCTCGATGCTGAGCCGCACCTGGGCCACCCTGCGGCAGCGCACCACGATCGAGCTAGCCCTGCTGTACGCGGTGGCCTTCGGCGGCTTCGTGGCCTTCAGCGTCTACCTGCCGTCCTACCTGCGCACCGCGTACGACCTCACGCAGTCCGACGCGGCCCTGCGCACGGCCGGCTTCGTCGTGCTGGCGGTGGTCATGCGCCCGACCGGCGGGTGGCTGTCGGACCGCTACCATCCGGTCCCGGTCCTCCTGGCGTCCTTCGGCGGCACCGCCCTGCTCGCCCTGCTCGCGGCACTCGAGCGGCCGCTCGTCCCGGTGGGGACGCTGGCGTTCCTCGGCATGGCAGCCCTGCTCGGTCTCGGCACGGGGGCCGTCTTCGCCCTCGTGGCGCTGCTCGTCGAGCCCGCCCGGGTCGGGTCGGTCACCGGCGTCGTCGGGGCGGCCGGCGGGCTGGGCGGCTTCTTCCCACCGCTGGTGATGGGGGCGATCTACGGCGCCACCGGGGACTACTCCCTCGGCTTCGTCCTGCTGGCGCTGACCGCGGGGGCCGCGCTCGCCTACACGGCCACCGTGATCCGGCCGCGTGCCCGCAGCCAGGTGTCGTGACGGCAGGCCCGGCTTCGGGGCGCCGCGCTCGATGTGAAAGGCTGGTCCGGTCCCGTACGACACCCGCGGTTCAGAAGGCAGCCGGGGTGCGTCCCCGCCAGGTCCGCCTGGCCAGGAGGAGGCACCACGTGATCACCGCACCCAGCCCTGCGCCCTCACCCGTCCCGACCGTCGAGCTCGACTGGTCCGGCGACGTCGACCTGGTGAGCGCCGCCGACCTGGTGGCCGAGGTCGACCGGCTCGCCCTCGCCCCCGGCCAGCGCGTCGTCCTCGACCTGTCCGAGGTCGGCTTCATGGACTCCACCGGCCTGAACGTCCTCGTCCGCCTGCACCGCCGGGTGGAGGAGGTGGGCGGCGTCCTCACCGTCCAGGACCCGTCCACGCAGGTGCGGCACCTGCTGGAGCTCACCGGACTGCTGCCGCTGCTCGGAGGGGAGCCCTCCGACCCCTGAGCGAGGTGTGCCGGCCGGGTCGCGGGCCAGGGACCCGCGACCGGGCCGGCGCGCCTCTCCTCCAGAGCCGCTCAGGTCACAGCACGTCGTGCCCCGGGTGCGGCTCGGCCGGGATCGTGCCCAGGCGGCCCGCCTGGAAGTCCTCGAAGGCCTGCATGAGCTCGCGCCGGGTGTTCATGACGAACGGGCCGTACGCGGCGACGGGCTCCCGGATCGGCAGGCCGCCGAGGACGAGCACGTCGAGCGCGGGGCTGCGGCTCTCCTGCGTCGTCGCCGCCTCCACCGAGACGCTGTCGCCGCTGCCCAGCACGGCGAGCTGACCCCACCGCAGCGGCCGGCGCTGCGGGCCGACGCTGCCGTGGCCGGCCAGGGCGTAGACCAGCGCGTTGAAGTCCGGCCGCCACGGGAGGCGCAGCCGTGCCCCCGGCGCGACCGTGGCGTGCAGCAGCGTGATCGGGGTGTGCGTCACGCCAGGTCCCTGGTGGCCGTCGATCTCGCCGGCGATGACCCGGACGAGCGCGCCGCCGTCGGGCGAACGCAGCAGGGCCACCTGCCCACCCCGGATGTCCTGGTAGCGCGGCGCGGTCATCTTCAGCCGGGCCGGCAGGTTGACCCAGAGCTGGAAGCCGTGGAAGAGCCCGCCGGAGACCACGACGTGCTCCGGCGGCGCCTCGATGTGCAGCAGGCCCGACCCGGCGGTCATCCACTGGGTGTCTCCGTCGCTGATCAGGCCGCCTCCGCCGTTGGAGTCCTGGTGGCGGAGCAGACCGTCGAGCATGTAGGTCACCGTCTCGAAGCCCCGGTGCGGGTGCCACGGGGTGCCCTTCGGCTCGCCCGGCGCGTACTCGACCTCGCCCATCTGGTCCATGTGGATGAACGGGTCCAGCAGCCGCAGGTCGACCCCCGCGAACGCCCGGCGGACCGGGAACCCCTCCCCCTCGAAGCCCGAGGGGGCCGTGGTCACCGAGACGACCGGACGCTCGGCCGTGGTGGTCGGGTCGGGCTCGGCGACGCCGGGCAGGGTGAAGACGTCGTCGACGGTGACGGCGGGCATGTCGGCCTCCAGCGGTGGTGCCAGCGGTGGGCGGTGAACGGTCCGACCACCTCAACTGTAGTTGCCGCCGCAACATTCCGCCAGGGAGCCGGATCCACCGCGTGCCGGCGTGGCCGTCCGGCAGGGCGGGTAGGGGCACCTGTGACACCGACCTGTCTGCACCGGAGGACGACCGTGCCGAACCCCCACGGCGACGACTACGCCGACCTCCCCGACCGCACCCGCGACCCGGCCGCCGACCCGGCCGAGGTGGGCGTGCCCGGCGTGGCCGACGACCTCCGCCACGAGGGCAGCGAGCTGCCCGAGCCGGAGGTCCGGGCCGTCCCCACGGAGGTACCGGTCGGGGTCACCGAGTACGGCACCACGGCCGCGGAGCAGCGGGCGGGCGAGCCCATGGACCACAAACTGGCGCGCGAGGTGCCCGACGTCACCGCCGGCGAGTCGCCGGACGCGACCCGGCCGGCGGAGGAGGACGCGCTGCGCGTCGAGGACGCCTGAGCGAGAGCCGGTCAGCGCTCTCGGCCGTGCGTCTCCGCGATGAGGCGCTCGGTGGCGCCGACGATGTGCCGGCGCACCGCCTCGGGACCCTCGGCGACGAGCCCGGCGAGCAGGGCGCGGTGGCTGCGAGCCATCTCCTCGGCACCCATGAGCGGCCGCAGCTGGCGGAGGTACACCCTGGTCTCGGCGTCCAGCGTGGCGTGCGCCTCGGTGATCCGAGCGCTCCCGGCGGCGACGACGAGCGCGTGGTGCAGCGCGGCGTGGGCGTCGTCGACGGCCTCGGCGTCGAGTGGTCGGCCGGCACAGGCACCCTCGAGCCGCTCCGCGGCCTCGACGACCGCGGCCGGCAGCGGCTCGACCCCGTACCGCTGCACCAGCAGCCGCGCGGCCTCGGTCTCGAGCGCGGCCCGGAGCTCGTACAAGCCGCGGAGCTCGGCCGGGTCGAGCACGGTGACCTGGACGCCCCGGTTCGGCCGCACCCGCACCAGCCGCTCGGCGGCGAGCTGGCGCAGCGCCGCGCGAACGGAGTGCCTGGCCACCGCGTACTCCTCCGTCAGCTCTCGTTCCCGCAGCCACGTCCCCGGCGGGATCTCGCCGGACAGGACCCGGTCCCGCAGGTCGGCGACGACGGCGTCGACGGTGCCCACCCGGGCGAGCGGCCGGGCGGTCACCGGTCGACCATCCTCGGCGCGGGGACCTCGACGACCTGTCGAGCCGGCCGCGGACCGCCGGTGAGCACCGCCAGGCTGGCCACCACGAGGACGGCGCCCGCGGCCAGCCCGGCCGTGACCGGCTCGCCGAGGACCGCGACGCCGAGCAGGGCGGCGGTGACCGGTTCGGCCAGGGTCAGGGTCGCGACCTCGGCAGCCGCCAGCCGCCGCAGGCCACGGGCGAACAGCCAGTACGCCAGCGCGGTCGGCACGACCCCCAGCCACAGCGCCATGGCCACGCCGGACGGGGAGGCCAGCCAGCCCAGGTCGACGAGGAGCAGCAGCGGAGCGAGCAGCACGGCGCCCCCGGCGAAGAGCGCCGCCATGACCGCATCGGCCGGGTGCAGGCCGTCGAGCAGCCGCTTGGCGGCCAGCGTGTAGACCGCGTACGAGGCACCCGCGCCGAGCGCGGCCAGCACGCCACCGAGCCGGACCTCCCCGGGCCCACCGCCCAGCGCCAGGCAGGCGACACCGGCGCACGCCACGACCGTGGCCACGGCCCAGCGACGGGTCGGCCGCACGCCCAGCACCGCCGCCAGCGCGCCGGTGAGCACCGGCGCGGACCCCAGCGCCACCAGGGTGCCGACCGCCACCCCGGTGCCGCGGACCCCGGCGAAGAACAGCGGCTGGTACGCGGCCACCCCCACCGCTCCCGCCAGGACCGCGGCCCGCGGGCGCAGCAGGGTCAGCCGGTGGCCCCCGAGCCGGGCGAGCCCGAGGAGCAGCGCGCCACCGACGACGAGCCGGAGCGCGCCGACCGCGACAGGAGAGGCCGCCGCCGGGCCGAGAGCCTGGGCGGTTCCGGTCGTCCCGAAGCAGATCGCGGCAAGGAGCACCAGCAGGCGAGGCACGGCTGGATTGTTCCACAATTCTACGTTCACGTCGAGGGGGTTCGACGGGGGGCGCTCGGCGCCGCCGCCTACCCTCGTCGCCGTGTCCACTCCTCCTGCCCAGGCGGCGCCCTCCGGCTCCTCGCGGCGCCTCCTGCTCGTGCACGCCCACCCCGACGACGAGACGACGACCACCGGGGCGACGATGGCGCACCACGCCGCCCTCGGTGACCAGGTGTGCCTGGTCACCTGCACCCGGGGGGAGGAGGGTGAGGTGCTGGTCGAGGACCTCGCCCACCTCTCGGCGGCCGAGCAGGACCTGCTGGGCGAGCACCGGGAGACCGAGCTGGCCGCCGCGATGGCCGCGCTCGGGGTGACCGACTACCGGTTCCTCGGCGAGCCCGGCGAGTTCCGCGACAGCGGCATGGCCGGCGAGCCGAGCAACGACCACCCGGCGGCCTTCTGCCGGGTCGCGGTCGACGACGCGGCGGCCCGACTGGTCCCGGTGGTCCGGTCCGTCCGTCCCCAGGTCCTCGTGACGTACGACCCGCACGGGGGCTACGGGCACCCCGACCACATCCAGGCCCACCGGGTGGCGATGCGGGCGGTCGAGCTGGCGGCCGACGCCGCGTACGGGGTCGGTGAGCCCTGGCAGGTGCCGAAGGTCTACTGGTGCGCCTGGGGAGAGACCGCCTTCCGGGCGGCGCTGCGCCGCATGCGGGAGTCGGGCGTCGAGATCGAGGGCATGGACCCCGACGGGGAGCTGCCGCCGTTCGTCGTCCCCGACGACCGCATCACCACGGTGGTCGACGGCACCCGCTGGAGCGACGCGAAGCTCCGCGCCATGCGGTGCTACCCGACCCAGGTCGGCGACGACTCCCCGTTCTTCGCCTTCGACGACCCGGACTTCATGCGCGAGTGGGGCCGGGAGACCTACGTCCTCGTCCGCGGCGAGGCTCACCCCGACCCGGAGGGCGCGGACGGCCGCGAGCGCGACCTGTTCGCCGGGCTGTCCTGACCCGTCCGCCGCCCGGCGTAGCCCACGCCGTCGGGGGCACACTCGTCCCCGTGGCCACGCCGAAGGTGACCGTCGACGTCGACGGACGCACGCTGTCGCTGTCGAACCTCGACAAGGTGCTCTACCCGGGCACGGGCACGACGAAGGGCGAGGTGGTGGACTACTACACCCGGGTCGCGCCCGTCCTGCTGCCGCACCTCAGTGGCCGGCCGCTCACCCGCAAGCGCTGGCCCGACGGGGTCGAGGCGCCCAGCTTCTTCGAGAAGAACGCCCCCCGCGGCACCCCGGAGTGGGTGCGCACCGTGACCCTCCCCTCCCCGGGCAGCACCCGGGACCGCGAGGAGGTCACGTACGTCGTCTGCGACGACCTGCCGACTCTCGTCTGGCTGGCCAACCTCGCCGTGCTCGAGATGCACGTCCCGCAGTGGACCGTCGACCGCTCGGGGCGTCCCGGCAACCCCGACCGGCTCGTGCTGGACCTGGATCCCGGGCCGCCCGCGACGGTGGTGCAGTGCGCGCAGGTGGCGCTGCTCCTGCGCGCGGCCCTGGCGGAGGACGGCCTGGTCGGGCACCCCAAGACCAGCGGGTCGAAGGGCATGCAGGTGTACGTCGCCCTCGACGGCAAGGCCCCGGTGGACGAGGTGCACGGCTACGCGAGGAGGTTGGCCGAGCACCTCGAACGCGAGCACCCCGGGCTGGTCGTCTCCCGCATGGAGAAGCGGCTCCGCCCGGGCAAGGTGCTCGTCGACTGGAGCCAGAACAACGCGGCCAAGACCACCGTGGCGCCCTGGTCGCTGCGCGGCCGTGAGGAGCCGACCGTCTCGACCCCCGTCACCTGGGAGGAGGTCGAGGCGGCCGCCGGGTCCCGGGCACGCAGCCGGCTGCCGCTCCGGTTCACGCTCGAGGACGCCCTCGAGCGGCGGACCGCCGACGGCGACCTGCTGGCGCCCCTGCTCACCGAGGCGCACGCCCTGCCGGGCGGCGACGACTGACCGGCGGACCACCGTGCTCGGCTACCGGCGAGCGCTCGTCGGCCTGGCTCTGGTCGTGGCGACGGCCGCGTGCCAGTGGCCGCGCGACGCCGAGGGAACCCTCGACCGGGTCCGGGGCGGCACGATGCGGGTGGGTGTCGTCCAGGCCGAGCCGTGGGTGGTCCTCGACCGGGCGACGCCGGGCGGCGTCGAGGTCCGGCTGGTGGAGCAGCTCGCCGGCGAGCTGGACGCCGAGGTCGAGTGGGTCGAGGGCTCCGAGTCGGAGCTGATGGAGGCGCTGCACGTCCGGGCCCTCGACCTGGTCGTCGCTGGCCTGGACTCCGCCGCGCCGTGGCAGGACGAGGCCTCCCTGACGAGGCACTACCTGACCACCCGAACCGTCGTGGCCGTCCCCTCCGACGACCCTGCGACCTCGGTCGACGCCCTGGCCGGCCGGGAGGTCGCCGTGGAGGCGGGAACGGCCGAGGCGGAGCGGGTCCGGACCTACGACGTCCGGCCGCACCCGGTGGAGGACGTCGCCCGGGCCGACGGGCCGGTCGTCGTGGACGACTGGCGCCTGGACGACCTCGGCCTGCGCAGTCTCGACGCCGAGGTGAGCCGCAGCGAGCACGTGGTGGCTGTCCCGCTGGGTGAGAACGGCTGGCAGACGACCGTCGAGCGCTTCCTGCTCACCCGCTCCCGAGCCGAGCTGGACCGGCTGCTCGACGAGGAGCAGCCGTGAGGGTGCGACGGCACTTCGAGCTCCCTCCCGAGCTGGCCGCGGTGCACCGCAAGGCCGTCCGCCTGGAGTGGTTCAGCATCGTCTACCTCGTGACGGCGATCGTGCTGCTC
The DNA here is from genome assembly GCA_035462845.1 of Jiangellales bacterium. Classification (GTDB taxonomy): domain Bacteria; phylum Actinomycetota; class Actinomycetes; order Jiangellales; family Jiangellaceae; genus DASTQL01. Next base: position 22,584 of record DATHTV010000082.1, read on the forward strand.
GCGGCGGTGCTCGGCAGCTCGCAGGCCATGAAGGCCGCCTGGGTGGAGGACATCCTCAGCCTGCTCCCCCCGCTCGCCTTCCTCGTCGCCGCGCGCTACCGAAACCGGCCGCCGGACGAGACGTTCCCGTACGGCTACCACCGGTCCGTGGGCGTCGCCTACCTCGCCGCGGCCGCCGCCCTGCTCACGATGGGCGGCTACATCCTGTACGACTCCGCGTCGACGCTGATCAGCGTCGAGCACCCGTCGATCGGGCTCGTGGAGCTGTTCGGGCAGCAGGTCTGGCTGGGCTGGCTGATGATCGGCGCCCTGGTCTACAGCGGGCTGCCCCCCGTGCTGCTGGGCCGGGCCAAGATGCGCCTGGCGGCCCGGCTGCACGACAAGGTGCTCTACGCCGACGCGGAGATGAACCGCGCGGACTGGGCGACCGCCGGCGCGGCCGTGCTCGGGGTCCTCGGCATCGGGGCCGGCATCTGGTGGGCCGACGCGGTGGCCGCCGTCGTCATCTCGCTGGACATCGTCCGCGACGGTGCGAGCAACCTCCGGACGGCGGTGCACGACCTCATGGACCGCCGCCCCACCACGTACGACCACAAGGGGCCGCTCGCGCTGGTCGAGGATCTCGAGCGGCACCTCCGGGGGCTGCCGTGGGTACGGTCCGCGGCGGTCCGCCTCCGGGAGGAGGGGCACGTGCTCGTGGGCGAGGCCTACCTCGTCCCGGCCGACCCGCGGCTCGACCTGCCTGCACTGGTGGAGCGGACCACCTGGGAGATCGAGAACCTCGACTGGCGGCTGCACGACGTGGCCGTCGTCGTTCTCCGACCGGAGCACGAGAGGATCAGCGACAGCCCTCAGGAGCCGTCGTAGCGCACCGGTCCCTCCGGCAGGCCGGGCAGCAGCCGCAGCGCCTCGTCCCGATCGATCCCGGTGGCGCGCATCAGGTCGACGGCCAGCGAGCGGGTCTGCGCGACCACCACCTGCCCGGCGAAGCCACCGGTCTCGTCCAGCGCCTCGGTCGCGAGGCGTGCCGCCTGGACGGCCGACCGGCGGGCGGCCACCGGCTCGTCGCCGCGGGACAGGTCGGCGCGCAGCAGCATGGCGCTCCCGGCGAGCTCGTGCAGCGCCCGCGGCAACAGCCGGGGCACGGGCTCCTTGCGCCGGAGCAGCGCCACCACGTGCCGCGCGAGCACGCGCAGGTCGCGGACCGCGTGGTCGAGGGGCTCGGCGGCGTCGAGGTAGCCGGCCAGCTGACCCCGGGCCCGCCAGCGGACCGGCGCCAGCAGGGAGATCTCGGAGGAGGCATCCAGGGCGTCGTGCATCGCGTCCACGTCGGCCTGCATCCCCCGCGCCTGCGCGAGGACCAGCGCCGCGGCGCTGCGATCCCGGTCCTCGAGCGCCTCCGCGGTGCCGCGCAAGGCCTCCGAGACCGTGCGCAGGACCGGGTCGACGTGCCGGCGCGCCGAGACCACCGGGTTGACCGGCAGCAGCAGCACGCTCACGGCCAGGCCCACGACCCCTCCGATGGCAGCGTCGACGGGGCGGGTCAGGTCGACCAGCTCCCCCGGCCCGGGCGGCATCAGGGTGGCCACCAGCACCGCGGACGAGCCGGCTTGCGACACGATCACCGCCCCGCCGCCGAGGAACACCGCGCCTCCCATGGCGAGAGCGACGACGAGCACGAGCTGGACGACGCCGGTCCCGATGACGCCGATGAGGAGGTCGCCGACGAGCACGCCGACGACGACGCCCACGACGAGCTCGACGACCCGTCGCAACCGCTGCCCCAGGCTCACGCCCAGCGCGATGATCGCCGCGATGGGGGCGAAGAACGGCTGGTCGTGCCCGAACACCGGGCTGGTCGCGATGGCCCAGGCCAGCCCGGCTCCCACGGCGCACTGCAGGATGGGGAAGGCGGTCAGCCGCAGCCGCCGGCGGCGCGTCCGGAGGGTGTCCTGGGAGCGCCGGCCGATGAGCTCGAGGGCGCCCTCGCCGAGCACGGGCAGGCCGAGGGCCGGGCGTTCGCGGGGACTCACCCGGCGATGCTAGGCGTCACGCACCAGCCGGGCGGCCGTGGCCCGGGCCGCCTCCGCCGCCTCGGGGTCGGCGTCCAGCGCGCCGCTCGCCAGCCCACCGTCGAGCAGCAGTGACAGCGACCGGGCGAGCTGGTCCGGCCGGGAGGCGCCAGCAGCCTCGGCCAGCTCGCGCATCCACTCCAGCACCTTGTGCTTGTGCGCGATCGTCCGGTCGTGCACCGCGCTGCCGGGGACCGCCTCGGCGGCGGCGTTGATGAAGGCGCAGCCGCGGTAGCCCTCCCGGCGGCAGGCCGTTCCGAGCGCGTCGAACAGGCCGACGAGCTGATCGGCCGGGGCGGGTCCTGCCGCCTCCGCCGCGGCGTGCAGCTGACCCGTCCACACGGCGTCGACCTTGTCGAGGTAGGCGACGACGAGGTCGTCCTTGGCCGGGAAGTGCTTGTAGAACGTCGCCTTGGCGACGCCGGACTCGGCGATGATCGTGTCGACCCCCACGGCCCGCAGGCCTCGCGCGTAGAACAGCCGGAAGGCCGTGTCCAGGATCCGCTGACGAGCGGGTGCCGCCGTCGCCACGGGCGCGGTCGTCATCAGTGCCTCCTCGACGCTCCTGCACCGAAGCATACACAGACTGGTCTGTTCACCCTTGCTGCAGACAGACCTGTCTGCTAGCGTTCCCAGCACCAGCTAGACAGACCTGTCTACCTCATGAAGAGCCCGAAGGAGACCACCAGATGAAGATCGGCGTCATCGGCACCGGGTCGGTCGGACGCGCCCTGGCCGCCCGACTGTCCGGGCTCGGCCACGACGTGGCCATCGGCACGAGGGACCCCGCCGCCACGCTGGCCCGCAGCGAACCGGACGCCATGGGGAACCCGCCGTTCGCCGAGTGGTCCGCCGAGCACCTCGACGTGACGGTGTGCGACTTCGCGACGGCGGCCGCGCACGGCGAGGTCGTGGTCAACGCGACGGCCGGCTCCGCCTCGATCGAGGCCCTCACCCTGGCCGGCACCGACAACCTGGCCGGCAAGGTGCTGATCGACATCGCCAACCCGCTGGACTTCTCCGCCGGCGTGCCGCCGTCGCTGTTCGTCAAGGACACCGACTCCCTCGGCGAGCAGATCCAGCGCGCCTTCCCCGGCGCCCGGGTCGTCAAGGCGCTCAACACGATGACCGCCGCCCTGATGGTGGACCCGGCCCGGCTCGCCGGTGGCGACCACACGGCGTTCGTCTCCGGCGACGACGAGGTCGCCAAGAAGACCGTGATCGACCTGCTGGAGAGCCTCGGGCATACCGACGTCATCGACCTGGGTGACCTCACGACCGCCCGGAGCACCGAGATGCTGCTGCCCGCGTGGCTGCGGCTCTGGGGGGCGCTGCGCACGCCGATCTTCAACTTCAAGATCGTTCGCTGAGTGACCATGAGTGATCCACGAACCGGCTCGATGAGCGGTCGGTGCGTCCTGGTCACCGGCGGCACCGGAGGCATCGGCAAGGCCACTGCAGCCGGCCTGGCCGCCCTGGGTGCGCAGGTCGCGATCATCGGCCGGGACCGCGAGCGGGCCGAGCGCGCGGCCGCCGAGATCGACGCGGCCGGGGGCCTCCCGGTCCAGGTGCTCGTCGGCGACCTGTCGTCCCAGGCGGAGGTCCGGCGGCTGGCCGCCGAGGCGCGCCAGTCGCTGCCGAGGTTCGACGTGCTCGTCAACAACGTGGGCGGCGTCTGGAACACGCGGCACGTCACGGCCGACGGGCTCGAGCGGACGTTTGCGCTCAACCACCTCGCACCGTTCCTGCTGACCAACCTACTCCTCGACGACCTCCGCCGGAGCGCACCGGCCCGCGTCGTGACCGTCTCGTCCGGAGCTCAGCGCATGGGGCGGATCGACTTCGACGACCTCCAGGGCGAGCGGTCCTACTCCGGGCAGCGGGCCTACAACCAGTCCAAGCTCGCCAACGTGCTGTTCACGTACGAGCTGGCACGGCACCTGGGCGGCAGCGGTGTCACCGCAAACGTGCTCCACCCCGGTGTGGTGCGCACCGCGTTCGGCGCCGAGGACCCGGCCCCGTTCCAGCGCCTGCTCACGCCGTTCGCGCGGCGCCTCATGAAGGACCCGGAGGCCGGCGCCAGGACGTCGGTCCACCTGGCCTCTGCGCCGGAGCTCGAACACGTCACGGGGCAGTACTTCGCGAACAGCAAGCCGAAGCGGTCGGCGCCGCGCAGCTACGACACGGCCGTCGCCGCCCGGCTCTGGCAGGTCAGCGCCGACCTGGTCGGCCTGCATGCGATTCGACGCGGATGAAGGTCGGCGTGCACGTCGTCAACTTCTCACTTCCCGGGGGCCCGGGCTCGATCGCCCCGACCCTGGCTGCCGTCGGTGAGGCCGCGGACGTCGCGGGCGTGGCGAACCTGTCGCTGATGGGCCACTACCTCCAGCTGGGCGGGATCGGGCGCGCCGAGGACCCGATGCTCGAGGGCTACACGAGTCTGGACTTCCTCGCCGCCCACAACGCCACCGCCGAGCTGCAGCTGCTCGTCACCGGGGTCACCTACCGCCACCCCGGGCTGCTCGCCGAGATCGTCTCCACCCTCGACGTGCTCTCGGGCGGCCGTGCGGATCGACGACGGACCTCACGAGGGCAGGCACGACGCCCTCGCCGAGACGGTCAACTCACCGCAGCCGCTCCGCCGGCCGCACCCGCCGCTCATGGTCGGCGGCGGCGGGGAGCGCAAGACCTGCGGCTGGTGGCGCGCTACGCGGACGCCTGCAACCTCCTCGTCCCGCCCGGTGGCGGTGGGCGGCCGGTGTCGGCGAAGCTCGACGTCCTCCGCCGGCACCGCGACACCGAGGGCACCGACCACGACCGCATCGCGACGACCGTCCTCTAGACCGGTGCGGGTCGCGCCCGGGGCCGCGCCGAGGGCGCGCGGCTGGCCGCGTCTCCAGGACGACCGTCCGGTCGGGCGCGGCGTCAGACGCGGCGGTTCAGGCGCAGCGGCAGTCCGCCGTGCGGCCGCAACGTGACCAGGGCGTCCACCCGCGCCGGCGGGCCGGGCACCGGCTCGACCGTGTACCGGCGAGCCAGCGTCCCGAGCACGAGCACCGACTCGACCAGCGCGAACTCCCGCCCGATGCACAGCCGCGGGCCGGCACCGAAGGGCAGGTAGGTGCCCCGGGCCGGTGCTCCCCCCAGGAACCGGTGCGGGTCGAAGCGCTCGGGGTCCGGCCACACCGCCCGGTCACGATGGACGGTGTACGGGCTCACCAGCACGACCGACCCGGCGGGGACGGTGTAGCCGCAGACCTCGTCGTCCTGGAGCGCGCGGCGAGTGACCACCCACGCGGGCGGGTAGAGCCGCAGCGCCTCGTCGACCACGGCCCGGGTCCAGGGGAGGCGCGGCAGGTCCGCGGCATCCGGGTCGGCCGGGAGAGCCGTCACCTCGGCGGCCAGCCGCTCCTGCGCGTCGGGGTGGCGAGCGAGCAGGTCCAGGGTCCAGGTGAGCGACGAGGCGACCGTCTCGTGCCCCGCCACCAGCAACGTCACGACCTCGTCCCGGACGGCGGTGTCGTCCAGGCCGGCCTCGTCGCGGGCGCGCAGCAGCATGCCGAGCACGTCGTCCCCCGGGTCGGCCGCCGAGCGAGCGGCAACCATGGCGGCGACGGCCTCGTCGATCGTGCGGAGCGCCCGGCGCAGCCGGAGGTTGCCGGGGGTGGGGACCGACGGTGGCGGCAGCCAGGGTGACCGGGCCCGGACGACCACCCGGTCCAGCGCCGCGAGCACCGCGTCGACGATGCGCGTCGCGTCCCCGGACAGGTCGGTGGAGAACAGCGCCGACCCCACCACCTCGAGCGAGGCGCGCATCATGGCCGCGTCGACGTCGACGACGCTCCCGGCGGGCAGGCCGTCCCACGTCGCCAGGGCGCGGCGCGCCGCGTCGACCGTGTGCCGACCCACACCCCCGAGGGAGTCGCGGTGGAAGGCCGGCTGCACCATCCGCCGGTGGCTCATCCACTCCGGTGGGTCGGAGACCAGCAGCCCCTGACCGGTGACCAGCGCGAGCGTGTCGTACTGGATGGTGCGCTTCCCGTACGCGCGGTGGTTGTCGACGAGGACCCGGCGCGCGGCCGCCGGTGAGTTGACGAGGAGCACCGGGGTGCGCGGCATCGGGAAGGACACGACCGGGCCGTACCGGGTGACGACGTCGCCCAGGTAGCCGAGCGGGTCCCGGATCATCCGGCGGGCCTCGCGCAGCATGTCCGCCGGCTGCGGACCCGGGACGGCGGCCAGCGGCTGCGCCGGGCGCGTCGCGGTCACAGGTACAGGCCGGTCTGGCCGTCCTCGAGCCGCTCGGAGGCCACGGCGTGCAGGTCCCGCTCGCGGAGCAGGACGTAACCGTCGCCCCGCACCTCGACCTCGGCCTTGTCCTCGGGGTCGAACAGGACCCGGTCGCCGATCTCGACGGTACGGACGTTGGAGCCGACGGCTCGGACGACCGCCCAGGCGAGGCGGCGACCCATGCTGGCCGTGGCGGGGATGACGATGCCGGCGGAGGAGCGGCGCTCCCCCGCCTCGCCGTCGAGGGCCACCAGCAGCCGGTCGTGCAGCATCCGGATGGGCAGCTTGTCGTCGGCGGTGGGGCTCACGCCCGGAGCCTACGACTCCCCGGCGTCACCAGCCCCGGGTGCCCGGGCCGCCCTTGAACGGCCCGGCGACCCGCGAGGTGATCCACCCGCCGTAGAAGTCCCCCTCCTGCGCCCGGACGGCCTCGCCGTCGACGGTCACCCGGTCGACCCGCCCCGGGTAGAGGGCCACCGCCCCGGCGAGCCGCTCGAACCCGGGCCGCGGGTCCGGGTAGCTCCACCCGGCGTCCGCGACCGAGACGCCCAGGTCGTCCAGGACGAGGTCGTGGTAGCCGGCCACCCCCTTGAACTCGCACGTCGTCCGCCGCCGCGAGGCGGCGGGGCGCAGGACGCCGGCGGCGAAGCAGTCCACCGGGAGGTAGTACGTCGGGGGGTGGCTGGTCTCGAGCACCCGCTGCGCCCGGGTGGTGTCGGCAACAGTGACGCCACGGTGGACCACCCGCACGCGCCCGTCGAAGGGCACCACTGCGGGCGGCCGCGGGTAGTCCCACACGCTCTCCTGGCCGGGG
>DATHTV010000083.1:0-3211 GCA_035462845.1 Jiangellales bacterium
TCCTCGACGAGCAGTGGTGCATCGGGCCCAAGCTCCACGGTGGCTACCTGCTCGCGGTGATGGCCCGCGCGGCGCGTGAGACCGCGGTGGCGCAGCGGCCGGACCACACCTGCCCGCAGGCGGTCACCGGCACGTTCCTGCGGGCACCGGAACCCGGCCCGGCCACGCTCGGGGTCACGGTGCTGCGCACCGGCCGGGGCGCCTCGCAGCTGCGCGTGCACCTCGACCAGGGCGGGCCCTGCGTCGAGGCGGCGTGCGTGCTCGGCCCGCCGATCGCCCCCTCGCCCGTCGACCACGAGCCGGGACCACCGGAGCTGACGCCGCGCGGGCAGTGCCCCCGCAGCCCGTCGACCACGGACGACGGGCGCGGGTCGCTGCCGCTCATGGACGTCGTCGACACGCGGCTCGATCCCCGCACCACCGGCTTCCTGCGCGGGGAGCCGTCGGGCGAGGGCCGCATCTCCGGCTGGGCCCTCCTCGACACCGGCGAGCCCTGGACCCCTGAGGGCCTGCTCGTGGCCCTCGACGTCCTGCCGCCGGCGACGTTCGACATGGGCCTGGCGGGCTGGTCGCCGACGATGTCGCTCTCGGCCCACGTGGTCGACGCGCCCGCCCCCGGTCCGCTGCGGGTGACGCAATGGGTCGAGCACGTCGGCGCCGACCGGATGCACGAGACCTGCCGCGTCTGGGACGCGACGGGACGGCTGGTCGGCCACGCCCACCAGCTCGCGGCGATCCGGCGGTAGCCGGCTACTCCGTCGAGCCGTCGGGCAGCAGACGCCGGAAACCCGCGTGGGGCACCAGCACCTCGGGCAGCGTGACCGACCCGTCCTCGGCCTGGCACTGCTCGAGAACCGCGGCCATGGTCCGCCCGATCGGCAGCCCCGAGCCGTTGAGCGTGGCCACCTGCCCCCGCTTCCCGTGGGCGTCCTTGCTGCGGATGCCCGAGCGGCGCGCCTGGAAGGTGCCGCAGTCCGAGCACGACGAGATCTCGCGGTAGGTGCCCTGGCTCGGCAGCCAGACCTCGATGTCGTAGGTCAGCTGCGCATTGAACCCCATGTCGCCGGCGGCCAGGCGGATCACCCGGTACACCAGGCCCAGCTCCTGCAGGCACGTCTCGGCGTGGGAGAGCATCAGCTCGAGCTCGCTGCGCGAGTCCTCGGCGGCGCACACCCGCACCAGCTCGACCTTCGAGAACTGGTGCAGCCGCAGGATGCCGCGGGTGTCGCGGCCGTAGGAGCCCGCCTCGGAACGGAAGCAGGGCGTCCACGACGTGTAGGCCCGCGGCAGCGTCTCGGTCTCGAGGATCTCGCCGGCGTGCAGCGCGGTGAGCGGCACCTCGGCGGTGGGGATCAGCCAGAGGTCGCGGTCCCCGGTGCCGGTGCGGAACAGGTCCTCGGCGAACTTCGGCAGCTGCCCGGTGCCCGTCATCGTCTCGCTGGTGACGAGGAACGGCACCGAGAACTCGGTGTAGCCGTGCCGCCCGGTGTGCAGCGCCAGGAAGAAGGACGCGATCGCGCGCTCGAGCGCCGCGCCCGGCCCGCGCGCCACGCTGAACCGCGCGCCGGAGAGCTTCGCGGCCCGGCCGAAGTCGAGGATGCCGGTGGCCTCGCCGATCTCGACGTGGTCGCGCGGGGTGAACCCGAACGACTGCGGCTCGCCGACGCGGCGGACCTCGACCGCGTCGGCCTCCGAGTCGCCGTCGGGCGCGTCGTCACCGGGCAGGTTGGGGATCGACAGCAGCACGTCGCGCAGCGCGGCCTCGGCGGACTCGACGTCGTCCTCCGCCAGGCGGATGTGCTCCTTGAGCTCGCGGGCACGGTCCTTGAGCGCCGTCAGATCCGCGGGGACGTCGGCCGCCGGCGACCCGCCCTTCGCGGCCTTCCCGACCTCGGCCGCGGCGCGCTTGGACTCCGCCCGCAGCTCTTCCACCCGGCCGATCGCCGCGGCGCGCCGCGACGACAGCGCCTCCAGTCCGGCCAGGTCGAGCGAGTAGCCGCGGCGGGCGAGGCGGCGCACCGCCTCGTCGCCCAGCTCGAGCAGGAGTCGTGCGTCGTGCATCCGGGGTCGGTGTCCTCTCGTGCGGCGGGCCGGTGCGGCGTCCGCGCACCGACCGGGACGACGAAGGCCCCGGCCGTGTCCCGACCGGGGCCTTCGTGGTGGTGGGCGAGGGGGGAGTTGAACCCCCACATCCTTCCGGATACACGGACCTGAACCGTGCGCGTCTGCCATTCCGCCACTCGCCCGGAGTGAGCTGGCGAAAACGCTAGCACGGGCCCGCGAGCCCCTACCGAAGGAGGTCCGCACCCGCGCGAGGGCGACCGATACCATCGAACACGCCCCTGTGGTGTGGCGACACCCCGCACCGGGCAGCAGTGACCAGGGACGGCCGAACCGGGTGCCGGACGAGGAGGGATCGCGGTGGGGCGCGCACAGCGCTTCGAGCGCAAGCTCGAAGGTCTGGTGGGTGACGCCTTCGCACGTGTGTTCGGCGGCAAGGTCGTCCCGCAGGAGATCGCACAGGGCCTTCGCCGCGAGGCGGAGGACGGCGTGCGAGAGTTGGCAGGTGGGCGCCGCCTGGCGCCCAACCAGTACACGGTGGTGCTCAGTCCCGCGGACCACGAACGCTTGGCCGGCGACGAGGAGACCATCACCCACTCGCTGATCGATGTCGTGGAGGAACACCTCACCGAGGGCGGGTGGGAAACATACGGTGAGGTCGTAGTCTCTCTGGAGCGTTCCGACGCGCTGCACACGGGACAGTTCCGCACCAGGTCGTCCGTTGACCCCGACGCGTCGCGGCGACGGGCCGCGAGCCCCCGATCCGCAGGAGAACACCCCATGAGTCAGGCACCCGGCCGCTACCCGGACGACCAGCAGGGTCGCGACGGCAACTACGGCCAGCAGGACCCCTACGCCCCGCAGGGCGGCCACCCGCAGCAGGGCTACCCGCAGCAGCAGGGGTACGGCCAGCCCGGCTACGACCAGTACGGGCAGCCCCAGGGCTACCCGCAGCAGGGCGGCTACCCGCAGCAGGGGGGCTACGACCCCTACGGCCAGCAGGGCGGCTACCCGCAGCAGGGCTACGGCCAGCAGCCCGGCTACGACCAGTACGGCCAGCAGGGCTACGCCCAGCAGCCGGGCTACGACCAGTACGGCCAGCCCCAGGGCTACGGCCAGCCCGGCTACGACCAGTACGGCCAGCCCCAGG
>DATHTV010000084.1:0-11716 GCA_035462845.1 Jiangellales bacterium
GTTCGCCGCGTCCACGCGGCGTCGGCGGCGCGGAAGGCCCGACGCCCGCGAGCGAAGCACTCCCCATGTACGCGAAAGGGCCCCCGCCGAGTGGCGGGGGCCCGTCGCTGCGCGGGTGCGGGGTGTGCTCAGCCCTCAGACGCGCGCGGAGCTGCGTCGACCAGTGAAGAGCCGGTAGAGCGCGAGCAGGATCAGCGCGCCGATGATGGCCGAGAGCCACGTGGACAGGCTGAAGAAGCCGTCGTTCACGTTCACGTCGAAGAGCGCGGAGGCGAGGAAGCCGCCGAGCAGCGCGCCCACGATGCCGATCAGCATCGTGATGATGATGCCGCCGGGGTCCTTGCCCGGCATGATCGCCTTGGCGATGGCGCCGGCGATGAGTCCCAGGACGATCCAGCCGATGATTCCCATGGTGCGTGATCCCCTCAGATGTACAGGTGGTGACTGACGTCCAGATCATTGGCCTGCGGCGAACACGGCAAACATCACGGAAAGGTGACACGCGGCGCACCGCCGACGTCCGGATCGACCTACCGGCCGGTCGCGCCGAGGCGCATGCTGAGGCCGCAGAACGCGGCGTTCACGGGCGTGGTCGCACGGCCACAGGACTTCCGTCCCTGACCGTACGGAGCACGGCTCGCCAACCTGGGGAACCGGAGGTGACCGCGATGAAGGTCCTGGTAGGCGTCGCGAGCAAGCACGGGTCGACGCAGGAGATCGGGGAACGGCTCGCCAGCACGCTCGCGGCGGCCCTGGACGCGCAGGGGCTGCCCACCGAGGTGGACCTCCGCGACGCCGGGGCGGTGGACGCGGTCATCCCGTACGACGCCGTTGTCGTCGCCAGCGCGATCTACGCCGGTCGCTGGCTCGGGCCGGCCAGCGACCTGGTCGAGGGGCAGGCCGACGAGCTGCGGAAGCGGCCGGTGTGGCTGGTCTCGAGCGGACCGGTCGGCGACCCGCCCAAGCCCGAGGGGGAGCCACCCGACGGAACCCGGTTGGCCGAGCTCGTGGGAGCGCAGCACCGCGTGCTGGCCGGGCGTCTCGACCGCGACTCGCTCAGCCGCGGCGAACGGCTGGTCGCCCGGATGGTCAAGGCGCCGGACGGCGACTTCCGCGACTGGGCGGAGGTGGACCAGGTCGCCGGGGAGATCGCCGACGCCCTCATCAGCCGCTGAGACTGCGCGTGAGCTGTTGAGACTGCGCGTGAGCCGTTGAGCTGCGCGTGAGCCGCTGGGCTGCGAGGCCGGCCGCTGTCGTACGCAACTGCCGGCAGCACGCGCCGGCGACCGGACCCGTCCAGTCACAATCCTGGACTAGGCCGGCCGTCCGCCCGTGCCTACCTTCCGAGGGACACCACTCCCGAGGAGGAGACATGACCGCATCGTTGCCCAGCAACGCTTTTCGCCGCTCGAGCACACCGAGCCCACGACCGCCGCGGAGGGCCCGGCATCAACCCGTACGCAGGAACGGAGGAGGAGCCGGCAGGGTCGCGGCCGCCGTGCTGGTCGCGGCAGCCGTCGTGGGGACTGCCGGATCGCCGGCCATCGCCCGCACCGACCCGGGGCCCTCCGGCGCGGAGTCCGTCGCCGTCGTGCGGCTCGACACCGCCGCACTGGCCCGTCAGGTCGCCGGCGTCGACCTGCTGATCCGGCAGGCCACGGGCTCCGGAGCGGCCGACGGGAGGATCGGGGTGCTGCACTTCGAGCGCCAGCAGCTACGGGAACTCAACGCCGTCGAGGAGCTCGTCGCCTGACGAACGGCCGCGCACGCGTCCCCAGTCGCGAATGTTCACGACACGCTGCCCGTGGCCGTCGCCGCGGCGGCGTGTCGTGAACATCCGGCGGGTTGCCTACGCTCGGGCGCGGCATGGACGCGACCCCCACCCCCACTCCCGCCCCGAGCCCGGGCCCCGCTCCCGACCCGGGTGCGGGTGAAGCCGCGACCGCCGTCCCCACACCGGACGAGCTCGGGCGCCGGCTCGGAGGCGTGAGCCTGCGCGACGAGCAGCGGTTGCGCCGCCGGCTGGACCGGGCCCGCAGCCTGCGCGGCCACGCCGCCCGTACGGAGGCGCTGGACGAGGTCGCGCGCGCGGTCGCCGCGGCGGAGGACCGGGCCGAGCGGCGGCGCGCGACGCTCCCGCGGATCAGCTACCCGGAGGACCTCCCGGTCAGCCGGCGCCGCGATGACCTGGCGGCGGCCATCCGCGACCACCAGGTCGTCGTCGTCGCCGGCGAGACCGGCTCCGGCAAGACCACCCAGCTCCCCAAGATCTGCCTCGAGCTCGGCCGCGGCATCAGGGGCGCGATCGGCCACACCCAGCCGAGGCGGATCGCCGCCCGCAGCGTCGCCGAGCGGATCGCCGAGGAGCTCGGCACGGAGCTCGGCGAGGCGGTCGGCTACAGCGTGCGCTTCACCCGGCAGGCGGGCGAGGACACCCTCGTCCGGCTGATGACCGACGGCATCCTGCTCGCCGAGATCGCCCGCGACCGGCTGCTCCGCCGCTACGACACGATCATCGTCGACGAGGCGCACGAGCGGAGCCTCAACATCGACTTCCTGCTCGGCTACCTGCACCGGCTGCTGCCGCGCCGCCCCGAGCTCAAGGTGATCATCACCTCCGCGACGATCGACCCGCAGCGGTTCGCAGCGCACTTCGACAACGCGCCCGTGGTCGAGGTCTCCGGCCGCACCTACCCGGTCGAGGTCCGCTACCGCCCGGTCGTCGACCCCGACGCCGAGCCGGGCAGCCCGGCAGCGGACCCCGACCGCGACCAGGTGCAGGCGATCCTCGACGCCGTCGACGAGCTCGCCCTCGAGCCGTCCGGGGACGTCCTGGTCTTCCTCTCCGGCGAGCGCGAGATCCGCGACACCGCCGACGCCCTGCGCTCTCACGTCGCGGAGAGCGCCGAGGTCGTGCCCCTGTACGCGCGGCTGTCCGCCGCGGAGCAGCACCGGGTCTTCGCCCCGCACCGCGGCCGCCGAATCGTCCTGGCCACCAACGTCGCCGAGACCAGCCTGACCGTCCCCGGGATCCGGTACGTCGTCGACGCAGGCACCGCCCGGATCTCCCGCTACAGCCACCGGCTCAAGGTCCAGCGGCTCCCCATCGAGCCGGTCTCGCGTGCCTCGGCCGACCAGCGCAAGGGTCGCTGCGGCCGGACCGCCGACGGCATCTGCATCCGCCTCTACACCGAGGCCGACTACGACAGCCGGCCAGAGTTCACCGACCCGGAGATCCTGCGCACCAACCTCGCCGCCGTCATCCTCCAGATGGCCGCCCTGGGGTTGGGCGAAGTCGCCGACTTCCCCTTCCTCGACCCGCCGGACCGACGTCAGGTACGGGACGGGGTGCAGCTGCTGGAGGAGCTCGGTGCCCTCGACCCGCGTCCGGACGACCCGACCAAGCGCCTGACCCCGCTGGGCCGACGCCTCGCCCAGCTCCCGGTCGACCCGCGGTTCGGGCGCATGGTCCTCGAGGCGGAGCGCAACGGCTGCGTGCGCGAGGTGCTCGTCATCGCCGCCGCGCTGTCGATCCAGGACCCGCGAGAACGGCCCGCCGACCAGCGCCAGGCCGCCGACCAGCAGCACGCGCGCTTCGCGGACAAGGACTCCGACTTCCTCGCGTACCTCAACCTCTGGGAGTACGCGCGCGAGCGTCAGCGCGAGCTCTCCGGCAGCGCCTTCCGCCGCATGTGCCGTGCGGAGCACCTGCACTACCTGCGGATCAGGGAGTGGCAGGACCTCGTCGCCCAGCTCCGGCAGGCGGTGCAGGGCCTGGACATCACGGTGAGCGGCGGGTCCGCCCCGCGGGACCGCATCCACCTGTCCCTGCTGGCCGGCCTGCTCTCCCACGTCGGCCTGCTCGACCCGGATTCCCGCGACTACCAAGGCGCGCGTGGCGCGCGGTTCGCCGTCTTCCCCGGCTCGTCGCTGTTCAAGAAGCCGCCCCGCTGGGTGATGGCCGCCGAGCTCGTCGAGACGACCCGGCTGTGGGCCCGTGACTGCGCGCGCATCGAGCCCGAGTGGGTCGAGCCACTCGCCGAGCACCTCGTCAAGCGCACCTACAGCGAGCCGCACTGGTCCCGCAAACGCGCCGCCGTCGTCGCCACCGAGCGGGTCACTCTCTACGGCGTGCCGATCGTCACCGGCCGTACCGTCGCGTACGGGCGGATCGACCCGGACCTGTCCCGCGAGCTGTTCGTCCGGCACGCGCTCGTGGAGGGTGACTGGGAGACCCGGCACCGGTTCTTCCACGCCAACCGGGCGCTGCTGGAGGACGTCGAGGACCTCGAGGCGCGGGCCCGGCGGCGCGACATCGTCGTCGACGACGAGGCGCTGTTCGACTTCTACGACGCGCGGATCCCGGCGGACGTGGTGTCCGGGCGGCACTTCGACGCCTGGTGGAAGAAGGCGCGCCACCGGCAGTCGGACCTGCTGACCTTCACCCGCGACGACCTGGTCAGCGACGAGGCCACGGAGGTCAGTGCCGCCGACTACCCCGACACCTGGGCTGTAGGCGACCTGCGGCTGCGGCTCACGTACCAGTTCGAGCCCGGCTCGGACGCCGACGGCGTGACCGCTCACGTGCCGGTGGAGCAGCTGAACCAGGTCGCGCCCGAGGGATTCGAGTGGCAGGTGCCGGGACTGCGCGAGGACCTCGTCACGGCCTTGCTGCGCTCGCTGCCGAAGGCCGTACGGCGGCAGCTCGTGCCCGCGCCGGACGTGGCCCGCGCCGTGCTGCCGCGGCTCGTCCCGGCGACCGAGCCGCCCGTCGAGCCATTGCTCCCGCGGCTGGCGCGGGAGCTGCACCGCCTCCGCGGAGTCGTGGTCGAGGCCTCGGACTTCGACCTCGCGAGGGTGCCCGACCACCTGCGCGTGACCTTCCGCGTCGAGGACGCCCGCGGCGGGGCGCTCGGCGAGGGCAAGGACCTCGGCCTGCTGGCGTACCGGCTGTCGGGGCAGGCGCGGGCGGCGGTGGCGGCGGACGCGGCGTCCGTGGAGCGGGCCGGCCTGACCTCGTGGACGGTCGGCACGGTGCCCCGCACCTTCGAGCGACGCCATGGCGCCCGGACGGTGCGCGGGTACCCGGCGCTCGTCGACGAGGGGGGCTCGGTCGCGGTACGGGTGCTGGCGAGCGAGTCGGACCAGGCCCGGGCGATGCCGCTCGGGACGCGGCGGCTGCTGCTGCTGTCACTGCCCTCGCCCGTCCGGAGCGTGGTGTCGCGGCTGCCGCAGGAGACCAAGCTGGCGCTGGCCCACAGCGCGTACGCGTCGGTGCCAGCGCTGCTCGACGACTGCGCGGCCGCCGCGGTCGACGAGCTGGTCGCCCAGCACGGCGGGCCGGCGTGGGACGGGGCGGCCTTCGCCGCGCTGGCGGCTGCCGTGCGGGCGGGCTTGCCGGACCGGACGTACGAGGTCGTGGTCGCCGCCGGCCGGGTGCTCGCGGAGGCCCGCGTGGCGGAGCGAGAGGTGTCCGGGACGTCGAGCCTCACGCTGCTGCCGGCGCTCGCGGACGTACGGACGCAGGTGGCGGCGCTGGTGCCGGCGGGCTTCGTGTCGACGGTGGGGGCGCAGCGGCTGCCCGACCTGGTCCGCTACCTGCGCGCGGTGCGGCGCCGGCTGGAGACACTGCCGAACGCTCCGGTTCGCGACCGGGAGCGGATGGAGCGGGTCGCGTCGGTCCAAGCGGCGTACGAGGCGGCGCTCGCCGCCCTGCCGCCCGGGCGACCGCCGCCGGCCGAGCTCCTCGAGGTGCGGTGGATGATCGAGGAGCTGCGGGTCAGCCTGTTCGCGCAGACGCTGGGCACGCCGTACCCGGTCTCGGAGACGCGGATCCTCCGGGCGATGGACGCGGCGAGCGTAGCCGGCCACTGAGACGTGACGGCGGCCCCGCCGGCTGGGGCCAAGGCGGGGACTGCACGCCCCTCCCCAGGGCCCACCACCAGGCTCGTGAGGCCTTCACCAGGCACCGACGCCTCGTGGTGAGCCCGCCAGGGTGGTGAACGTGGTCAACGGGACCACGTCGGCAAGGAAGTAACGGAAAGTCATCCCATCGTCACGCTGGAGGCCCTAGGGTCGGACGGTCTGCCGGGCTCGGACCCGGCTCCGTCGAGGGGAAGGACGTCGATGACGGGATCGGGGGGCCGCCCACGCGGCCTGCGACGGCGGACCGGGGCGCTGATGGCGCTCCTGGTCGCCGGGACGATGGTGATGATCGACCTGCCGGCGAGCGCGAACCAGGAGTTCGTCCCTGGCGAGGACTCCACCGAGGAGCTCTGGAGCCACGTCCGCGGCACGCCGCCCGCGGAGGTCGACGGCAAGGAGCCGGTGGTCGTCCCGGAGGAGTTCCGCTCCTTCCGGCTGAACCGCGCCGGGCTGGAGGAGGCGCTGGAGCAGGCGCCGCTGGAGGAGGCCGCGGCCGACCTGGCCGAGACCGCCGGTCGGCGCACGGCGACCGCGTCCGCCGCACCTGCGCTGGAGCTCGCGCTGCCCAAGCCGGATGGCGGCTTCGAGCGCTTCGCGATCGAGGAGTCGCCGATCCTGGAGGCCGGTCTCGCCGCCGCCAACCCCGACATCGCCACCTACGCCGGCCGCAGCCTCGACGACCCGGCACGGACCGTGCGGGCCGACCTCACCTCGCTGGGCTTCCACGCCTCGGTGCGCGGTCCCGGCGGCTCGTGGTACGTCGAGCCGCACTACCACCTCGACCAGAGCCTTTACGTGAGCTACTACGCGGCGAACGTGACGGAGAACCCGCACGGCGTCTTCGTGGAGAAGGAGGACGCGGGATCCGCGAGCGTCGAGGAGCAGCTCGGCGACCTGCTCGCGCAGGCCGAGCCCCAGGCCGCGGCGGACGCCGGGCCCGAGGTCCAGCTGCGCATCTACCGGCTGGCGCTGCTCTCCGACCCCACGTACTCGACCTACTTCGGCGGGCCCCAGAACGTCCTCGCGGCCAAGGTCACGATGATGAACCGGGTCAACCAGATCTACGAGGACGAGTCGGCGATCCGGATGATCCTGATCGACGACAACGACAAGATCGCCCTCAACACCGCCGCCGACATGACCGGTGCCAACGGGCCGTGCGGCAGCGCGCCGTGCTTCACCGCGGCGCAGGCGAGCGGCTGCGGCGGCGGCACGCTCGGCCGCAACCGGATCGTTATCGGCCAGCTCATCGGGGCGGCCAACTACGACGTCGGCCACATCATCTTCGGCCTGTCCGGTGGGGGCGTCGCCAGCCTCAACTCCGTCGGCGGCAACGCCAAGGCGCAGGGCTGCACGGGCTTGCCCAACCCGGTGGGGGACTTCTTCGCCGTCGACTACGTGGCGCACGAGATCGGCCATCAGTTCGGCTCCAACCACACCTTCAACGGCAGCGTGGGCAACTGCTCCGGTGGAAACCGCAGCGGCGCCAACTCCGTCGAGCCGGGCTCAGGCTCGTCGATCATGGCGTACGCCGGCATCTGCGGCCGGGACAACCTGCAGCCGCACACCGACCCGTACTGGTCGCAGCGCAGCTACCAGGTGATCGACGCCTTCGTGACCAGTGACCGCCCGGCGATCAACGAGGTCCAGACGGTGTCGCTGCGGGACTTCGACACGAACGGCGACTCCTTCCGGCTGCGGTACGACCAGGAGTGGTCGGCGCCGATCGTGCGCGGCACGAACTACACGACCGCCGCGATCCAGGCCGCTCTGCAAGGGCTTCCCGACTGGCCGGCCGGCGGCGTCGCCACCGTCGCGGCGTGGGGAGGCACCGGGGGGCTCAACGACTTCGGCTTCCAGGTCACCTTCTCGGGCACGCTGGCGGCGACCGACGTGCCGATGCTGCAGATCGAGGTCGAGGGCGGATCCGGATTCGTCGGCGACACGGCCAAGGGCGGCCCGGTCGACAACCAGGGCCACGTGGTGACGGCGACGGGCAACCACGCGCCGGTCGTCGAGCCGCTCACCTCGTACACCATCCCGTACCGGACGCCGTTCGCGCTGACCGGCGGTGCGACCGACGCCGACGGCGACACGGTCACCTACATGTGGGAGCAGAACAACATCGGGACGGCTGCCGTCGCGCTGGCCAACCAGGTCAAGACGACGGGGCCACTGTTCCGGCAGTTCGGCACCGCGCTGGACATGACCCGCTACGACCCGCGCGAGTACGACAACCCCGGCACCAACTCGGTGACCACCGACCCGACGCGGATCTTCCCGGACATGGCGCAGATTCTGGCCGGCAACACGAACGCCAAGACCGGCGTCTGCCCGGACGCCGTGCCCCCCACCGGCACCCTGCCCGCGTCGCTGGTCGACTGCCTGTCGGAGTTCCTGCCGACGTCGGCCTATCCCGGGCCGATGGACTTCCGGCTCACCGCCCGGGATGGCAACCCCGGCGCGGGCGGAATCGGCAGCGCGGACACCGTGATCAGCCTCGCGCCCGGCAGCGGGCCGTTCCTGGTCACGTCGCAGTCCGCCGGGGCGACGCTGTACGGCGGCTCGACCCAGACCGTCACCTGGGACGTCGCCGGCACCGACGCCGCGCCGATCGGCACCAGCGACGTGCGGATCAGCCTCAGCGACGACGGCGGGCTGACCTACCCGTACGTCCTGGCGGCGGCGACGCCGAACGACGGCAGCGCCGACGTCACGCTGCCGAACGCCGGTATCGAGCGGGCGCGGATCAAGGTCGAGGCCGTGGGCAACGTGTTCTTCGCGGTCAACGAGGCCGACCTCGCGATCTCCGCGGTGCCGGTCGTGACCAACGACGCGCCGGGCGGCACGGCCACCGTGCAGTACAGCGACGCGCTGAGCCCGACGGTCACGGTCAGCGCCACCGACCCGGACAGCCCGGGCTCGGCGCTGACCGCGGTCGCGACCGGTCTGCCGGCGGGCCTCAGCCTGACGGTGGGGACCACGTCTCCGGGCACCACGGTCCCGGGCACGCGGACGTGGACGGTCACCGGCAACGTCACCGCCGCCCCCGGCTCGTACCCGGTGACGGTCACCGTGACGGACGAAGCCGGCGGCGAGGGGACGACGTCGTTCACGATCGTCGTCCAGCCCGAGGACGCGGGCGTCACCTACACCGGTGACACCGTCGTCTACGCGGCGCCGGGGGCCGCGACGGCCACGGTGAGCCTGCGGGCCACCCTCCGGGACAGCAGCCTGCTACCCCTCTCCGGTGACTCCGCTCCGGGCGACATCCGCAACGCGACGGTGACCTTCGCCGCCGGCGGGACCGACCTGTGCGGCCCGGTGGCCGTCGGGGCGGCGCTCGTCGGGAGCACGACGACCGGCTCGGGGACGTGCACGGCCGAGCTGGAGCCGGGCACGTACACCGTGGCCGCCACCGCCGGGTCGTACTACACCGGGACGACGACGGCCACGGTCCGCGTGATCGCGGCCGACGGCGGCTCGGTAACCGGCACCGGTGAGATCACGGCGACCTCTTCGGCCGGCACGTACGCGGCGACGCCGGGCAGCCGGGTCGGCGTGGAGCTCAGTGTGCGGTACGCGCCTCCCGCCAGCACCCGGCTGAGCGGCAACGCCACGGTCTCCCTGGTGTCCGGAGGGGTGTCGTACGAGCTGCGTTCCACGTCGCTCGACGCACTCGGCACCACCCGGCGCACCGAGGCGGGCGCTGCGTGCTCCGCGGGGCCGAGCCAGGTCTGCTGGGGTATCGGCACGGTCCGGGCGACGGCCGACCTGGTGAACCGAGCGACCGGGGCGACGGTGAAGAGGGGGCTCGAGCTGCGGATCACCTTCACCGACCGCGGCGCCCCCGGCCGCAACGACACCCTGGGCGTCACGGTGTGGGACGGCTCGACGCTGGTCCACTCCTCGGCCTGGACCGGGGCGGCCACCGCCGAGCAGGCGCTGACGGGAGGCAACCTCAACGTCCAGTGACCCCCTCCTGAGTGGTCACGACTGACCACGTTCACCACCCGCGTGGGGCCATCACCAGGTGTCGACGCCTGGTGATGGCCCCACGGGCCTGCTGGTGGCGTGGCTAGCATCCGGGCGTGACGCAGCGGTTCTGGGGCGAGGTCCCGCCGGCCACCTCAGTGTCGACGGACGAGGCCGAGGTCCTGGCCAGGGACGTCTTCGGCATCGCCGCCACCGCGCGCCCGCTCGGCAGCAACCAGGAGACGAACCTGCTGCTGAGGACCACCGACGCCGCGTACGTTCTCAAGGTCGCGAACCCGGCGTTCGGCCGCGACGTGCTCGACCTGCAGAACGCGGCGATGCGGCACCTCGCCGGCACCGCCGGGCTGCGCGTGCCCGTCCCCGTCCCCGCCCCCGACGGCTCGGACGTGGTCGTCGTCGACATGGGCGGGGCGCCCCACCACGTACGGCTGCTCACGTTCGTCCCCGGCGAGCTGCTCTCCGACGCCGGGCACCTCGCGGAGCCGACCCTGCGGCGGCTCGGCGGGCTGGCCGCGCACGTCGCTGCCGGCCTCTCCGGCTTCGACCACCCGGCGGCCGACCGGCCCCTCCAGTACGACCCGCGCCGGGCAGCCGAGGTGGTCGGCGCGCTCGCCCCGTCGGTGAACGACCCCGACCGGCGGTCGGCCGCGGTCGCTCTGTCCGAGCATGCCTGGTCCGCGCTCACCCCTGTCGCCGGCGTGCTGCGTACGCAGGTCGTGCACGCGGACCTCGCGGACTACAACGTCGTCGCCGGGCGCGACCGGGAGGGCCGGCCCGACCCGGACGGCGTCATCGACTTCGGCGACGTGCTGCGCTCCTGGCTCGTCGGCGACCTGGCGACCTGCGTCGCGTCGCTGCTGGCGCGACCGCGCAGCCGACCGGTCACCGACGCCTGTGCGGTCGCCGCGGGCTACCACGCCGTGCTGCCGCTCACCGAGCCGGAGGTCGAGGCGCTGTGGCCGCTGGTGGCCGCGCGCGCCGCCGTGCTCGCTGTGTCCGCGGACGACATCTTGGCCGCCGACCCCGCCAACACGTACGCGCGCGAGGAGCAGCCGCTGGACTGGCGCATCGTGGAGCGGGTCGGCGACGTGCCGTTCGAGCTCGCCCACGAGGCGCTGCGTCAGGCGCTGGGTCTCGACCCCTCGTCGCGGGTCCGGCGGGCCCTGGCCTGGCGGCCGGACCGGCCGGTCGTGGACCCCGGGCCGTCGCCGGTCGCCCTCGACCTCTCCGTACGCACCGACCTCCTCCCCGACGGTGCGTGGCTGGAGCGGGCCGCCGTCCGGGCGGCGGTCGACGCCGCGCTCGCCGGCCGTCCGGGCCTGCTGCGGTACGGCGAGGGGCGGCTGCCCGACGTCGTCACCGACAGCGCCGACGAGACGCCGACGGTGAGCCTGGGCGCGGGCCTCGTCGTCCCCGCCGGCACGCCCGTACGAGCCCCCGCCGACGGGACCGTGCGCAGCACCGACCACGCGGAGAGCGCCGGCGACGGCACGGTCCTGGTCCTCGCGTGCGACCGGGTGGACGTCGTGCTGGGCGGGCTCGTCCCGTCGTTGCGCCCCGGCGACGCCGTGGCCGCGGGGGACGTCGTCGGTGCCGTGGCCCCGGCGCCGGCGTCGCCGGCGCTGCCGCCACACGTCCACGTCCAGGTCGTCGCGGCCACCGGCCTCGTACCGCCGCGCCTGGCCGCCCCCTCGCTGGCGCACGCGTGGCGGGCGCTCTGCCCCGACCCGGCGCCCCTGCTCGGCCTCGAGGAGGACGCCCCGGACGAGCCCGGGCCGGACGACGTCCTGGCCCG
>DATHTV010000085.1:0-3864 GCA_035462845.1 Jiangellales bacterium
CTCGCGCGCGGCGAGCAGGGCCACGTAGGCGCAGACGACGGCGTCCACCCTGTCCTCGACCCGGCGGAGGTCGACCTTGCGCGAGGCGGTGACCACGGCTCGCCGGAGCTCTCGCCAGGGCGCCTGGTCGCTGACGTGCAGCGGGGGCTCCGCGGCGGAGAGGCCCCCGCGCGCCGGTGGCGTTCCGCACCACGATCGGCGCGTCGACGCCGACGACGCAGGGGCCCGGCGCCCACCGGCGGGCATAGGCCGTGATCTCGTCGTCGGTCGTGACGTCCGCGAGGTCGAGCAGCCGGCCGTCGCCGTCGAGCGCCGCGACGCCGGTGCCAGCGCGCGACCCCCAGGCCAGGTCGATCCCCACCACGCGCAGGGGGGCGGTGACGGGCAGCACGGCCGCAGCCTGTCACGATGGAACCGCCCGGCGTGCTGCGAGCAGCGGGCCGGCCCTCCGGCCGGCTGCCCGGGCCGGACCTGCCACCCATCCCCGTACGGACGGAGCCGCGTGAGCGACCAGGTGCTGGCCGCCCCCCACGTGCGGTCCTTCAAGCGACGCGGCGGCCGGCTGCGCAGCGCGCAGGCGGAGGCGCGGGAGCGGTTCTGGCCCGCCTTCGGGGTGGACGTCGACGGCCGGCGCCTCGACCTGGTGGAGCTGTTCGGTCGGGTCGCCCCGATGGCGCTGGAGATCGGCTTCGGCATGGGTGAGGCAACGGTCGAGGCGGCTGCCGAGCGGCCGGAGCTCGACGTGCTGGCGGTCGAGGTACACGTCCCCGGTCACGGAGCGCTCCTGCGGGCCGTGGCGGACGCCGGGCTGACCAACGTGCGGGTCGCCGACGGCGACGCGGTGGAGGTGCTGCGGGACATGCTGCCCTCGCAGTCGCTGACCGAGGTACGAGCGTACTTCCCCGACCCCTGGCCGAAGCGGCGCCACCACAAGCGCCGGCTCGTGCGGCCCGAGGTGCTCGACCTGGTGGCCGACCGGCTCGCACCCGGTGGCCTGGTCCACCTGGCCACGGACTGGACGGACTACGCGGTCCGGTCGCGCGCGCTGCTGGCGGCCCACCCGGCGTTCGCCGTCACGGACGAGGTGCCGTGGCGGCCGGTCACCGGTTACGAGCGGCGCGGCCTCGCCGCCGGCCGGCCCCCACACGACGTCGTCGCGCTGCGCCGCTGAGCCGGCCCTCCGGCGCGCCGCCGGGGGTTCCCGGGCCGGGGGCAGGACGATCGGCGCGTGCCGAACCTGTCCGGGCGGGTCCTCCCACCCCAGCAGCGCAAGTCGTTGGACGAGGTCACCGACGGCCTGTACCTCATGGTCGGCGACACCGCGTCCAAGGTGTCGGCGTTCTGGACGATGCTCGTCCTGTCCGGGGTGATCGCGACGGCGGGCGTCATCGCCGACTCCACCGCCACGGTCATCGGCGCCATGATCATCGCTCCGCTGTCGACGCCGATCATGGGCATGGCCATCGCCGTCGTGGAGGGCAACGGGCGACGACTGCTGACCTCGGCGGCGTTCGTGGCAGGGGGCGCGACCTCGGTCGTGCTGCTGGGGGTCCTGGCCTCGGTCGCGATCCCGAGCTCGACCGACCTGCTGGCCAACGGCCAGATCTCCGGCCGGACCTCCCCGAACCTGGCCGACCTCGTCGCCGCCGTCGCGACCGGTTTCGCGGGGGCGGTGGGCCTGTCGCGCCGGGACGTGAGCGACGTCCTACCGGGGGTGGCGATCGCCATCTCGCTCGTCCCGCCGCTCGCGGTGGTGGGGGTGACCCTCGGCCAGGGCGCGGTGTCGCTCGCGCTCGGGGCGCTCGTGCTCTTCCTGTCCAACGTGGTCGCACTCGTGCTGGCCGGGACCCTGACCTTCACCGCCGCGGGCTACGCCCGCGAGGCCTACGCGGTACGGGGGTTCCCCCGCCGCCGCGCGTACGTCGGGATCGCCGTGACGCTGGCGCTGGTGCTCGTCCCGCTCGCGGCCAACACGGCCGGGAACATCTACGTCAGCGTCACGACCGCGCAGGTCCGCGCGGTCGCCGAGGAGTGGGTGCAGGGGAGCCCGGGAGCAGCCGTCACGTCGGTGCAGGTCCGGGGCAACCGCGTGGTGGTGCAGGTGCGCGCGGACGCGGAGGTCCCGTCCGTCGACCGGTTGAGGTCCGACCTCGCCGGCGTCGTCCCCGCCGGGACGGACCTCACGGTCGTCGTCGAGCGGGGCCGGTCGATCGACGCCGGCGCGGTCACGGGCTGAAGCCCGTAGCCCGCCTCGCCGTCGCCGTCAGGCGGCGACTTCCGCCCCGGGCCGGATGCCCTCGGCCGCGCGTCCGGCGCCGGCCAGGAAGCCCACCGCCTCGGTCACGACGAGCGGGTCCGCCAGCAGCCGGTTGTGGCCTAGCCCCTGCGTCGTCACCAGTCGGGCCCCCGGCCAGTCGCGGACCACCGCCTCCGACGCCGCCCAGCGGGTCTCCCGGTCCTCCCGGTCGTGCACGACCAGGAGCGGGGGAGTGCTCGCCTCGCGGGCGGCCGCGGTCATGTCGAACCAGCTCAGCGGCCGGTCGAAGCGATGCTCCAGGCGGGCGATGAACCGCTCCCACGTCCGGTACCCGGCTCCGAGCATGCGGGTGAACCCCAGTGTGTACGAGGCGGCGTCGGCCATCGGGGCCACGTAGACGGCTCGCCGGGGGACGACACCCTCGCGCATGGCCACCGCGGCGGCCATGGCACCCAGCGAGTGCGCGACGACGCCGTACGCGGGGCCGTGCGCGGCGACCACGGCCCGCAGGGCGGCCACGTGCTCGAGGACGTTGCTGCGCCCGGCGCCCATCGGGCCGGCATCGGAGTCGCCGTGGCTCAACGCGTCGTGGGCCACCACCGAGTAGCCGGCCGCCCGGAGCGGTTGGACGAAGGCGCCGAGCTGGGTGCTGCGCCCGCCCCACCCGTGGACCAGGTAGACGACGTCGTCCTCGTGCCCCCAGCGCCGGCCGCGGACCCGACGTCCGGCGACGTCGAGGGTGAACTCGGTGGCGCCCGGGGGCACCTCCACCGCAGGAGGTCGGCGGCGCGGCACGGTGAACCAGAACCGCTCCACCACGCGCGCGCCGAGGCCTGGGGCCCTGCGCTCCAGGACGCGCAGGCTGGCCATAAGCGTACGAACGGACGTGCTCTTCTGCGACGACGACGGCATTGCTCTCTCCAGGGTCTGGTGGACGGGTGGCGGGTGCGCCGAGGATGTCAGGGGCGAGCGGCGTCGAGCAGTGCGTCGACGGCGCGCCATGCGCGCTGCTCCGCAAGCGGGTCCGCGAGCAGCCGGCTGTAGTGGTGGTAGGCGAGGAAGACGCCCTTGAGCTCGTAGGCGAACTGTTCGGCGTCGGCGTCCTCGCGGAAGTGTCCCTCGCTCACGCCGGAGCTGAACACCCGGGCGATCGTCTCGCCGAGCTCCTGCTGGGTCCGCACGAGCTCGTCGTGCTGCGGGCCCGGGGCGTCGTCGAACTCCACCGAGGCGGCGATGAACAGGCAGCCGCCGGGCAGCACGTCGGTGTCCCAGTGCAGCCAGCCCTCGACCAGGGCGCGGACCCGCGGCTCACCGCGGGGGGCGGCCAGCGCCGGCCGGAGCACGATGTCGATGAACCGCTCGCGCGCGTGCCGCATCGTCGCCAGCTGCAGGGACTCCTTGGAGCCGAAGTGTGCGAAGAGCCCGCTCTTGGACATCCGGGTCTGCTCGGCGAGGGTCCCGATCGTCACGCCCCGCAGGCCGACCTGGCTCGCCGTCCGCGTCGCCTGCTCGAGCACCGCCGTCCGTGTGTTCTCGCCATTGCCCATGCGGCCATAAAAGCACGATCGTTCGTCGCTGTCCAGAGCAGGTCCGGGAGACGCTCATCT
>DATHTV010000086.1:0-3578 GCA_035462845.1 Jiangellales bacterium
CCCACCCGCGTCGGGGTCGAGGCCGAACGGCGAGATGCTCCACCACGCCTTGCCCTGGCCGAGGGCCAGGCCGCGCACGTCGGCCAGGGAGTGGTACGACGCGGCGCCCAGGTCGACGGGGGCCTGGCCACCACCCGCGGCGGCGGCCCAGGACGCGTTGAGGAACTCCTCGCTGGTGGCGACCAGGTCGTGGGCGCGGCTGCGGGCCCGCTCGGGGTCGAGCACGAGCACGTGGGTGTCGGCCGGCATCAGGTCGACGAGCAGCTCCATCTCGTCGACGAGCACCGGCGCCAGCGACTCCATGCCCTCGACGGCGGTCCCGTGGGCCAGCCTGTCGAACATCTCGGTCAGCTGCGGCTGCTCGCCGGCCAGCCGCGCCGCCCGGGCGCGGACCTCGTCGGTGAGCAGCAGCTCGCGGCACGGCGGCGCCCACAGGCCGTGCTCGGCCACCTCGAGGGTCCGCTGGTCGGCGACCGCGAAGGACCGGACCTCCTCGACCTCGTCGCCCCAGAAGTCCACCCGCAGCGGGTGCTCCTCGGTGGGCGGGAAGACGTCGACGATCCCGCCGCGCACCGCGAACTCCCCCCGCCGCTCGACCAGGTCGACGCGCGTGTACGCGGCAGCGGCCAGGCCCCGCACGAGCTCCTCGAGAGGCACCTCGTCGCCGGCCCGCACCCGGACGGGCCGGAGGTCGGCGAGACCCTTGACCTGCGGCTGCAGCACGCTGCGCACCGGGGCGACCACGACCCGGACCGGCCCGGACGAGGGGTCGTCGCCGGACGTGGGGTGGACGAGCCGGCGCAGCACGGCCAGCCGCCGACCGACGGTGTCGCTGCGCGGGGACAGCCGCTCGTGCGGCAGCGTCTCCCACGCGGGGTACTCCACGACCTCGTCCGGGGCCAGCAGGCAGCGCAGTGCGGCGACGAGGTCCTCCGCCTCGCGCTGGGTCGCCGTGACCGCGAGCACCGGACGCCCGGCTCCCTCCCGGGACGGGTCGGCGGCCAGCGAGGCGACCACGAACGGCCGCATCGCCTGCGGGGCGGTGAGGTCGAGCTCGGTCACCGCCCCGGTGCGCGCGTCACCGACGGCCGACCGGAGGGCGGGGTCGCCGCCCGCGCCGAGCAGGGCGGGCACGATTCCGGCGAGGCTCACGCGGGTCCCTTCGCAGGTCGTCCCGTGGGGGCGGGCACGGGCGGGCTGGCACGCACGGACGCCCCCGACCCGGGTGCGGGAGGGGGGTGGCCAGCGCTGGGCTCCAGGGTATGGCACCGCGCCCGCCCGGACCCGGGGGCGCCGGACCGGCCCGGGCTCGCCGGGACCGGACCCGGCGAACTGCCGACGCGAACCGGTCCCCGCGACCGCCGACGGCGAGGCACACTAGGACCGATCGGGGGACCGGGGTGGTGCGCGGTCCGGGGAGGGTGTGTGCGAACGGTGCTGAGCCGTGCGCCGTGGCTGCGGCGCTGGTGGTGGCTGCTGCTGGCCGGCCCCCTGCTGGCGTCCCTCGTCGCGGTGATGGCCGGGCCGTCCCCGACCACGTGGAGCTCGCGGACGCTCGTCGTGGTCGAGGCCGGCGAGGGTGCGGACTCCCCCGGCAGCTCCTTCGAGGCGGGCGCGCTGGCCGCGACGTACGCCCGGTTGCTGCCGGAGGACGACCAGCTCACGGCGTACCTGGCCTCGGCGACGGGGACCGACGTCGCGACGGTCCAGGCGGGGCTGCTCGTGGCTCAGGTCCAGGGCACCGCGCTGCTCGAGATCACCCTCACCATGCCGGACGAGGCCAGCGCGACGGCCGCGGGCGAGGCCGTGCGCACGGCCATGACCGCGGAGCCCGCCGTGTCGGAGACGTTCTCGCCGGACGCGCTGCGCGTGGTGCGCAGTGGCCAGGTGGAGGCCAGCGAGGGGTACTCGCTCTCGGTCCTGGTGCTGGTCGCGTCGCTGCTGGGGCTTCTCGTGGCGGGTGGCGTCGTGCTCGTGGCCGAGCGCAGCGACCGGCGGGTGGACGACGCCGACACCGCCTCGGAGCTGCTGCTCTGCCCCGTGCACGAGATGGACCTGTCCGGGGGCACCGCGATCACCTCCCTCGCGGTCCTCGAGCGGTGGGCCGGCCGTGACCCCGGGTCCCCCGGGTCCCACCGCGTCGTGATCGTGCCGGCTGGGAAGGGAGCCGCTCGCCTCGCCGAGTCCCTCGCGGAGTGGCACCGCGGCAGCACCGGAGAGGTACGGGCGGTGATCCGTCCCGACGTCCCGGGACCCGACCACGACCGGCTGATGGCGGCCGACCTGGTCGCCGTCGCGCTGGTGGAGGGGGTTCGACTCCCAGAGGTGACGAGGACCGCTCGTACCCTCGTCGCGCTCGGCCGGGCACCCGCGGTGGGCATCCTGCTCCGCGGTGTGCCCGGACGCATGACCGGTGGGGGCGTGAGCGGCGGAGGTGTGGCCGGCCGCGCGCTGGCCCGTGCCCAGGGCTGGAGCGCGCAGCGGCACCGGGAGGCGCGCTCGGTCACGGACGACCGGTGACGGGCGACCGGTGAGGGGCGACCGATGACGGGCGACCGATGACGGGCGACCGGTGACGACGGCTGCCGGCGCCGACACCTCGGCCAGGGCTCCCGGCCCGGCCGAGGTCTCCCCGCCGCTGGTACGGCACCTGCCGTCCTGCTGGTGGGCACCCTTCGTGGTCGCGGTCGGGGCGGCGGCCACCGGCGCCGCCGTGGCTCGGGGACCCGCACTCGGGTTCGCCGTCGCCGCGGTCCTGCTGCTGGGTGTGGCCGTGCTGGCCCGCCCCGCCGTCGCCGTGCTGGTCCTCCCGGCGCTCCCGGTCCTGGCCGGCCTGCGGCGCGACCTGCCCGTCCCCGGCCTGCGGTTGTCGGAGCTCCTCGCGGTGGGTCTGGCGGGGGTCGCACTCGTCGCCGTGTCACGCCGCCACGCCCTCCCGTGGACCCTGCTCGACTGGAGCGCGCTCGCCTACACCCTCGGTCTCGTGCTCGTCCCGCTGAGCCACACCGTGGCATCGGGCGGCGGCACGTCCGGACTGCTGCCGCTTCTCGGGCCGCTTCAGTTCTTCCTCCTCTACCGCGCGGTCGCGGTCCTGGCTCGGCGCCCGGACGCCCGCGCTCTCGTGCTGCGGGTGCTGCTGCTGTCCAGCCTCGTGACCAACCTCGTCGCGCTGCTGCAAGCCGCGGACCTGCCCGGGGTCCGGGAGCAGGTCATCTCCTGGACGGACGTCGACGCCTACCTGACGCCCGGGTACGTCGCGGTGCCACGAGCGACCGGCCTCTTCCCGCACTGGCACGTGCTGGCGGGGTTCGACGTCGTCGTCCTCACGCTGTGCGCGGCGCTCTGGCTGGTCGCGGACCGGCGCGTCCTGCCCGCGTGGGGCCTGGCACCTGTCGCCCTGCTGGCCCTCGCCGGCATCACCGTCAGCGTCACGGCCACGTCGGCCCTGGGGGTGGTCCTCGCGGTCGTGCTCACTGCCGCCCTGGCCGGGCAGGTCGGGCGGCTGCTGCGAGTGGCTGTGCCGGCCGGTGTCCTGGCGGCCCTGGCCGCCTGGCCGCTGGTGATCGCCCGAGCTCGGG
>DATHTV010000087.1:0-6683 GCA_035462845.1 Jiangellales bacterium
GTCGACGCACCCTCGGGCGGCCTCCCACGTACCGGGGCGGACGGGGGTGCTCGTGTCGTAGCAGTACCGTCCGGCGAGGGCACGTACGGTGCCGGGCTCGCCCTGGGGCACTGCTCCCAGCATGGCCAGCGTGGGGAAGACGTCCGGCGCGACCGTGGACTCCGGCGAGGGCAGCGACTCGCGCAACGTCGCGGAGGCCGTCCTGAGGTAGTCGAGCAGGCGGTGCTCGTGGACGGCGAGCACCGCCTCGTCGGGGTGGCGGTCTGCCGGGACGAGGGTCGCGCCGGCGGCCAGCACGGCGGCCCGGATCGCAGTGGCGCGCTGGCCGGGTCCGTGCTGGGCGCACGTCGCCGACCAGACCACCGGAACCGCCAGGCCCACGTGCGGCATCCTGTCACGATGCCGCGCGCCGCCGACCTGGGACTGCGCATCGGGCGGCTGCCCTCGGGCCCGACCGGTTCCCTGCTCGACGTCCCCGGGGTCGGTGTCGGACACGCGACGCTCGCCCGCGACGAGCCGGACCCGCCCGCGGGCCGTGGCCGGGCGCGTACGGGGGTCACGGTGCTGCACCCGGCCGCGGACCTGGTGGCTGCCCCGGCCGCCGCCGGTGCGGCGGTGCTCAACGGCGCGGGCGAGTGCACAGGCCTGCTGACCGCCCGGGAGTGGGGGCTGGTCGAGAGCCCGGTGCTGCTGACGTCGACGTTGCAGCTGGGCCGCGTCTACGACTCCGCGTGCCGGCGGTTGCTGGAGGAGTCGACCGGCACCGCCGACGACGTCGTCATCCCGGTGGTGGCCGAGTGCGACGACTCGTGGCTCAGCGACGCCCGGCGGATGCAGGTCTCCGACGCCGACGTCGCCCTGGCGTGGGACCGGGCCAGGGCCTCGGTCGGCTCCGTGCAGGCGCCGGCGGAGGGGTCGGTGGGGGCGGGGACCGGGATGTGCTGCCTGGGCTTCAAGGGCGGCATCGGCTCGGCCTCGCGGGTGGTCCCGTCGGGGCACGTGGTGGGCGCGCTCGCGCTGACCAACTTCGGCGAGCGGTCGCGGCTCACGGTGGACGGGGTCCCCGTCGGCCGGCTGCTCCCCGCCGACCTGCCGGGCCTCCAGGGGGACGGCGCGCCACCGGGGCAGCGAGGCTCGTGCATCGTGGTGGTCGTCACCGACGCGCCGCTGGACGGGGCCGGGTGCGAGCGGCTCGCCCGCCGCTGCGGCCTGGGCCTGGCGCGGACGGGGTCGACGGCGGCGCACGGGAGCGGCGAGGTCTTCCTCGCGATCGCCACCGGGCTGCGCGGCGACCGGTCCGGGCGGCTCCTCGGCCGGGCGCTCGGCGGCCGGGAGCTGGACCCGTTCTTCGAGGCCGTCGTCGAGGCCACCGAGGAGGCCGTCCTCACCTCGCTGCTCGCGGCCACGACGGTGACCGGCCGAGCCGGCCGTACGGCGCACGCGCTGCCCCACGAGGAGGTGGCCCGGCTGCTGCGCGCCGCCGGCCGGATCTCGTGACCTGCCTGGCGGCGGGCGCGACCTGGGTCCTGGACGGGACGACCGTCGGCGGGAACGTGCAGGTGGGGACGGAGGCCGTCCTCGACGCCAGGGGTGTCACCGTCGACGGGAACCTGCAGTGCGAGTCCGACGACCCCGCCCCCACCGGAGGCGGCAACGCCGTCCCGGGCGACAAGGAGGGCCAGTGCTCCGGTCTGTGAAGCGCTGCGCTGACCCGCCTGCCGGAGCGCGGACGCCAGGCCGCGGGTGCGGGACCGCGTGACGGGCCCTAACGTCGACGGCGTGGACGACGAGGCCGGGCCCGCGGTGGTCGAGCGCCTCGTCGGCGTGTACGACGCCGACGGCAGCCTCCGCGGCGAGCTGTCCTACCTGCTGCTCCGGCTGGCCGGGCGGGCCCACTGCTCGCTCTGCGACGTCACGCACGGGACGCTGCGCCGCAAGGCCGAGTTCGACGAGATGCGGGCCCGGCTCGGCGTCACGTTCGACCTCGTGCACCGCGACGAGCGTGACGCGGCGACCCGCGCGGCCACCGGCGGGGACATCCCCTGCGTCGTCGCCGCCGTGCGGGGAACGCCCGGCCTCGTGACCGTCCTCGGGCCGGAGGCTCTCGAGGCCGCCGGCGGCGACGTGCCCCGCTTCGAGTCGCTGCTGACCGGTGCGCTGCGTTCCCGCGGCCTCGCGCTGCCCCCGCCGGCATCGGGAGATGGACAGCCGGCGGGCGGCGCCGGCGCGGGGGCGAGGGGTCAGTAGCGGGGGCGCTCCTCGCTCGCCAGCACCGCCACGGCGGCGATGACGACCAGCACCGGGAGCACGACGAGGGCCGCGCTGACGACCGCCAGGACCGTGTCCGTCTCCGGGGTACGGAGTGTATCGAGCAGCCGTGCGGTGGCCAGCGCGTTGCCGAGCGCGCCCACGGCGAGCAGCGCGAGCAGCCCGGCTGCGAACCGTCCCCCGCCGCGCGGGCTGGAGGCCAGCACGGCGAGCAGCAGCGCCGCGCCCAGGGCCAGGACCGAGGGGGAGTACGCGGTACCCCAGCCCACCAGGACGTCGCGCTGGACCGCAGCCGCGGCACCGCCGTCGAACACCCCGTACGGCAGCCGGCGCTCGACCGAGATCCACGCGCCGATGCCCGCGGTGAGGATGTAGAGCAGCGTCAGGCCCACCAGCACCCTGCGCACGCGACCCCCTGTCCTCCCCCGGGCACATCGTGGCGGATCGGCGGTCAGCGCGGCGTCGCGACACCCAGGTCGGCCAGCACGCGCCGAGCGGAGTTGTGCCCCGCCGCACCGATCACCGAGCCCGCCGGGTGGCAGCCCGCGCTCCCCGCGTACAGGCCGTCCAGCCCGGTCGCGTACGGCACCCGGTCGGCGAAGGCGACCCCGTTGTCCACGTGGTGGATGTGGCCGTGGCTGATGCCGAAGTGCTCCTCGATCCCGGGCGGGGTGAGGGGAAAGACGTCGGCCACCAGGTCGCGCGTCCCGGGTGCGAATTCCTCGACCACGCCGAGCAGGTGGTCGACATAGCCGTCCAGGGCCTCGTCCCAGCCCCCCTGCGGCTCGTACGGTACGGACTGGACGAACAGCGCCGAGGAGTGGTGGCCCGCCTCGTCCCGCAGGCTGGGGTCCACCGTCGTGTGCACGTACCACTCCATCGTCGGGACCGCAGGCAGCCGCCCGACCTGGACGTCGGCCCACATCGTGCGCAACGCCTCGAGCGGGCGTCCCGTCGCATCCGGGAGCAGGTGGACCGTCGAGCCCCACGGCGAGGGGGCGTCGTCGGGCAGGCAGGCCAGGCGCGGCAGGTCGCGCAGAGCCAGGTTGACCTTGAGCGTGGTCCCGGGGCGGCGCACCCGCTCCAAGCGCTCCGCGAGTGCCACGGGGACGTGCTCGCCGGCGATGGCCGCGGTGCGCCACGGGTCGCAGGCACCGAGCACGGCGCGGGCCCGCACCTCGGTGCCGTCGGCCAGCACGACCCCGGCTGCCGTGCCGGACTCGACGACGAGCCCGGTCACCTCGGCGCCCGTGACCAGGCGGGCCCCGTGCGCGGCGGCTGCCTCGGCGAACCCCCCGGACACCGCCCCCATGCCGCCCTCGGCGATCATCCACGTGCCGTCCGCCCCCGGGAGGCGGCACATGTTGTGGACCAGGAAGTTGTGCCCCGAGCCCGGCGTGTCCGGGCCGGCGGTCAGCCCCGAGAGGCCGTCGGTGACGGCGTACATCGCGACCAGCAGCTCGGACTCGAAGCCGAAGCGGTCGAGGTAGTGCACGACGGAACCCCGCACGAGGTCGACGAAGACGTCGCGCAGCTCCGCCCGCACGTAGCGCTCCGCGGTCGCCTCGACGGTCAGCGGCTCCGCGAGCCAGGCGGGGGCGAGATCCTCCCGCAGCTGGTCGAGCTCGGCCTGGAGCGCGTCGTCCGCGCGGACGTCCGCGGCCGAGAACATCCTCTCCATCTGCGCCCGCGTGGCGGCCCGGTCGGAGCCGAAGACGAGGTACGGCGACCCCGGACCGCCGGCCGTGGGCAGCACGTAGTGCGGGTCGCGGCGCAGCGGGCGGATCCGGCCGCCTGCCAGGGCCAGCACCTCGGGCGGCATCAGCCCGAGCAGGTAGGCACCGGTGGAGTGCCGGAGCCCGGGCACCGTGGGGAAGGGCTGCTCGGTGCGGGTGGCCCCGCCGAGGGTCTCGGCGCGCTCGAGGACGAGCACGTCGAGGCCGGCGCCGGCCAGCACGGTCGCGGCGACGAGGCCGTTGTGTCCGGCACCCACGACGACGACGTCGGTGCTCGAGGGCAGGTCTCCAGTGGGCATGACCGGGACCCTAACCGGGGCGTCGTGGCGCGCCCGGCACGGTCGTGCGAGTGTGACCCGATGCGGCTCGTGGTGACCGGTGCGACCGGCTTCGTCGGCGGGGCCCTGGCCCGGCACCTGCTCCGGGACGGGCACGAGGTGGTCGCCCTGGTGCGCTCACCGGGCCGGGCCTCGGGCCTGGCGGCCGCCGGGGCCGAGCTCGCCGCCGGCGACGTCACCGACCCGGACGCGGTGCGTGCGGCGCTCGAGGGCGCGGACGGCCTCTACCACGTCGCCGGCTGGTACAAGGTCGGCTCGCGCGATCCGGAGGAGGGGCGGCGGGTCAACGTGGTGGGCACCCGCACGGTGCTGGGGGCGGCCGCCGAGGCGGGGACACCCCGCGTGGTCTACACCTCCACGCTCGCGGTCAACTCGGACACGGGCGGGCGGGTGGTCGACGAGACCTACCGATTCACGGGCGAGCACCTCTCCGCGTACGACGACACCAAGGCCCAGGCGCACCGCGTGGCCGAGGAGATGGCGCGCGCCGGGTTGCCGGTGGTGACCGTCATGCCGGGCCTGGTCTACGGCCCGGGGGACACCAGCCAGACCGGCGCGCTGGTCCGCCGGGTCGTCACCGGCGGCCGGCCGGTGGTCCCCGCCGGCGGGCGGGTTTGCTGGGGGTACGTGGACGACGTCGTGGCCGGGCACGTGCTCGCGTTCGAGCGTGGCGTTCCCGCCGAGTCCTACATGCTCGCCGGGCCACCCGCCTCGTTGGCGGAGGGCCTGCGGGCCGCCGCGACCATCGCCGGGACGCGGGGACCGATCGTGGTGCCCAGCGCAGCGGTCCGCGGGGCGGCGCGGGTCGCCGGGCTGGTCGAGCGCCTGGTCCCCCTGCCGGCCGACTACGCCGGGGAGTCGCAGCGGGCGGCCCTGGCCACGTACCTGGGGTCGCCGGCGCGGGCCGAGCGTGAGCTGGGGTGGTCCTGTCGCCCCCTCCTCGAGGGGATGTCGGCCACCGTCGCCGCCGAGCACGCCCGGGGCAGCTGGCCCTGATCCCGTCAGGAGCCGGGTGGGCGCCGCGCCATCAGCAGGGTGTCGACGGCGGTCCGCGGCCCCTCGTCGGTGGACACCTGCCGCGCGACCTGCTCGAGATCCAGGACCTCGAGCCCCTCGGCAGCCGCCGCGAGCATCTGCGCGTCGTGGAGCACGTCGGGGTCCTGCGGGCCGCCGTGGCCCCGTTCCAGGTTGGCCCGGTCGTGCCCGATCACGAGCAGGTGACCGCCAGGGACGAGCCAGCCGCCGGCCCGGCGCAGCACGGAGGTGAGCACGGGCTCGGGGAGCTGGAGGTAGGCGACGAGCACGAGGTCCACCTGTTCACCGGGTTCCCAGGCGGTGACGTCGGCGACCTGCCAGTCGACCTCGAGGCCGCGCTCGGCGGCCAGCGAGCGACCGCGCTCGAGCCCGGTCGCCGAGAAGTCGACCGCGGTCACGCGCCAGCCCAGCTCCGCGAGCCACAGGGCGTGCCGACCCTCGCCGGCGCCGAGGTCGACCGCCCGGCCGGGCTCGAGCGGCCCCAGCAGGTCGGCGACGACCGCGTTCGGCCCCTGCGACCACACCGGAGCTGCGGCGTAACGGGCGTCCCAGTCCTCCGCTGTCACGGGGTCAGGCTACGGCTCATCGCGGCTGCGTACGGGACTCCTCACCGTCAGGCGACGGCCGTGGCCGCCAGCAGCACGTCCAGGACGTCGCGGATGGACAGCATGCCGACGACCCGCTCCCCGTCCCGGACCGGCAGGTGGCGGACCCGGGCCTCGCTCATCAGCCGCGCGGCCTCCGCGACCGTGTCATCGGGCGCGACGGAGATGGTCGCCAGCGCCATCACGTCACCGCAGACGACCTCGTCGAGGTCGGCGTCCTGGGCGATGGCGTGGACGAGGTCGCGCTCGGAGACCAGTCCGATCAACCGGTCCTCACGACGCACGACGAGGAGGGCGCCGACCTCCTCCTCGGTGAGCGCGCGCGCCGCGTCCCGCAGCGTGTCGTCGTCGTGGACGGTGGCCAGCGGCCAGACCATGACGGTCCGGACCGGTGCCTGTGCGTCGGCCGGGGTGCTCATGGCTCCTCCCTCCCGCCGGCGGATCGGGGCGACCGCCTCACCCCGACCCTCTGCCCTGGCGGGCGGCCGGGTCAGGGTCGGACGTCCCTGGTGTCGGGACCCCTGGACGCTCGGAGCCGGGCCGGCCGGGCGCGGCTGCATGTCACCCCCGCTCGTCCCCCTGGGGGCGGAGCAGGGCGAGGCCGGACAGGTCCTCGAGGACGGTGCCGGCCCCGGCCAGGACGTCCGGGTCGACGGGGTACTCCGGACGGGGAACCGCCACCACCTGGAGCCCCGCCGCCA
>DATHTV010000088.1:0-7697 GCA_035462845.1 Jiangellales bacterium
GACGTGGCGCCGGCTCCGCGGCGGATCGTCCCGGACACCGACGACGACCTCGACGTGCCCGACTTCCTCAAGTAGTGCTCGCCTGGCAGGAGCGCCTGCCCGGCGGGATCCGGATGGCGGTGACCGACCGCCGTGGCGGGACCAGCACGGGGCCGTACGCGGGGCTCGACCTCGCCGGCCACGTCGGCGACGACCCGGCGACGGTCTCCGCCAACCGTCGCCTCCTGCTGGGGGCGCTGGGCCTGGGCCCCGACCGCCTGGTCGTCGCCGAGCAGGTCCACGGGTGCACGGTCGTCGAGGTGACCGTGCCGTGGCCGGGGCCGGCTCCGGAGGCCGACGCCCTCGTCACCCGGCAGGCCGGCCTCGTGCTGGGGGTGCTGGTCGCCGACTGCGTGCCGGTCCTGCTCGCGGCCCCGGCCGAGGGCGTCGTCGGGGTCGCGCACGCCGGGCGGCGCGGGATGGTCGAGGGGGTCGTCCCCGGGCTGGTCGAGGCGGTGCGTGACCTGGGCGGGGGAGTGCTGGAGGCGCGGGTCGGACCGTCGGTCTGCGGGCGCTGCTACGAGGTCCCCGGCGAGATGCGGGAGCAGGTGGCGGCCACCGCACCGGTTGCCCGGGCGGTCACCCGCCGGGGGACGCCCGCCCTGGACGTCGCCGCCGCGGTGGTCGAGCAGCTGACCACTGCCGGGGCCTCGGTGCAGTGGCTGGACGGGTGCACCGTCGAGCGGCCCGACCTCTACTCGTACCGCCGGGACGGGACGACCGGCAGGTTCGCCGGGCTCGCCTGGCGGGAGGGGTGATGGGGCGCCGCGACGAGCTGGCCGCCGGGCTGGCAGGCGTGCGCGGACGGATCGCGGCTGCGTGCGCGCTCGCGCAGCGACCGGCGGACTCGGTGACGCTGGTGGTGGTCACCAAGACCTTCCCCGCGGCGGACGTCCGGCTGCTGGCCTCGCTCGGCGTGCACGACGTGGGGGAGAACCGTGACCAGGAAGCCGCACCCAAGGCTGCCGAGTGCGACGACCTCGACCTGGTCTGGCACTTCGTGGGGCAGCTGCAGACGAACAAGGCGGGCTCGGTGGCCCGGTACGCCCACGTCGTGCACTCGCTGGACCGGGTCCGGGTCGTCGACGCGGTGTCCCGGGCCGCCGACGCCGCTGCCCGGGTGGTGACCGGGCTCGTCCAGGTCAACCTCGACGAGCGCGCGGGCCGCGGCGGCGCCCGTCCCGAGGACGTGCCGGCCGTGGCCGACCGGATCGCCGCTGCACCCGGCCTCCGTCTCGGGGGCGTGATGGCGGTGGCGCCACTCGACGCGCCCCCGGCCCCGGCGTTCGCGCGGCTCCTCGAGGTGGCCGCGCGGCTCCGGGCGGATCACCCCGGGGCGACGTGGGTGTCCGCGGGCATGAGCGCCGACCTCGAGGCCGCGATCGAGCACGGCGCGACACACGTGCGTGTCGGCAGCGCAATCCTCGGTGAGCGCCCTCCCGGCGGCTAGGGTCGCCCACGGGTCGTCCTTCCTCGGGCGTCCCGGGTGACCTGCAAGGGGCCAGCCGTCCACGACCAGCGCAGGAGGAATTGCGAGCATGGCCAGCGCGATGCGCAAGATGGCGGTGTACCTCGGCCTCGTGGAGGACCAGGACCGCTACGACGAGTACGGCGAGGACTACGACGACTACCCGCCGGACGCCCACGAGGCCGACCCCGCGGTCGAGGCGGAGCGCCCACGCGCCGGCACCGTCGGCACCGCCGGCACCGAGCCGCGGGGCGCCACGGTGGCGACCCTCGCGGACCGCCGCCCGGTCGCGACGGCCCCACACCCGCGCCGCGCGGAGCCGGCCCGGATCACGACCCTGCACCCGCGCACCTACAACGAGGCTCGCACCATCGGGGAGCACTTCCGCGACGGCACCCCGGTGATCATGAACCTCTCCGAGATGGACGACGGGGACGCCAAGCGGCTGGTGGACTTCGCGGCCGGGCTCGTGTTCGGCATGCGTGGCACCATCGAGCGGGTGACCGCCAAGGTCTTCCTGCTCTCCCCGGCCGACGTCCAGGTCACGGCGGAGGAGAAGGCGCAGATCGCCGAGAACGGTTTCTTCAACCAGAGCTGAGCCCCGTGCCCGAGCCCCGGCTGCGACCAGCCCAGACCAGGTCAGGTAGGTTCCCGTCCCGTGGCGGTCGTCGGCCAGGTCCTCGATCTCGTGCTCCTGCTCTTCTTCATCGCACTCCTGGCCCGCCTCGTCTTCGACTGGGTCTTCCTGTTCGCCCGGTCGTGGGAGCCCAAGGGGCCGGTGCTGCTCGTGCTCGAGGCGGTCTACTCGGTCACCGACCCCCCGCTCAAGGCGATCCGCAAGGTCATCCCGCCGCTCAAGATCGGGACCATCGCCCTCGACCTGGCCTTCATCGTGCTGATCATCGCCGTGCAGATCGCCCGCGCGGTTGTCCGCTCCGCTCTGTGAGGCGGTACCGTTGACCCTTCACGTACTCAACCTGAGGTGACGCTATGCCGCTGACGCCCGAGGACGTCCAGAACAAGGAGTTCACGACGGTCCGCCTCCGTGAGGGCTACGACATGGAGGAGGTCGACCAGTTCCTGGACGAGGTCGAGGCCGAGCTCGCGCGTCTGTTCCGGGAGAACGACGAGCTCCGGGAGAAGCTCGCCGCGGTCACCCGGGACGGCGGCGTCGCGTCGTCGGTCGAGCCCCTGGTGCCACCCAGCCGACCCGAGGCGCCGGCACCCGAACCCGTCGCCGAGCCGACCTCGGCCCCTGTCGCCGCCGCCGCGGCACCGATGGCGCGGCCCGAGGCGGCCCCGCACGAGGCGGCCGCCAAGGTGCTCGCACTCGCGCAGCGCACCGCGGACGAGCTCGTCGCGGACGCCAAGAGCGAGGCGGACCAGCTCCTCGCCGAAGCCCGCCGGCGGGCCGACCAGCTCGACAGCGAGAGCAAGGCGCGCGCGGGCCAGCTCGAGCAGGACGCCCGGCTTCGCGCCGACTCCCTCGAGCGCGAGACCTCGCAGCGCCGCGCGGAGCTCTTCGGCGAGCTCGAGGTGGAGCGCGACCGGCTGGAGGCCCAGGTCGAGGGGCTGCGGGCGTTCGAGCGTGAGTACCGCAGCCGGCTCAAGGCCTACCTCGAGGGACAGCTCCGCCAGCTGGAGACCTCCGGGCTCACCGAGGCCGCGGCCCCGGCCGGGACGCCAGGGCATGCGAGCACCGCCGGCCAGGCCACCCAGGGCCAGACCTCCACGGGCCAGATGCGCTCGGTCTCCAGCCTGCTGGAGGACGAGCAGCGCTGACGCTCCACCCCGACCGCGAGGAAGGGCCCCGACCGCTGCGGTCGGGGCCCTTTCCACGCCGGGGTGGCTTCCCGAGTGGAGGCCGGTCGCCGGGCGGCCGCCGGAGGCGGGTCGTCGGGGCGGGCCGTGGGGACTGATCGTCCGGACCGGGTCAGGCCCGGCGCATGTGCAGCGTCAGGCCCAGGTCCTCGTCCTCGCGGCGGGTGGTCCCGTCGCCCGCGGGCACCGCGTCGAGACCCTCGTGCACCTCGAGCGCCAGCACCTCCTCGGCAACCGCGGTGCGGTGCTCGCGAAGCGCCTGCGCCAGCTCCCCGCCGGCCGCCCAGGCGACGACCACCCGGTCGGTGACGTCGTAGCCGCTGGCCTTGCGTGCCTCCTGGACGAGCCGCACCACCTCGCGGGCCAGCCCGGCCCGGACGAGCTCGGGGGTGAGGTGCAGGTCCAGCGCGACGGTCTCCCCCTCCCGGGCCACCGACCAGCCCTCGCGTGGGGTCTCCGTCACGACCACGTCCGCCCCCGTGACCGTGACCCGGCCCAGGCCGTCGACGTCGACCGCGGCCTCTCCGGTCCGGCGCAGGGACTCCGAGAGCGCGGTGGCGTCGGCGGCGGCCACGGCGGCCGCGACGCGCGGGGTGTCCTTGGCGAAGCGCCGCCCGAGTGAGCGGAAGTTGGCCTTGACACTGACGTCGACCAGGTCGCCACCCGCCGAGGACAGGGGGGCGAGCCCGCCCACGTTGAGCTCGGCGGCGACGTGCTCGCGCAGGTCGTCGGGCAGGGCGTCCCAGCCAGGCGCCCCGACCAGGGCCCGCGCGAGCGGCTGCCGGGTGCGCACCCTGGCCTCCGCGCGAGCCGCCCGCCCGAGCTCGACCAGCCGGCGGACCAGGGCGACCTGCTCGTGCAGCCGGTCGTCGACGAGGGAACGGTCGGCGACCGGGAAGTCGGCGAGGTGCACCGACTCCGGCGCGGTCGGGTCGACCGAGCGCACCAGGTCCTGCCACACCCGCTCCGTCACGAAGGGCACCATCGGGGCGAGCAGCCGGGTGAGCACCTCCAGGCACTCGTGCAGCGTGGCCAGGGCCGCCCGGTCGCCGTCCCAGAAGCGGCGGCGGGAGCGTCGTACGTACCAGTTGGAGAGATCGTCGACGAACGCGGCGATCCGCTGCCCGGCCCGGGTCACGTCGAAGTCCTCGTAGGCCGCGTCGACGTCGGCGACGAGTTGGTGCAGCTCGGACAGCGCCCACCGGTCGAGTACCGGTCGTCCCGCCCGCTCCGGCGCGCCGTCGCCGGGGGTCCAGCCCGCCGTCCGGCCGTACAGGGCCTGGAACGCCGCGGTGTTCCAGTACGTGAGCAGGACCTTGCGCACGACCTCCTGCAGCGCGGCGTGCCCGACCTTGCGCGGCTGCCAGGGCGACCCGGAGGCCAGCATGAACCAGCGCAGCGCGTCGGCGCCGTGCTCGTCCATGAGCGGGATGGGCTCCAGGATGTTGCCGAGGTGCTTGCTCATCCGCCGCCCGTCCTCGGCGAGGATGAGCCCCAGGCAGACGACGTTCTCGTACGAGGACCGGTCGAACACCAGCGTGCCGACCGCCATCAGCGAGTAGAACCAGCCGCGGGTCTGGTCCAGGGCCTCGCTGATGAACTGCGCCGGGTAGGTCGACTCGAACTCCTCGACGCTGCCAGGCCGGTGCGGGTAGCCGTGCTGGGCGAACGGCATGGCGCCGGAGTCGTACCAGACGTCGATCACCTCGGGGACGCGGCGCATCTCGCCGCTGCACTCACGGCAGGGCAGGACGACGTCGTCGACGTACGGGCGGTGGGGGTCGAGCGCCGAGAGGTCCTGACCCGCCCGCTCGCCGAGCTCGGCCAGCGAGCCGACGCAGGCGAGGTGGCCCTGCGCGCAGCGCCAGATCGGGAGGGGTGTGCCCCAGTAGCGGTTGCGCGAGAGCGCCCAGTCGACGTTGTTGCGCAGCCAGTCCCCGTACCGGCCCCACTGGACGTGGTCCGGGAGCCAGCGCGTGCGTCCGTTCTCGCGCAGGAGGGCGTCCTTGACCGCCGTGGTCCGGACGTACCACGTGGGCTGGGCGTAGTAGATCAGCGGCGTGTGGCATCGCCAGCAGTGCGGGTACGGGTGCTCGTAGGGGAGGTGGCGGAAGAGCAGCCCACGCTCCTCGAGGTCCTTGACCAGCGCGGTGTCGGCGTGCTTGAAGAACTGGCCGCCCACGAGCGGCACGTCCTCGGCGAACGTGCCGTCCGCGCGGACCGGGTTGACGACCGGGAGCCCGTACGCCCGGGAGACGCGCAGGTCGTCGGCGCCGAACGCCGGCGCCTGGTGCACGAGACCGGAGCCGTCCTCGGTCGTCACGTACGCGTCGACCACGACGTAGTGCGCGTCCGGGATCGTGACGAGGTCGAACGGGCGCCGGTACGCCCAGCCCTCGAGGTCCGCACCGGCATGGCGGTCGCGGACCTGCCAGCCCTCGCCGAGCACGTCCAGCAGCGGCTCGGCGACGACGAGCCGCTCACCGCCGTCGGGCGACTCCGCGACGACGTACTCCACGTCGGGGTGGACGGCCACCGCGGTGTTGGACACCAGGGTCCACGGCGTCGTGGTCCAGACCAGGAGCGCGGCCTCGCCGGCCAGCGGACCGGAGGTCAGCGGGAAGCGCACGTACACCGAGGGGTCGACCACCGTCTCGTAGCCCTGGGCCAGCTCGTGGTCCGAGAGCGCCGTGCCGCACCGCGGGCAGTAGGGCGCCACCCGGTGGTCCTCCACCAGCAGGCCCTGGTCGAACACCCGCTGGAGCGACCACCAGACCGACTGCACGTAGTCGGGGTCCATCGTGCGGTAGGCGGTGGAGAAGTCGACCCAGAAGCCCATCCGCGCGGTCATCTGCTCGAACGCGTCGACGTGCCGGAGCACCGACTCGCGACACCGGGCGTTGAACTCCGCGACGCCGTACCGCTCGATGTCGCCCTTCCCGGTGAAGCCGAGCTCCTTCTCCACCGCGATCTCGACGGGCAGGCCGTGGCAGTCCCAGCCGGCCCGCCGGGGTACGTGGTAGCCCTTCATGGTCCGGTATCGGGGGTACACGTCCTTGAAGGCGCGGGCCTCGACGTGGTGGGTCCCCGGCATGCCGTTCGCGGTCGGGGGTCCCTCGTAGAAGACCCAGCCAGGGCCGTCCGCCGTGCGCGCGACGGTCTTGGCGAAGATGTCGTGGGCCTGCCAGAAGCCGAGCACCTCGCGCTCGAGCGCGGGCAGGTCGACCTGGGCCGGTACCGGGCGGTACGTCAAGGCACTCCTCCGTCGCGTCGTGCTCGACGGAGGGACGAGGTCCCGGTCGGCCGGGTCCCCGCGGTACCACCCTCCTTGGCCCCGCTGGCGCGGGACC
This sequence comes from Jiangellales bacterium, assembly GCA_035462845.1. Taxonomy (GTDB): domain Bacteria; phylum Actinomycetota; class Actinomycetes; order Jiangellales; family Jiangellaceae; genus DASTQL01. The sequence continues at coordinate 6,679 of DATHTV010000088.1, forward strand.
CGCTCTGGTGCGGTGCGGCCGGGTCTACTGAGCGCTGACGCGCCGTTCCTCCGGCGGCTCCGGGGTGATCTTCACCTCGCGCACACCCCCGGGCTCGCACCGTCCCCAGGTCGCTGGTGGCTGCGTGCGGGGCTACTCGTCCCCATCGTCGCCTTGTCGCGGCGACCAGTGTACGGCGACCGCGGCCGCTCGTGGCCGGCAGCCGGCGGGCGGCCCAGAGCGCCGGTTCGGACGCCGCGCGACACTGGGCCGGTGGGCGGCGTCCGGGTGACCTTGCGGGTGCGACCAGGCGCGTCCCGGACCCGCGTGGGCGGCGTACGCGGGGAGGCCCTCGTCGTCGCGGTGCAGGCTCCGGCGGTGGACGGGCGGGCCACCGAGGCAGCACTGGCCGCGCTCGCCGAGGCCGTCGGCGTACGCAGGCGCGCGGTGCGACTGGTGAGCGGACTGACGTCACGGGACAAGGTGGTGGAGATCGACGCGTCCGTGGCTCCGCTGGAGGTCGTCGCGGCACGGCTCGCCGAGCTGCGCGGCGATGCGCATTGATGGCGGCCCGCGCCGGACCTATCCTCGGCGCACCGTAAGCGATCACCCGACGAGAGGGACGACCCGGACATGGCGGACACCGGCAAGGGCATCACCGGGCGGGTGAGGGCGGCCGTCTCCGGCGCGGCGAAGGCGGCGTCGCTCGTCGGCGACAGCGGACGCAGAGCGGCGCGCGGCCGGTCTGGCCCCGCGAAGACGGCGTCGACGAAGACCAAGGCCACGAAGAAGACGTCCGTGACGAAGGCCGCGGCGACGAAGAAGACGACTGGGACGAAGGCCGCCGCGACGAAGAAGACGACCGCGCCCACGAAGGCCGCGCCAGCCAAGAAGGCCGCCACCACGAAGGCCGCCACCACGAAGGCCGCCACCACGAAGGCCGCGACCACGAAGACGGCCGCCACGAAGAGGGCCGCCACCACGAAGGCTGCGACCACGGAGAAGACCGCCACGAAGAAGGAGACCACGAAGAAGGCGAC
>DATHTV010000089.1:0-8325 GCA_035462845.1 Jiangellales bacterium
GAGACGCGGCGCGAGACCGACGAGCAGACCCGCCACACGCTGTCGACGGCGCGGCGCACTGCCGAGCGGACGGTGGCGGAGGCCGAGGCGGCGGCGGAGAAGCTGCTGGCCGACGCCCGGGCCGAGGCCGCCGAGGTCACCAGCGCCGCACGGCGGGAGGTCGACGAGCTCGGCCGTCAGCGCGACGGCATCACCAGCCACCTCAGCCAGCTGCGGTCGCTGCTGGGCGTCGTCCCGAGCGTCGGGCCCGGCGAGCCGGCGCAGCCTGCGGTCCAGGCCGGCCCGGGGCCGGCCGCGGCGGGTGCGGTCGACACCGGGGGCGCGGAGAGCACCGAGAGCGGCGACGGCAGCGAGGACGCCGAGGGCGACGTCGTGGAGGCCGAGCTGGTCGAGGAGACGAGCGGGTCGGCCGCTCGCGGCTGACCGAGGCGGCCTCGGGCGACCCCGCTTGCTGGCCCGGAACCGCCTTCGGCGGGTGCCGGCGAGGCGCCGAAGGCGGGTTCGAGCAGTGAGGGGCGGCGGGTCAGAGGTGGCGCAGCACGTCCCGGAGCGCGCCGGTGGTGGCCTCCGGCGCCTCCACGCTGGTGAGGTGCCCGGCCCGCGGGATGACGTGGACCACGGCCTCCTGCGGGAAGGCACCCGCCATCGCCAGCGCCTCCTCGTGCGGGGAGATGGCGTCCTCCTCCCCCACCACGACGAAGCCCGGCACGGTCGTCGCGGCCAGCGTCGCCGTGGAGTCCGGCCGGGCCGCCATCGCCCGCTGCGCCCAGGCGACTCCGTCGGGGCGGGCGGCGTCCAGCCACCCCGTCACCCGGGCCACGACGTCGGGCCGCTCCCGCCGGGTCGTCTCCCCGAGCAGGGTGTCGAGCATCGGGCGCAGCGCCCGCGGACCCTGCTCGACCACGGCGGCGGCCACCCGCAGCCGGTTCTCGCGGGCCGGCTCCGGGTCGGCGCCGGCCTTGGTGTCCATGAGCACCACGGCCGAGACCCGCTCGGGGTGCCGGCGCAGGAAGGCCATCGTCACGTAGCCGCCCATCGACAGGCCGCCGAGCACGACGCGCTCCAGGCCCAGCCGGTCCAGCAGGGCGGCGACGTCGTCGGCCATGTGGTCGAGGGACGGCTCGTCCTCGCCGAGCGGCGAGTCGCCGAAGCCTCGCAGGTCGGGAAGCACGACCCGGGCCCGGTCCGCGAGGCGGGGCGCCTGGGCGTCGAAGACCGCCCTCGACAGCGGGAAGGCGTGCAGCAGCACGACCGGCGGCCCCACGCCGTGCTCGCTCCAGGCCAGCTCGACCACGCTCATGCGTCCCTCCTCAGGTGCCGGGGCCGGTCCGCGGGGTGTCGGCGAAGACCGCCGTCGTCCGGTCGGCGTACGCGGTCGGGTCGGCGGTCTCCGCCGGGCCCTCCCAGCTGCTGGGGAGCGGCGAGCTGCCCGGGGCCACCCGCGCGACGACCTCGTCCAGCACGCGCTCCGCGTCACCCACCCACAGGTGCTTGGCGCCGTCGACGGCGACGACCTCGGCCTGCGGGATGCGCGCGAAGCGCCGTACCGCCTCCGGCGGGCGCAGGTAGTCGTCGTGCTCGGGGACGAGCGCCACGACGGGCTTGCCCGAGTCGGCCCAGGCGTCGAGGTCACCGTCCCGGGCGAAGCGCAACGGCGGCGAGAGCAGGATCGCTCCCTGCACGAGCGGGTCCAGCCCGTACATCAGGGCGAGGTCGGTGCCGAACGACCAGCCGAGCAGCCAGACCCGCGGCAGGTCGTGGTACTCGGCGTGCTCGAGCGCGGCGGCCACGTCGTAGCGCTCGCCGCGAGCCTGGTCGAACTCCCCCTCGCTGCGGCCCTGGACGCTCTCGGTGCCCCGCGTGTTGAACCGCAGCACCGCGACACCCGCGAGCGCGGGGAGCCGCCAGGCGGCCTTGCGCAGCACGTGGCTGTCCATCATCCCGCCGTGCGTGGGCAGCGGGTGCAGGCAGATCAGCGTGGCCACCGGCTCGCGGTCCAGCGGGCGCGCCACCTCCCCGACCAGCTCGAGACCGTCGGCGGTGTGCAGCCGGACCGGCTCCCGGTGGGCGGGCAGCACGGTGTTGGCGCGGATCGGGTGGCGGGTCATCGCGGCCGAGACTACCCAGGCCCGCGCCGCTCGCGGGCCCGCCAGCACGCCGCGTGCCAGTGCCGCCGCTCGTCCAGGCCGCCGGCGCTCAGCAGCCCGCCCTCGACCGGCCAGGCCACGACGTGCGGGGTGACCGGCGGGATCGTCTGGTCGCAGCCCGGACAGCGGTAGGCCTTGCCGGAGGCCGACCCGGTCACCGACCGCACCACCCAGTCCCCGTCGGGCCAGCTCTCCACGGTCTCGTGCCCGCCCGTGGCCGGTCGGGCGGCCCCGCCGCGCCGCGGCGGTCGCCGCCGCGACACGGTCAGCCGCCGTTGTAGTCGCGGAAGCCGCGCCCCGTCTTGCGGCCGAGGTAGCCGGCGGTCACGAGGTGCTCCAGGAGCGGCGCTGGCGCGAAGCCCGGCTCTCGGAACTCCAGGTCCAGCGTGCGCTGGATCGCGAGGGAGACGTCGAGGCCGACCACGTCGAGCAGCTCGAACGGCCCCATCGGCAGCCGGCAGCCCAGCTTCATCGCGGTGTCGATGTCGTCGGGGCTGGCGTAGTGCGCCTGGAGCATCTTCACCGCGTCGTTGAGGTACGGGAACAGCAGCGCGTTCACGATGAACCCGGCCCGGTCACCGCACTCCACCGGGTGCTTGCCCATCGCCGTGGCCACGGCCCGGACGGTGGCGACCGTGTCGTGCGAGGTCGAGACCGTGTGGACGACCTCGACCAGCTTCATCACCGGCGCGGGGTTGAAGAAGTGCATCCCGACGACGTCGCCGGGCCGCTGGGTGACCGCCGCGCACTCGACGACCGGGAGGGACGAGGTCGTCGTCGCGAGCACCGCCCCCGGCTTGCAGATCTCGTCGAAGGACTCGAAGAGCGCCTGCTTGACCGACAGCTCCTCGACGACCGCCTCGATGACGAGGTCGCGGTCGGCGAGGTCGTCGAGCCGGGTGGTGCCGGTGACCCGCGCGAGGGCGGCGTCCCGGTCGGCCTCCGAGAGCTTGCCCCGCTGGACGCCCTTCTCCAGCGACCGCTGCAGGCCGGCGCGCACCTTGTCGACCTTGTCCTGGCCGCGGGCCACGTACAGGACGTCGAAGCCCGCCTTGGCCGCGACCTCGACGATCCCGGTCGCCATCGTCCCCGAGCCGACCACGCCGACCGTACGGACGGGGCGGGCGCCCGCGGCGTCGCCGTCCGGGACCGGCGTGAGTGCGTCCGGGACGACGACCGGTGAGTCGGGGGACTCGTAGGTGTAGAAGCCCCGCCCGGTCTTGCGGCCCTTGAGGCCCGCGGTGACCATCTGCTTGAGCACGGGGGCCGGGGCGTGCAGGCGGTCGCGGCCCTGCTTGTACATCGTGTCGAGGATCTCGTACGCGGTGTCGAGCCCGATCAGGTCGAGCAGCGCGAGCGGGCCCATCGGGTAGCCGCAGCCCAGCCGCATCGCGTCGTCGATGTCCTCGCGCGAGGCGTACTTGCTCTCGAACATCGAGGCCGCGTGGTTGAGGTAACCGAAGAGCAGGGTGTTCGCGATGAACCCCGCCTTGTCCCCGCAGACGACCGGCGACTTGCCGAGGCGGCGGGCGAGCTCGGTGACGTCGTCGACCACGTCCGGCTCGGTGACGACGGTGCGGACGACCTCCACGAAGTCCTGGACCGGCGCGGGGTTGAAGAAGTGCATGCCGACGACCCGACGCGGGCGCTCGGTCGCGACGCTGATCTCGGTCACGGACAGCGACGAGGTGTTGGTGGCGAGGATCGCGTCGTCGGCCACGATCTTGTCCAGACGGCTGAACAGCTCGCGCTTGAGGTCGAGGTGCTCGGGGACCGCCTCGACGACGAGCTGAGCCTCCGCCACGTCGTCCAGGTCGGTGGTGAAGGTGATGCGCCCGACCAGCTCGGCCGCCTCGGACTCGGTGAGCTTGCCGCGCTTCACCGCACGCGCCGTCGAGTGCTCCACGTGACCGCGGCCCATCGCCAGCGAGGCCTCGTCCCTCTCGACGCCGACGACCTCGACGCCGTGCCGGGCGAGCACCTCGGCGATGCCGGCTCCCATGGTGCCGAGACCGACGACACCGACCTTGCGGATCTCACGTGGCATGACGGCGGGAACCTCTCGCGGGGGGCCAGGGGACCAGTCGCAGTCTCCCACGGCAGCCGTACAGCGGGTGGCCGGCGCGGGTGAGAAACCCCACGCCCGAGTCCGCCCGCCGTCGGGGGGTTACCGTCGTGCACAGCCGCCCGGGACGGACCGGGCCACCGACCGTCGAGGAGGCACCGGTGACCGACACGGTGACCGGCCCGGGTTCCCAGGCCGCCGAGAGCAGCGTGGCGCCGGTCGGTGACGCCCTGCGCGAGCGGGCCGACGACGTCGCCCTGGTGCTGGACTCGCTCTCCGAGGTGCTGCTCGGCGAGGACGACCTGCCCGCTGCCCTCCAGCGGATCGTCGACCTTGCGGTGCGGACCGTGCCCGGCTGCCACGCCGCGGGCATCACGCTGCTGAGCGGGCAGCAGCCCACGACGGCGGCCTGCACGGACCAGCGGACGCTGGCGGTCGACCGCCGCCAGTACGACGAGGGTGAGGGGCCGTGCCTCGACGCGGCGACCCACCGTCGGATCAACCGGGTGGACGTCGAGGAGGCCGCCGAGCGCTGGCCCGGGTTCGCCGCCGCAGCGCGGGAGATCGGGGTCCGCAGCTTCCTCGCGGCGCCGGTCGCGGTCCACGAGACGCCCATGGGCGCGCTGAACCTCTACAGCCGATCGGCCGACGGCTTCTCGGCGGTGGACGAGGCCTTCATCGGCCTCTTCACCGCCCAGGCCGGCATCGCCCTGGCCGGGTTCCGGCGCAACGCCGAGGCCCGGGCGCTGGCGGAGCAGATGCGGGAGGCGATGGCGTCCCGCGCGGTGATCGAGCAGGCCAAGGGCGTGCTGGTCGAGCGGCACCGCACGGATCCCGAGACGGCGTTCGCGATGCTGCGACGCGAGTCACAGAACCGCAACGTCAAGCTGCGCAGCCTGGCCGAGGCCCTGGTCGCCGGGGCCACCCTTGCCGCCGGGGGCGAAACGGGGTAGAGAGGACACGACCGACGAGCGGTTCAGCCAGCAGCCGCCCGGATACCGGCCGCGCAGCCTGCGGCCCGACACCGGGAGGCAACCGTGTCCGACTCGACGACGCCTGTGGAGCTTCGACGGCTGCGTGCCGCCGGCGGCTTCGGCGCCGCCGGCCACGGTCCCGGCGCCCCGTCCGTCCTCTCCGTCTCCGTCGAGCCCCGCGGTCCGGGGGCGGTGGTGGTCGTCGAGGGACGGCTGGACGCCACCACGTCGCCGGTGCTCGCCGACGTCCTGCGCGCGCTGCTCGAGTCCGGACGGCGGCCTCCACTCTTCCGGCTGGTCGTCGACATGGGCCACGTGGTCCTCGCCGGCGACGCCTGCCTGGCCCCGCTCGGCGCCGCGAACGCCGAGCTCTCGGCGCGGCGAGGGCGCCTCGAGGTCCGCCGGCCGAGCCGGCCGCTCCGCCGCGCGCTCGAGCAGCTGGGGCTCGGGGGGTGCATCGCCCGCCCGGGCCTGGAGGTCGTCGGCCGGCTGCGCTGAGCGGCTCCGCGCCGACGCTGCCCACGGGCTACCGTGCACGCCGTGCGCCTCGTCATCGCCCGTTGCCAGATCGACTACGTCGGCCGGCTGACGGCGCACTTGCCCATGGCCACGCGGCTGCTGCTGGTCAAGGCGGACGGCTCGGTGTCGGTGCACGCCGACGACCGCGCGTACAAGCCGCTCAACTGGATGAGCCCCCCGTGCCGGCTCGACGAGGGGGGCGACGGGACCTGGACCGTGGCCAACCCCGCGGGCGAGCGGCTGGTCATCACGATCGACGAGGTGCTGCACGACTCCTCGCACGAGCTCGGGGTGGACCCCGGGCTGCAGAAGGACGGCGTCGAGGCGCACCTCCAGGCCCTGCTGGCGACGCACGTCGAGACCCTGGGCGAGGGCTGGACGCTGGTCCGGCGCGAGTTCCCCACGCCGATCGGCCCGGTCGACCTGCTCTGCCGGGACGCCTCCGGGACCGCCGTGGCGGTCGAGGTCAAGCGGCGAGGTGAGATCGACGGAGTGGAGCAGCTGACCCGCTACCTGGACCTGCTCAACCGCGACCCGCTGCTCGCGCCCGTCCGCGGCGTCTTCGCCGCGCAGGAGGTCAAGCCGCAGGCCCGGACGCTGGCCCTCGACCGGGGCATCGCCTGCCTCACCGTCGACTACGACGCCCTGCGGGGCCTCGACGACCCCTCGCTCCGCCTCTTCTGACCCGCCGGATGGTCACGACACGCCGCGGCGAGCGAGCTCGCCGGGGGCGTGTCGTGAACATCCGGCGTCAGGAGAAGGCTCCACCGGTCGGTGGAGGCGGGAACCATCCCGCCGGTCGTGACGCCGCGGGCCCCACCGGGCCAGGCTGGACTCGTGACCACCGACGTGCACACCGCGACCCGCACGGCCATCTCCGTACGCGGGCTGTCCAAGGCGTACGGCGACCTGCGCGCCGTCGACGGGATCGACCTGGAGGTGCGGCCCGGCGAGGTCTTCGCCCTGCTGGGCCCCAACGGCGCCGGCAAGACGACCACCGTGGAGATCCTCGAGGGCTACCGCAGACGCGACGCCGGGGACGTGTCCGTGCTCGGCGCCGACCCGGAGCGCGCGGACGCGGCGTGGCGGGCGCGGATCGGCATCGTCCTGCAGACGGCCCCCGCGGCCGAGGAGCTCACCGTCCAGGAGGTGTTGCGGCACTTCGCCACCTTCTACCCGGCCCCCCGTGCGGTCGACGAGGTCGTCGCCGCCGTCGGGCTGGAGGAGAAGCGGCGCACCCGGATCCGCCAGCTCTCCGGCGGCCAGCGCCGGCGGCTGGACGTCGCGCTCGGCATCCTCGGCCGCCCGGAGCTGCTGTTCCTCGACGAGCCGACGACGGGCTTCGACCCGGAGGCGCGGCGGGAGTTCTGGGAGCTGATCCGGACGCTGGCGGCTGAAGGAACGACGATCGTGCTCACGACGCACTACCTGGACGAGGCCGAGTACCTGGCCGACCGGGTCGGCGTCATCACCGGCGGCCGGCTGGTGGCGGTCGACAGCCCGCACCGGCTGGGGCACCGCGAGACGTCCGGGTCGGTCGTCCGCTGGAGCGAGGGCGGCGTGCGCCGGGAGGTCGTCACGGCCACCCCCTCCGCCACGGTCCGCGACCTGTCCGCACGGCTCGGCGGCGAGGTTCCCGAGCTGACGGTGAGCCGGCCGACGCTCGAGGACGTCTACCTGCGACTGATCGGGGAGAACCGATGACCGTCACCCCCACCGAGCCGGGCCCGCGGAGTTCCCTCGCCGGGCCGCCGGCGACACCACCGGCCAGGCTGGCCCGGATCACCGCCAGCCGGGTGAGCGTCGAGCTCAAGGCGTTCTTCCGCGAGAAGGACCAGGTGATCTGGACCTTCTCGTTCCCGGCCATCCTCATGCTGATCTTCGGCACGGTCTTCGACCAGGAGATCGGCGGCGGCGTCCCGTTCCCGCAGTACTTCCTCGCCGGGATGGTCGCCTCGGGACTCGTGCTGGTCAGCTTCCAGAACCTCGCGATCAGCATCGCGATGGAGCGCGACGACGGCACCCTCAAGCGGCTGGCCGGCACCCCGATGCCCCGTTCGGCCTACTTCCTCGGCAAGATCGGCCAGGTCCTGGTCACCGCCGTCGCCCAGCTCGTGCTGCTCCTCGCCACCGCGGTCGTGGTCTTCGACGTCGCCCTGCCGACCGACCCGGACCGGTGGCTCACCTTCACCTGGGTCGCCCTGCTCGGGATCACGGCGGGCACGCTGTGCGGGATCGCCTACTCGAGCGTGCCGCGCTCCGGCAAGAGCGCCAGCGCCGTGGTCACGCCGGTCGTCCTCGTGCTGCAGTTCATCTCCGGCGTCTTCTTCGTCTACAGCCAGCTGCCGTCGTGGCTTCAGCAGGTGGCGGCCGTGTTCCCGCTGAAGTGGATGGCCCAGGGGATGCGTTCGGTGTTCCTGCCGGACTCCTTCGCCACCGAGGAGGTCGGCGGCTCCTGGCAGCACGGACTGACCGCCGCCGTGCTCGCGGCGTGGGTCGTGGTGGCACTCGTGCTGTGCCTGCGGACCTTCCGCTGGCAGCGGCGGGACGACCGGTGAGCGAGGAGGTACAGCCCGGCTTCTGGGACCGTACCCGGCGCGGTTGGCACGCCGCGGAGTAC
>DATHTV010000090.1:0-6053 GCA_035462845.1 Jiangellales bacterium
GGGACGCCTGGTCGTCCGTGGACTGCCGATCGCCGAGATCGGCGACCGCGCGTGCGCCGCCGGCATCGCCCTGCACGAGCTGGCGCCCGAAGCCGGCTCGCTCGAGGAGCTCTTCCTCGACTGGACCGAAGCCGACGAGCCGACCGGCGCGCCCGTGGCCGACGAGGATGCACCGAACGAGCCCCAGACGGAGGTAGTACCGCTATGACGTGGCTACGACTCGTGAGAGGCGAGCTCCGCAAGCTCACGACGACCAAGCTGCCGTGGGGGTTCCTGGCCGTCCTGGTCCTCATCGCCGGCATCGACGCGGCGGTCGTCGTCTGGGGCACCGACATGGACGGCAGCAAGGCGTTCATCGCCACCGCCGAGGACCAGCAGTCCCTGATGGCCTTTGCCTTCAACGCGATGCTGGGCACCGGGCTGTTCGGCGCCATCGCCGTGGCTCGTGAGTACGGGCACAACACCGTCGTCCCGATGTACCTGACGTCGCCGAAGCGCTCGCGGGCCGTCCTGGCCCAGCTGACCGCGGTCCTCATCGGCGGTGCCGTCCTCGGGTTCGTCGGTCAGGCGCTGATCGTCGCCGGCGTGGCCGTTGCGCTGCCGACCACCGCGTACGGCTTCCTGGTCTCGGCCGGCAACGTCACGCAGCTCCTGGCCGCCTCCACGCTCACCGGGGCGATCGGTGCCGTCCTCGGTGCAGGACTCGGGGCCGTGATCCGCAACCTGGGTGGCGCGGCCACCGCGGTCGTGCTGGCGTTGTTCATGCTCCCGCCGCTGGCGGTCCAGCTGTTCAGCGACGCCGCGTCCTGGATCCCGCCGGCCCTCGGCGGGGTCATCTCCGGGGTGAGCACCGATGTCGCCCTGTGGGCGGCCGTCGCGGCGCTGCTCGCGTACGGGCTGGTGCCGGCTGCGGTCGGCCTCGTGGCCGTCCAGCGGCGCGACGTCGTCTGAGGCGTACAGCGTCCTCCAGGTCGGTTCGCCGTCTCGTTCGGCCGGGGGGAACAACGGGCCCACGTCGCTCCTACTGTCGTCCGGTCAGCGGAGCACCGGTTTCCCCGCCCGCGACGATGTCGCGCGAGCCGTGATTGCCGCCGGTGTCATCGGGTAGCCGGCGCCATGGCTGACGCCCTGGTCTTCGGTGCCGTCGCGTCGAGCGCCCTGGTGATCGGTGCGGTGGTGGGCGCCCGTGTCCAGTTCCCGAAACGGGTGCTGGCGGTCCTGCTGTCCTTCGCCGCCGGCTCGCTGATCACCGCGCTCGCGTTCGAGTTGTTCGAGGAGTCGCAGGAGCGTGGGGGGCTGCCGCGCGCGGTGCTCGGGCTCGCCGCCGGAGCGGTGGTCTTCACCGTGCTGAGCGCGTGGCTGGACCGGGCCGCAGCGCCCGGTGCACGGGCTGGGGACGACGGAAGCGAGAAGCTCGACACTGATGCGGCCGCCGCCGGGCGCTCGCCCTCGCAAGCGTCGACATCGGGAGCGGCGGGTCTCGCCCTGCTCGCCGCAGTGACGCTGGACGGGGTTCCGGAGAACGTCGCGCTGGGTGTCTCCCTCGGTCAGGGGACCGGCGGCTTGGCCCTGCTCGCCGCCATCTTCGTGTCGAACTTCCCGGAGTCCTTGGTGGGGAGCGCGTCGATGCGCGAGCAGGGGCGGTCGAACGGCTTCGTGCTCGGTACCTGGTCGGCGTGCGCGGTGCTGCTCACCCTCGCCGTGGTCGTGGGTGCCGGCCCCTTGTCCGCCGCTTCCGAGGAGACCATCTCGCTGCCGCTGGCCTTCGCGGCGGGCGCCGTGATCGCCTCACTCGCCGACACGCTGATGCCCGAGGCGTACGAGAACGGCGGACCTGCAGTCGCGCTCAGCACGGCCGCCGGCTTCTCGCTGTCCTATGCGTTGTCGCTGATCTGAGCGTGTCAGGTCGCCGACCAGGACACCCAGCGCTCGACCGTGCACCACACGACGGGCCCGGCCGGCCGGTGGGTCTGGTACTGCGCGTACCGGCCGGCCAGCGCATCCACCGCGACCTCCCAGCGAGGGGACCCGGCATCGAGCACGGTCGCCGTCGCGTCGGCGCGCACCCACCACAGCCGAGTCCAGTCCGCGTCGTCGTAGCCGTCCGCGAGCAGGGAGACCCGCGGGTTGTCCCGCACGTTCGCCAGCCGCTGCAGCCGGGTCGTCGTCTTGGGCTTGTGGTCGACGGCGAAGACCACCGAGTCCCGGATCGGCATGGCGAAGGTGACCGGCACGAGGTGCGGCTGCCCGTCCCGGCCGGTCGAGGCGAAGCACACCCGCCGGGCGGCCGCGAACAGCGCTCGTGCCCCTTGGACGTCCATTCCCGCAGTCTTGCGCGATCACCACGTACGGAAGGGGTTCGGGTCAAGACAGTTCCGGCTCGGTCACGTCGCAGCGGTCGGCTGGAGCGCCGAACCGTCGGTCTCGGCCTTGCGCCGAGGCCGGAGCGCACGCGCCACGACGTTGGGACGGAGCAGGGTCTGCGGTGGGTCGACGAGCCCGGCGACACGGAGGAACGCGCGTCCCAACCGGGCGTCGCGCTCCGCCCCGGCCTGCAGCCGGGCCACGTACGCGCCGAGCATGCGCGTCTTCAGCGTCCGCCGGCCCTCGACTCCCGGGAACGACAGGTCGCCACCCGCGGCCATGCCCCACGGCACGTCGACGACCCGGCCGACCTCACGCATGAACTCGAGCGGTCGTGGAGTACGCGGCTGGGCCAGGTGACGACGCAGCGCCAGTCCCTGCAGCGCCACGACACTCATGCCCTGTCCGTAGATCGGGTTGAACGTGCTGACGGCGTCCCCCATGACCAGCAGACCGTCCGGGAACCGGCGCAGCCGCTCGTACCGCTGCCGCACGCTCGCCGGGTGCCGGAACGCGACCGGCTCGTCCAGGGGCTCCGCGTCGCACACTGCCTCGTAGACCCGCGGGCACCGCAGCGTCGCCGCGAACCCCTCGAAGTCCGCGGCGTCGGTGGGCGGGTGGTCCCCGAGGATCCCGAAGACGGTCAGCAGGCAGCGCCCGCCCTCGACGGTGGCGAGGGCGCCACCGCGCGGGTGCTGCGGGGTGGCGCCGACGAGGAAGCCCAGGTCGCCTCCCAGCTCGTCGCGGCCGAGCCGGTACGTCCGGGTGGCGTAGCCGACGCCGACAGCGATCCGGTCCACGGGCGGGCGGCCGTAGCCGAGCGCCTCCAGTGCCGCCGGGACCCGGGAGTGGCGGCCGGTCGCGTCGACGACGAGGTCCGCCGCCAGCGTCTCCTCCGCGCTGCCGTCGGCCCGGCGGATGACGCGTACCCCGGTGACGGCCGTGCCGTCCTCACTCGTGGTGAGCCCCGCCCCGTCGCACCGGTCCATCAGGGTGACGTTGGGCAGGGTCCGGACGCGCGCTCGGAGGCATCCCTCCAGGGTCGGCCTGCTGACGTGGACGGCCAGCAGGTCGGACGCGCCTCGGTGCAGGAGGTGACCCCCGAGGTGGACGTGGACGTCGGCGAGCATGTCGCCCACCGGAGCACCGAGAGCCATCAGCTCGGCGGTCAGCCCTTCGAAGATCTGCTCCAGGGCCAGCTGCCCGCCGGCCAGCAGGGCATGCACGTGCCGGCCCTGGGCCACGCCGCGCCGGTGATCGGGGGTCTCCGGCAGGGCGTCCCGTTCGATCACGACGACGTGGTCGAACTCGTCTGCGAGCACCCGTGCCGCCACCAGGCCGGCGATGCCGCCGCCCACGACCACCGCCTGGCCGCGCCCGCCGTGTCCGTTCCTCATGACACCCTCCTCCGTCTCCCGGAGGGTGCGCCCGCTACCTGCTCGGATGCCAGGTCAGGAGGTGCTCACCCCTGCCCGCTCCTGCCCGTACACCTCGCGGTCCCAGAGCCAGCCGACGATCCGGTCCACTCCCTGGGCGAGGTGCCGTCGGTACGTGCTGAACGGCAGGCCCAACACGGCCGCCGCGGCCTCCTGGGTGGCCGCCGGGTGCAGGTAGGTCCGGTCCACGGCCCGGAGCAGCTTGTCGTCGCGGGGGTGGTCGCCCAGCGCGGCTGCGGCCTCCCGGAGCAGGCCTTGCAGCGCCTCGGCCGCCGCTCTTCCTCCGGCCGTCCGCTCGGCCACGAGCCTGGTGCGTACGAGGGGGTTGCGCGCGAGCAGGTCGCGTCGTGCGAGGTCCTTGAGCCCCTGGCGTACCGCGGACGCGAAGTCGGGGTGGGACAGGACGACGTACGTCGCGGACGCCTCCGACGGCGTCACAGGGGGCTCGTCCCGCGCCAGGGCACGCTCCGCCCACAGCTCCGTCCAGGCCTCGATGGGGACCTGGCGGAAGTCGTGGGCGAACAGCCCGTACCGACGGCCGCCGACGGTGAAGTCGGCGCCCGCCGCACGCGGGATGTCGGCGGCCCGGAAGTACGCGTCCCAGCGCTCCGGCTCGGCGAGGGTCAGGAAGTCCCACGCCAAGCCTGGCGTGGCGAGCTGCCGCTGGAGGGTCAGGACGGGCGCGGCGTTCATCGTCGGCGACGGGCTCTGGTAGGCCTCCCGGTCGAGCAGGAACCGGCACTGGGAGACGACCTCACCCGGTCTCGGCGGGGCGCGCCGCTGTGCGTGCTCCCATGCGGCTCGGGCACCAGGGTCGGCGGCGAGGTCGCCGGGCGACGCCCGGGTCAGGTCGACCAGGCCCAGCACACCCATGAGCCGGCCGTCGTGGTGCCGGACCGCGTAGAACCCGTCCGGCTGCCGGTCGAGCCAGCGCGCAGCGATACGGGCCGACTCGTCGCCCTCCCACCTCGAGACCAGGTCGAGGACCGCCTCGTGGTCCGCCCGGCCGACCCGGTCGGGGTAGTACGTGCCCCAGGAGCCCCAGTCCACCGGTGAGCTGGCGATCCGTGCCCCCCGGAACAGGAACTTGAGGTCGAAGATCGCCCGCTGCTGTGCTCGTCCGGTGCTCGCGCGGAGCCGGGCGAGGCTGTGCCGCCGTACCTGGTCGAAGACCCGCCGGTAGCCCTCGGGATCGCGCCACCTCAGGTCGGCGTCCAGGACGTCGCGAGCCAGGTCGTGCGCGTACAGGCCGTCGGGAGCCAGGTCGACGAAGGACAGCTCTCGCAACCAGTCGAAGACCTCGTGCGCGTCGTCGCCTCCGAGGACCTCCCGCAGGAGTGCCTCGTCGGTGGAGCGGGCGACGGCACACGCCTCCAGGGCGTGCCGGTGCCGTGGGTCCGGAACCGTGTCCACGAAGCGCGGCAGGAGCGCCTGGACGATATCCACGGGGAGGTCCTCGGCCGGAACTCCACCTCCGCGCGACACCACGTCGGCCACCAGCGCGAGCGCCAGCGGGTGCCCGTGGGTGACCCGGAGGATGCGGTCGTGCAGGTTCCGCCCGACGCCGGCCTGCTCGAGGAGGTCACGACCGGCATCGGGGTCGAGGTTGCGCAGGGAGACCTGCCGCATCAGGTCGCCCCAACCCGGCTCGGCGCGCCAGGCCGGGCTCGGCCGGTCCCGCCCGGCCAGCACCGTCAGGGTGGCCGCGGGGAGGCGCGGCAGGAACCGCGTGCGGAACCAGTCGTCGAGCGCGGCCAGGCGTTCGTAGGTGTCGACCAGCAGGACGAGCCGGGCGGCACCCGGACGGAGGCTGATCGGGTCGTCCCCGGCGGGGATGTCGAGGATGTCCCCGAGCGCCTCGGTGACGGCGACCGGCGACGGGTCGAGGTCCCGCCCGTCGACGCGGACGGCCGTGGCGCCGGACTCGACGGCCAGGTCCGCGAAGGCGTCGAGCAGGGTGGTCTTGCCGACGCCGCCAGGACCGTGGAGATGGAGCACGGACAGCGAGATCTCACCGGGCTCGTCGAGCGCCCGCCGTACGAGCTCGATCTCCGCGGAGCGGCCGACCAGCCGGCGACGGCGGCGGGCTGTGAGCACGTCGCCGATCGTGGTCGGAGGGCGTCGCCCCACGCCCGTCATGCCCTCGACGTTAGCGCGGGAAGTCCGACGCGTCAGCGGCGTCGTCGGCATCGAGCGAGCGCGGGGTCACGCCGGGCGGATGTTGTGGTTGAGGTGGAAGACGTTGTCCGGGTC
>DATHTV010000091.1:0-12562 GCA_035462845.1 Jiangellales bacterium
GAGGCGGGCGGCACGGGCTGCCTGGGATGCGCGGCTCACGGTCGCCGCGAACGATGCGCGCTGGGTCGAGGGCTCGCTCGTGCCCGACGTGCTGCGGGCGGGCACCGCGGCGGAGGCCTCGGCGGTCTGGACCGCGGGGCGCCCCCGCGTGCTCGGCATCGACGCGGAGCTGTACGACCTCGCCTCCACTGCACCGGACGAGGAGCGGGCCGCGTACGCCGCCCTCATCCAGGAGCGGCTGCGGGCGCTGAGCTCCGCGGTGGACGTGGACGCGTCGTCGGGCGCCGACACCGACGTGGAACGCCTGCGCGCCGCCCGAGGCGCCATCGACCAGGCCCGCGCGGACCTGCGTGCCGCGCTCGACTCACCGGTCCAGCCCGGGCCGGTGACCTGACCTCACGGTCGGACCGACCGGCGCCGGCCTGCGTAGGGTCGGCGAGCGTGGACGATCGGCTGCCGACCTGGCGGGAGGCGTGGCAGACCGCGCTGTACGGGCCCTCCGGCTTCTACCGCCGGCAGGCGCCGGCAGCGCACTTCCGGACGTCGGTGCACGCCTCGCCGCTCTTCGCGGCTGCCCTGGTCCGGCTCGCCCGGGAGGCCGGTCTGCGCCGGCTGGTCGACGTGGGCGCCGGCCGGGGTGAGCTGCTGACGCAGGTGGCCGGGCTCGACCCGGACCTCGACCTGGTCGGTGTGGAGGTCTCCGGCCGCCCCGACAGGCTGCCGCGGCGTATCGGCTGGGTGGAGGAGGGTTCCGGCCGACTGGCGCGGGGCGCCGGATCGGTGACGGGGTACGCCGAGGCGGCGCTGGTGGTGGCCAACGAGTGGCTCGACGTCGTGCCGTGCGACGTCGTCGAGGTCGACGGTCACGGCCGGGTCCGGCTGCTGCACGTCGAGCCGGGCACCGGCCGTGAGGTGCTGGGCGGGCCGCCGGGCGCTCCGGCGGCCTCCTGGCTGCGCCGGTGGTGGGACATGACCGGGGCGCCCGCGGGCGCCCGGGCGGAGGTGGGCCTCTCCCGGGACGAGGCCTGGGCCGGACTGGTCGACAGCGCGTCGAGGAGCCTGCTGGTCGCGGTCGACTACGACCACCGGGCGGGCCGGCGTCCGGCGGCGGGCAGCCTCGCGGGCTACCGCGCGGGACGGCAGGTTCCGGCCGTCCCCGATGGCACCTGCGACGTCACCGCCCACGTGGCCCTGGACTCCTGCGCGGCGGCCGGGGCTGCTGCGGGTGCGACGTCCACGGTGCTCACGGCGCAGCGGCCTGCGCTCCTCGCCCTCGGCGTGGACGGCCGCATCCCCCCGTACGACCTGGCGCTGGCGGACCCGCGCGCCTACGTCTCAGCGCTCGGGCGGGCCGGGGAGGCCGCGGAGCTCCTCCGGGCCGGAGGGCTCGGGGGCTTCGGCTGGCTCGTCCAGGGTGTCGGGGTCGACGTCCCCGAGGTGCTGGTCTCCCTCGCCGAGTGAGGCCGACGGCACCATCCAGCGTTCGGGAGTGTCGGCGCGCCGAGCCGCGCGCGACCGGTCCGCCTGGGCGGTCACGAACGCCCGGGCCTCGACCGCGGGGCGGTGCCGGAGCACCGCGTCGACGGGTCCCGGCGTGGTGTCCACATGGGCGGTGGCCAGGCCGAGGCGGCGCTGGAGCGGTCCCTGGTGCAGCCGGACGCTCTGCGTCTTGGCGTGCGGTACGACGGTCAGGGTGCGGTGCAGCACACCCTCGCGCACCACGACCACACGGTCGTCGACCCCGTACGCGAGGCGGCGCCAGCCGATCGGTGCGAACCACCCGGCGGCGCGCGGCGCCGGGTCGAGCGGCACGGTCAGCGGCTCGGCGCCGGGCAGCGCCCGCGCGATCAGGTCCCGGGCCGCGGCCGGGGAGCCGACGGGCAGCAGGATCGACGTGGACACCTCTCCGCCGGAGGTGCCGGCGTAGCCCGCCACGTCGACCTTGACCTGCACCCAGTCGCGCGACCGCCACAGCAGCGGCTGGTGCAGCGCGACCCCTTGGACCCGGCCCGGCGGCACGGTCTGCGCGGTGGTGTCGAGGAGGCCCTTGCGGATGCGCAGCCCGTCCGGCGACTCGGCGATCGTGAAGCCGAAGTTGCGCACCACCTGCTGGTAGAGCGCGCTGGCGACGGCGATGAGCCCGGGCAGCATCAGGGGCAGGACGCCGACCGCGGCCTCGCGGGGGCCGAGCACCAGCGTGGTCACCGCCAGGCCGACGACGAGCGCAGCACCGACGACGAAGGTGCCGGAGAGCACGGTCGACACGACCAGGTCGCTCAGGGGCACCGACAGCAGCGGGCGCTCCGGCGCCTCGGGGGTGTCGGCGTCGATCCCTGCGGCACGCGCCAGGAGCTCGGCCCGCAGGGCCACCGCGTCGTCGGCGGACAGGTAGGCCAGCGGGGCCTCGGTGCTGCCACCCCCGGCCACCTCGAGCCGCAGCTCGCTCACCCCGAGCAGCCGGCCGGCCAGCGGGCGGACGACGTCGACGGCCTGGAGCCGGTCCAGCCGCACCCGCCGTGAGCGACGGAAGACGATGCCCGAGTCGATCCGCAGGTCACCGCCGTCGATTCCGTACCGGGTGAACCACCACGACCCGAGTCCCGCGACGAAGCCGATCACCGCGACGGCGGGGGCGATCACCGCCAGGCGCAGCACCTCGCCCTCACGGATCGCGTCCTGGCCGCCGAAGGCCACCGCCGCCACCAGCCAGACCCAGCCCCGCAGCAGCGGGGTCAAGGGGTGCAGGCGGCGGAAGTGCTCGGGCGTGCGCTCGGTCACCTGTCGCTCGTCACAGTCCGGCCGCCCGTGCCTCGCCGAGGGCGGCGAGACGGTCCCGGAGCCGCGCCGCCTCCGCGTCGGGCAGCCCGGGGATGCGTGCGTCGGTGGCCGGCGACGCCGTGTGCAGCTGGACCGTCGCGAGCCCGTACCGCCGCTCCAGCGGCCCGGCCTGCACGTCGACGAACTGCATCCGCCCGTACGGGACGACTACAAGCGCCTTGAACAGCAGGCCGTGCGTGACAAGCAGGTCGTCCTCGCGCTCCGCGTAGCCCCACGCCGGTACCTGGCGACCGATCAGCCACCACCCGTACGCCAGGACGAGGAGACCGGCGATGCTGACGAGCAGCGCCCACCACCAGCCGGTCAGGACCGCGGCCAGGACCCCGAGCCCGACGGGCAAGGCGCAGCCGACCGCCAGGGAGATGCGCCGGACGGTCGCCAGGCGGGGCGACACACGCTGCCAGCGCTCGCCCGGAGGGGCGAAGACGACGTCTGGGCTCTCCACCCGGCCGAGGCTAGTCCGCGGGTCCGACGGGGGCCGGGGCCGGGCTGGCAGACTCGGCGGTGTGACCGAGACCGTCGTGGGGGTGTCGCCCGGGGACCCCGGCGTCGACATGGTCCTCAACATCGGTCCGCAGCACCCGGCCACCCACGGCGTGCTGCGGTTGCGGCTCGTGCTCGACGGTGAGCGGATCCGCTCCTGCGAGCCGGTGGTGGGCTACATGCACCGGGGCGCGGAGAAGCTGTTCGAGGTCCGCGACTACCGCCAGGTCGTGGTCCTCGCGAACCGGCACGACTGGCTGTCCGCCTTCGCCAACGAGCTCGGCGTGGTGCTGGCCGCGGAGCGGATGCTCGGCATGGAGGTCCCCGCCCGCGCGGTGTGGGCGCGCACCCTGCTCGCCGAGCTGAACCGGGCGCTGAACCACCTGATGTTCCTCGGCTCGTACCCGCTCGAGGTGGGCGCGATCACGCCGATCTTCTACTCGTTCCGGGAGCGCGAGGCACTCCAGCAGGTGATGGAGGAGATCTCCGGCGGGCGCATGCACTACATGTTCAACCGGGTGGGCGGGCTGAAGGAGGACCTTCCGGCGGGCTGGCTCGACCGCGTGTCGGTCGCCGTCGCGGGAGTGCGTTCCCGGCTGCCCGACCTGGAGCGTCTGGTGCTGGGCAACGAGATCTTCCACGCGCGGACGCGCGGGGTCGGCCAGCTCTCGGCCGATCTCGTCCACGCGTACGGCGTGTCCGGCCCGATCGCCCGCGCCAGCGGCGTCGACCTGGACCTGCGGCGGGACGAGCCCTACCTCGCGTACGCCGAGCTGTTCCGGCCCGGCGGTCCGGGGCGGGTGGTGACGCGGACGGCCGGCGACAGCTTCGCGCGCTTCGAGGTGCTGCTCGAGCAGGTCAAGGTCTCGCTGGACCTGGCCGACGCCTGCGTGGTGCAGCTGCGCGCGCTGCCCCGCGGGCCGATCAACCTGAAGCTGCCCAAGGTGCTCAAGGTGCCCGAGGGCCACACGTACTGCTGGACCGAGAACCCGCTAGGGCTCAACGGCTACTACCTCGTGTCGCGCGGGGAGAAGACGCCGTGGCGGCTGAAGCTGCGCTCGGCGTCGTTCAACAACGTCGCGGTGCTGCCCGAGCTGCTGCGCGGCTGCCTGGTCGCGGACATGGTGGCGATCCTCGGATCGATGTTCTTCGTCGTCGGCGACGTCGACAAGTGAGCGGAGCTCCCGGCGAGGCACGAGCCGGGGGCGGAGCGAACGCGGAGACGTGAGCCGACCGTCCGGCTCGTCGGCGACGTCGACAAGTGAGCGGAGCTCCCGGCGAGGCACGAGCCGGGACCGGGTCCCACCACGAGGCGTCTCGGGCCACCCCCAGGCGTCGACGCCTCGTGGTGACACCGCGAGCCTGGTGGTGGGCGGGCGATGGGTGGCGGTGCCGGCCCCGGGAGGCTAGACCTCGCCACAGGCCGAGCGCCCGGCGACGACCCTGTCTACGCGAAGCCTCGTGATGTGGTCCATCACCAGGCTTGGCGTGCGACCACCCGGCGTCGACGCCTCGTGATCCCACCGGAGGCCTCGGGGTGGTTCCCACAGGGGTGGTGAACGTGGTCATTGCGACGGAGGCGCGAGCTCCCCGGCGGCGAGGGGGACGGGGAGGGTGTTGCCGGCGGGTGCGAGCGGGCACGCCCAGGTGGGGTCGTAGGCGCAGGACGGGTTGTAGGCGAAGTTGAGGTCGACGACCAGCACCCCGGCCGCGGGGTCGCCGCCGAGGTCGGCGCCCTTGACGGTGTCGAGAAGGTAGCGCCCGCCGCCGTAGGTGGTGCGCCCGGCGCCCGCGTCCTTGACCGGCACGAAGAGCCCCCCTCCGTAGGAGGCCAGCCTCCACACGTCGAGGTCGCCCAGGCCCGGCAGGTGCAGCACCCCGGCCAGCTCGAAGGGCACGACACCGTCCGTGCCGGTCGCCACCTCCCAGGGCACCGGGTCCACGGTGTCGTCGAGGACCACCTCGAACCGCATCCCCGCGTCGTACGGACCGTACGGCAGCCCCCGGAAGCCCCGCCGCGCCTCGGGCAGCAGCGGGCTGGCCGGGTGCGTGCCGAGCAGCGCATCCCGCTCTGCGCGCCAGAGGGCGTGCGCGGCCTCCGGGCCGTCGGCCGATCCGGCGACGGCACGCACCTGCGCGTAGAGCGCGTGCACGCGCCGCCGCCAGTCGACGACGTCGAGAGGACTCACCCGCCGATGAGCCCCTTCTCCTCCAGGTAGGCGGTCGCGACGTCCGCCGCCTGCTGCCGCTCCTCGTCGACCTGCGCGTTGAGCGTCGCGAGGTCCTCGGTGGTCAGCACGTCGGCGAGGGAGTTGAGCGCATCGACGACGGCCTGGTCCTCGGCGGCGTCGGCGTTCAGCACCGGCACGAGGTTGTCGGCGTTCTGAAGTCCCTGGTCGTCCTCGAGCACGACCAGGCCGAACTGGCTCAGCGTGCCGTCGGTGGAGGCGACCAGGCCGAGGTCGGCGTCGCCGTCGGCCACGGCCTGCTTGACCTGCAGCGTCCCGAAGCCGAGCGGGGTCAGGCTGGCCACCTGGATGCCGTAGGTCTGCTCGAGTCCCGGCTGGCAGAACGGCCGGTCCGGGCACTCCTCGGTCGCGGCCAGAACGACCGGCTGACCCAGCGCCCCGAGGTCGGACAGGGTGGTCAGCGAGTTGGCGTCGGCGAACTCCTGCGTCACCGCGAACGCGTTCTGGTCCACCGCCTGGGCCGGCTCGAGGGCCACCAGTCCGGCCTCCTCGGCCAGCGACCGCAGAGCGTCCATGGTCTCGTCGATGTCGCTCGAGGCCACCGGCTCGGCGTCCTCGCCGTTGGCCTCGCGGTTGAGGTACTCGGCCATGGTCGCGGCGTACTCGGGCACGACGTCGATGTCACCGCTGGCCAGCGACGGCGCGTAGATCTCGCGCGCACCGACCGGGCGCAGCTCGACGCTGTAGCCGGCGTCCTCGAGCAGCGCCTTGTAGATCTCCTGCATGATCAGCATCTCGGTGAAGTCGGCACCGCCGACCACCAGCGAGCCGCCCGCGTCCCCGCCGCCGCCGGTCGTCTCGGCAGCGTCGCCCTCGAAGGCGTCGTCACCCCCGCCACAGGCGGTCAGGGCGAGGGAGAGGCCGAGTGCGGCCCCGATGAGAGATCTGCGCAGTCGCATGAGGGTGACCACCCTTCCGTGGGTCCGCCTTCTGTGTCCCGTGACCCGGCGGGTCACGCGTGTCCGGCGGGCGCCCGTGAGGGGGACGGGTGGCGCCCGCTGAGTGGAGTCAACTACCCGGCACCGACAACGTCATCCTGATGAACAGTCACAAGAGCGTTACGGCTCCACCACGGCGACGCGCCCGCCCGCCCGGACGCCGTCGGCCGGCGCGGCCGCCGACCGGTCCGCCCCCGCCGCGGGGGAGCTCCCCTGCCCCCGCCGTACGGGGTCGAGCCGGCGCTGCAGGACCTCGAAGATCAGCTCCACGAGCAGGGCGAGCAGGCCGACCAGCAGCGCCCCGGCGACGACCTGGTCCTGGTTCTGCCGGGTGAAGCCCGAGGTGATGATGCGGCCGAGCCCGCCGCCGGCCACGAGCGCCGCGATCGTGGCCGTGGCGACGATCTGCACCGCAGCGATCCGGACGCCGTTCATGAGCAGCGGCACCGACAGCGGCAGCTCGACCCGGCGCAGGACCTGCGACCCGGACATGCCCATGCCGGTCGCCGCCTCGACCACCTCCCGGTCGACGCCGCGGATGCCGACGTACGTGTTCGTGATGATCGGCGGGATGGCGAAGAGCGTCAGCGCCAGCACGATCGAGAAGGTGGAGCGGCCCAAAGGCGGCGGCCCGAGGCTGAACAGGGCGAGGAGCGCGAAGGTCGGCACCGCACGCCCGACGTTGGAGATGTTGATCGCCAGCGCGCCACCGCGGCCGACGTGACCGAGCCAGAGCGCCACCGGGAGGGCGACCGCGCAGGCGAGCCCGAGCGAGGCGGCCGTCAGGCCCAGGTGCTCGACCAGCCGGGCCGCCACACCGCTCGGCCCCTGCCAGTTCTCCGGGTCGAGCAGCCAGGAGAGCGCACCGGTGAGCCAGCCCATCAGGCGTTCACCCCCCGCCGCCAGGGGGTGGCCAGCCGCTGCGCCCCCAGGAGTAACAGGTCGGCGGCCACCGCCAGCGCGACGCAGAGGACCGCCGCCGTCAGCACCTCGGCGCGGAAGAAGGAGCTGAGCCCGCGGCTGATCAGGTTGCCCAGCCCGCCGAACCCGACGATCACGCCGATCGTGGTCAGGGCCACTGTCGACACGGTGGCGACCCGCAGGCCGGCGAAGACGCTCGGCAGCGCCAGCGGGAGCTCGACGCCGAAGAGGAGCCGGCCCGGGCCGTAGCCCATCCCGCGGGCGGCCTCCCGGACGTCCTCGGGCACACCGTCGAAGCCGGCCAGGAAGTTGCGCACCAGGATCGTCAGCGAGTAGAGCGTCAGGCCGGTGACGACCGTGGCGGGGGCCAGGCCGGTGAACGGCAGCAGCAGCGAGAACATCGCCAGCGACGGGATCGTGTAGAGGGCCGTGGAGACGCCGACCACCGGCCCGCGGAAGCGCGGCAGCCGGCGCGCCAGCAGCGCCATCGGGAAGGCGAGCAGCGTGCCCAGCGCCACCGAGACCACGGTGATCAGGACGTGCTCGGACAGGGCGGCGCTGATGTCGGGCCAGCGGGTGCGCACGTACTCGGGGCAGATCCATGCGTTGCGCTGCAAGCAGTCCTCGGCGAGGGTGGTCGCGTGCAGCGCGGCGACGATCACGAGGGCGACCGTACCGGCGATCCGATGATCCGTCTCGACGGCGTCCGCAAGGAGTACGCCGACGGGACGGTGGCCGTGCACAGCCTGACGCTCGACGTCCCGCGCGGGTCGCTCGTGACCCTGGTGGGGCCTTCCGGGTGCGGCAAGACGACGACCATGAAGATGGTCAACCGCCTGGTCGAGCCCAGCGCCGGGCGCATCCACGTCGACGGCCGCGACGTCACAGACGGGGACCCGGTGCAGCTCCGCCGCGGGATCGGGTACGTCATCCAGCAGGTGGGGCTCTTCCCGCACCGTACGGTCCAGGACAACGTCGCGACGGTGCCGCACCTGCTCGGGTGGGACCGCGGCCGGGCCAGGGCGAGGGCGCGCGAGCTCATGGAGCTGGTCGGCCTGGAGCCCGACGTGCACGGGCCCCGGTACCCCCATGAGCTCTCCGGCGGGCAGCGCCAGCGCGTCGGCGTCGCCCGCGCACTCGCGGCCGACCCGCCCGTCCTGCTCATGGACGAGCCGTTCGGCGCGGTCGACCCAGTCGCCCGGGAGAGACTGCAGGCCGAGTTCCTGCGGCTGCAGTCCGAGCTGCACAAGACGATCCTGTTCGTCACCCACGACATCGAGGAGGCCGTACGCATGGGGGACCGCATCGCGGTCTTCCGCCAGGGCGGCCACCTGGAGCAGTACGACGCACCGGCGACCGTGCTGGGTGCGCCGGCCACGCCGTTCGTGGCGGACTTCGTCGGGGCCGACCGCGGGCTCAAGCGCTTGTCGGTGACGCCGGTCATCGAGTCAGACCTCGAGCAGCCGGTGGTCGTGCGGCTGGACGAGACGCTGGCCGAGGCGGGGGAGCTGCTGCGCCGGTCCGGCGAGCGCTGGGCCGTGGTCCTCGACGCCGACGGGATGCTGCGCGGCTGGATCGGCACCGACATGACCTCCGGCGAGGGGCTGGTGTCGGACCGGGCCCGCCGGATGGAGGCCACCGTCGCCCTCGGCGACCCGCTCAAGGACGCGTTCGGCGAGATGCTCCAGCACGACGCGGGCTGGATCGCCGTCGAGGGTCCCGACGACCGCTACCTCGGGGTCCTCACGCCGGGTCGCCTGCACGAGGCGCTGCGCCGCTCGGTGGACGCCGACGTCCGCGGCATCGAGCCGGGGGACGTGCAGCTCGACAGCGTGCGGGGGGCCTGAGCCCCGGTCGTGCGGCGTCGGCTCCAGCAGGAGCCAGGGCCCCTGGGAGCATCAGCGAGGACGTCAGGCGCTCCGCTCCGCGGGCCCGTCCTCCGGGACCAGGCCGTGGCGGACCCGGTCCTCCCAGCTGATCAGGTCGACCACGGTCGGGGCGTCGGAGAGGTCCGGCCACAGGTCCTCCCAGCCGACCCCGTCTCCGAGCCTGACGAGCTCCTGGCTGGGCGACGCCGCGGCCTCGGCGTCGCGGGCGGCGAGCGCGTCCCGCGTCGCCGAGATCTCCGCCTCGACGCCGTCGAGACGCTCGCGCATGGTGGCGACGCGGCTCTCGGCGTGGTCCAGCATGCCGACCAGGTGCGTGGTGAAGACCCGGTGCTCCCCCGAGTGCCGCTCGTGCTCGCGGGCGTACGCGGCGGCCTGGGTGGCCCGGACAGTGGCCACCTCGACCCGTCCGGCCCGCTCGACGCGGAGCAGGGCGGCACCGAGGCCGGCCGAGGCCGCGGCACCCACGACCGCCGCGACGACCAGCAGGGGCCCGCCGACCAGGACGGCTGCGGCGGCGAGCGCGACCGTGCCGACCGGGGCGGCGACGGCGAGGAGGCGAGCGGCGTGGAGGCGGCGGCGGTGCCGGACGGGGGCCATGGCGCGGAGCGTAGCCACGAGCGGCCGCGCGGTCAGCGCACCACGCCGCACAGACGTCACACGCGTCACTCCGCGGCGAGGAGACGCGCCGCCGGTCGGCCTCCGTGAAGTGCTGCCGTCATGACGTGTCGCCGCCGTGAAGTGCTGCCGTCGTGACGTGTCGCCGTCGTGCACGTGCGGTTCAGGTCAGCCGGCCGGACGGACCCCGCCGCCGTCGGTCGGCCCCGGTGGCTCGTCCTCGGCACCGGGCGGCACGCGGCACGCCCGCTCCAGGAACAGCGCGGACACGCTGACCGCGACGCCGGCCAGTGCGCTGAGGCCTGCCACGACGACCCGCTCGCGGCCCAGCGAGGCCGGCTGCACCTGCGCGTACAGGAGCACCACGCCCGAGTACCCGCCGGCGACGACGGCCCCGGTGAGCGCCGCGGCCTTGGCGAGCGCCAGGAGGCGGGTCACCCTGAGCGCGTTCATCCGCCGGTCGTAGCGGCGTTCGAGCACCCAGCCGCGGACCACTCGTGCCGAGATCAGCAGCACCACGGCGAGGAAGGCGAGGAGCGCGGGCGTCAGCCGCGGTGTGACGGGCAGGGAGCCGGTGACGGTGTCGACGATCCTCCCGAGCGACCAGCCGACGGCGACCGACGCCAGGGCCAGCGCGAGGAGCAGGCTGACGCGGGTGGGTCGCACGAAGCGGGCGGGATCAGGCCGGGAGCTCGAGGACGTCGCCCGTGCGCCGTACCCCGGACTGGTCCGCCGAGTCCGACAGCTCTCCCACCGTGCCCAGCCCGGGGACCTGGAAGCCGGGGTCGACGTCGGCCCAGGGAGTCAGCACGAACGCGCGCTCCGCGATCCGCGGGTGCGGCACCTCGAGGTCGGGCTCGGCCACCACCCGGTCGCCCACCGCGAGCACGTCCACGTCGAGCGTGCGCGGGCCCCAGTGCTCGTCGCGCGTCCGCCCGAAGGCGTCCTCGACCGCCTTGGCCCGCTCGAGCAGCGACCGCGCGGAGAGCGTGGTGTCGACCACCAGGACCGCGTTGAGGAACGACGGCTGGCCCTCGGGGCCGCCGATCGGCTCCGTCTCGTACACCGGCGAGACGGCCACGGGGACGATCTCCGGCGACTCGGTCAGGGAGTCCACCGCGGCCTGCAGGTAGTCCAGCCGGTCCCCCAGGTTGCTGCCGAGCCCGAGAGCGGCCCGGCGGAGCGGGCGCATCTGGCCGGTCAGGGTGTCGGTGTCCACGAAGTTCGGGTTCGGAGTGCTCATGCGCGGGTCCTCCGGATCGTCACGGTCACGTCGTCGACGGGCACCGTCACGGGCGCCTCTGGCTTGTGCACGGTCACATCGACCTCCTCCACGCGCGGGTCGTCGAGGCAGCGGTCGGCGATCCGCTGCGCGAGCGTCTCGACGAGCCGCACGGGCTCACCGGCGACGATCGCCTCGACGTCGGTGGCGAGGGTCCCGTAGTCGACGGTGTCGGCCAGGTCGTCGCTGGCGGCCGCAGCCGTCGTGTCGACGCCGAGCACGACGTCGACCCGGAAACGCTGCCCCGCCGCACGCTCCTCGGGGAACCACCCGTGACGACCGGAGGCGGTGAGGCCGAGCAGCGCGATGCGGTCCGGCACGGCTTCGACCCTAGCGGCTCGCGGAGGCCGTCTGCCCCGCCGGGGTGGCGGGCCAGGCGCGGGGCGGGGCGGCGGAACGGTCCGGACCCGGGCGGTTTGCCTCGGGGTGCCACGGTGGGTGAGGCTGGTCGGACTACCCGTCCACGCCGACCGGGAGGTACCGCGGTGACCGAGCGCGACGCCGAGAGCCTGCTGCCGATGCTGTCCACCGAGGTCGAGCACGTGGTGCGGTTCACGCCCGCCTGGCGCGGCTACGCCCGCTCCGAGGTGGACGCCTTCGTCACCCGGTCCGAGCGCGAGCTCGGCGCGCTGCGCGGGCGGGTCGAGGACCTCGACGCGGCCCTGCGGGACGCCGAGAGCCACCGCGGGGAGACGGCCGCCGAGGCGGCCCGCTGGAAGGCGATGTACGAGGACTCGGTGCCCCCCTTCGAGGAGCTGGGCACCCGCGTGGCGGAGATCCTCGGGCTGGCCGAGGCGGAGGCACGCGAGCGGGTCCGCGCGGCCGAGGATGAGGCCTCCACGCTGGTCGCCGAGGCCGGCGTCCGAGCGGCGTCGATGGTCACCCAGGCCGAGCAGCGCGCCTCGGCCCGTGAGACCGAGGCCGAGCAACGCGCCAGCGCCCGCGAGACCGAGGCCGAGGAGAGGGCAGGCCTGCTCGTGGCCGACGCCGAGCGACGGGCGGCCGAGCTCGAGGCGGCCGCCGAGGAGCGCTCGGCCGCCCGCGCGGCGGCGGCCACCGAGCGGGTGGACAGCCTCGAGCGGGAGCACGCGGCCCTCGTCGAGCGGCTGGGCGGCATCCGCGACGTGCTCAGCCGCCTGCCCGGTCTCGGCGGTGTGGCGGCCGTGGCCGACGAGACACCGGGCGATGAGGTCCCGCCGGACGTGACCCCGGCGGACGACGTCGTCGCAGCCGCCGCCGACGAGACCCCGGCCGACGAGACCCCCGCCGACGAGACCCCGGCCGACGAGACCCCGGCCGATGAGACCCCGGCCGACGAGGTCGTGGCCGTCGACCCCGACGCCACTC
>DATHTV010000092.1:0-14363 GCA_035462845.1 Jiangellales bacterium
CCCAGCGCGGTGAATTCACCACGCTGGCCACCCACTGACCTCGGACCAGGGCCGCGCGTGGCCGTCGACGTGCGGGGGTACGGGCAGGGGCATGACCGATGACGCCACGTCCCGGACCGACGACGCCACGGGTTCCGCTGCGGAGCGGCCGGGTGAGGGCCTGGTCCAGCCGGAGGGCGTCGACGCCGGCTCCGCGCTCGCCACCGACGAGGACCTGGACGTCTCCGCCGACGTACGGGGCGGGGGGCGGCCCGACGCGGCGCCGGAGCGGTTCGACCACCCGCCCGAGGAGCTGCTCGGCCCGCCGGTCCAGGACCGTGACGGCCCCGGGCAGACCCGCTCGGCCGACTGAGTGACGTCACTCCGGCACGCGACGCGGCAAGTGGGGGCGGAGCGCGGTGCATTCACCGCGCCATGCCCCCACTTACGCGGGTGCCGTGATCATTGGGGGACGCGGCGGCGTCAGAGGACGGGGAGCATGTGGTCGAGCTCGTACTGGGTGACCTGCCGGCGGTAGGCGTCCCACTCGGCCCGCTTGTTGCGCAGGAAGAACTCGAAGACGTGCTCGCCGAGGGTCTCGGCGACCAGCTCGGAGCCCTCCATGACCCGGATCGCCTCCTCGAGCGACGAGGGCAGCGGGGCGATGCCGAGCGCCCGCCGCTCCCGCTCGGTGAGCGCCCAGACGTCGTCCTCGGCACCGGGGGGCAGCTCGTAGGACTCCTCGATCCCCTTCAGCCCGGCCCCCAGCAGCAACGCGTAGGACAGGTACGGGTTGCACGCCGAGTCCAGCGCCCGGAACTCGACGCGCGTCGCCTGCCCCTTGCCCGGCTTGTACATCGGGACGCGGACGAGCGCCGAGCGGTTGTTGTGCCCCCAGCACACGTACGCGGGGGCCTCGCCCCCGCCGAAGAGCCGCTTGTAGGAGTTCACCCACTGGTTGGTGACAGCGGTGATCTCCGGTGCGTGCCGCAGCAGCCCGGCGATGAACGACCGGGCCACCTTGGACAGCTGGAACTTCGCCCCCGCCTCGTGGAAGGCGTTGGTGTCGCCCTCGAAGAGCGACAGGTGGGTGTGCATGCCCGACCCGGGCCACTGGGTGAAGGGCTTGGGCATGAAGGAGGCGTACAGCCCTTGGGCCAGGGCGACCTCCTTGACCACCACCCGAAAAGTCATGATGTTGTCGGCCGTGGTCAGCGCGTCCGCGTAGCGCAGGTCGATCTCCTGCTGCCCCGGGGCTCCCTCGTGGTGGCTGAACTCCACCGAGATGCCCATCGCCTCGAGCATGGTGATCGCCTGGCGCCGGAAGTCGTGCGCCAGCCCGTGCGGGGTGTGGTCGAAGTACCCGCTGGCGTCGACCGGCTCGGGGATCTCGCCGGCCCGGGGCCGGTCCTTGAAGAGGAAGAACTCGATCTCGGGGTGGGTGTAGAAGCTGAACCCCAGGTCGGCTCCCCGCGCCAGCGCCCGCTTGAGCACGTGCCGCGGGTCGGCGTACGAGGGCGAGCCGTCCGGCATGAGGATGTCGCAGAACATCCGCGCCGTCCCGTTGGCGTCGCTGCGCCAGGGCAGCACCTGGAACGTGGACGGGTCCGGCTTGGCGAGCATGTCCGCCTCGTACACGCGGGCGAAGCCCTCGATGGCCGAGCCGTCGAAGCCGATGCCCTCGGCGAAGGCCCCCTCGAGCTCGGCCGGGGCGATGGCGACCGACTTCAGCGTCCCGGTGACGTCGGTGAACCACAGCCGGACGAACCGGATGTCGCGTTCCTCGAGCGTGCGGAGGACGAACTCCTGCTGCTTGTCCACGGGGGCAGTCTGCCCTGCCGGGCCCCTACCCCGCCCGTAGGCTCGGCGCATGCCCCAGCTGCGCCTCGCGCTCGCCCAGGTCAACCCCACCGTGGGCGCGATCGACCACAACGGCGACCTCGTGGCGCACTGGGCCCGGCACGCCGCCGACCGGGGCGCGCACCTGGTGGCCTTCCCGGAGATGGTGCTGACCGGCTACCCGGTCGAGGACCTCGCCCTGCGCGGGTCCTTCGTCGAGGCCTCCCGCGCGGCGCTGGAGTCGCTTGCCGCCCGGCTGGCCGCCGAGGGGCTCGGCGAGCTGGCGGTCGTCGTCGGCTACCTCGGCCGGGACGACGACGCCGCGCACGCCGAGGCGCTGGGCCGTCCCAAGGGCTCGCCGCAGAACTGCGTGGCGCTCCTGCACGGCGGGAGGGTCGTCGCCCGGCAGGCCAAGCACCACCTGCCCAACTACGGGGTCTTCGACGAGTTCCGCTACTTCGTGCGCGGCGACCGGATGGCCGTGGTGCGCGTGCGCGGGGTCGACGTCGCCCTGGCCGTCTGCGAGGACCTCTGGCAGGAGGGTGGGCCCGTCGCCGCCACCCGCGACGCGGGCGCCGGTCTGCTCGTCGTCGTGAACGGCTCCCCGTACGAGCGGAACAAGGACGACGTTCGGCTGGAGCTGTGCCGGCAGCGCGCCGCGCAGGCCGGCTGCACCCTCGCGTACGTGAACATGGTCGGCGGTCAGGACGAGCTGGTCTTCGACGGCGACTCCCTCGTCGTCGCCGTGGACGGCCAGGTGCTCGGCCGCGCGCCGCAGTTCGCCGAGGGCTGCCTGGTCGTGGACCTCGACCTGCCGGAGCCGGTGCCGCCGCGAGCGGAGGACGTCTCCCCCGCGTACGAGGTCGTGCACCACGTCGTCTCGGCGGACCCGGTCCAGCCGTACGCGGCGGAGCCGGCCGGCGTCGCACCGCGCATCGTCGACGAGGCGGAGGTCTACGCCGCGCTGGTCACCGGGCTGCACGACTACGTGCTCAAGAACGGCTTCCGGTCGGTCGTGCTCGGGCTGTCCGGCGGCATCGACTCGGCGCTGTGCGCCGCCGTCGCCTGTGACGCCATCGGGGCGGCCAACGTGCACGGCATCTCGATGCCGTCGGCATACTCCAGCGAGCACTCCCGCTCGGACGCGGCCGACCTGGCGCAGCGCACGGGCCTGGCCTACCGGGTCCTGCCGATCGCACCGATGGTGCAGGCGTTCCTCGGCACGCTGCCGCTCACCGGGCTGGCCGAGGAGAACCTCCAGGCGCGGGTACGCGGGGTGACCCTCATGGGGCTGAGCAACCAGGAGGGGCACCTGGTGCTCGCGACCGGCAACAAGAGCGAGGTAGCGGTGGGGTACTCGACCATCTACGGCGACGCGGTCGGCGGCTTCGCGCCACTCAAGGACGTGCCCAAGACCTGGGTCTGGCAGCTCTCCCGCTGGCGCAACGCGGTCGCCGCGGAGCGGGGGGAGACGCCGCCGATCCCGCAGGGGTCCATCGACAAGCCGCCGTCCGCGGAGCTGCGACCCGGCCAGCTCGACTCCGACTCGCTGCCCGACTACGACCTGCTGGACCGGCTGCTCGACGCGTACGTGGAGCAGGACCGGGGATCGGCGGAGCTGGTCGCCGCGGGCTACGACCCGGAGCTGGTCCGGCGGGTGCTGCGCATGGTCGACGCGGCGGAGTACAAGCGCCGCCAGTACCCGCCGGGGCCCAAGGTCAGCGAGCGCAACTTCGGCCGCGACCGGCGGCTGCCGATCACCAGCGGCTGGCGCGAGTCCCCGCGCTAGAGCAGCCCGCGCCCGGCCCGGCCGGTCGCCGTACGATGCCGGGGGAGGCAACCATGACGGAGACGGCGCCGCTCTACGGCCAGCAGCTCTCGAGGCGCGTGACGATCCGCGACCTGCAGCTCGCCAAGGTGCGCGGGGACCGGTGGCCGATGCTGACCTCGTACGACATGTACTCCGCCGAGGTCTTCGACGAGGCGGGCGTGCCGGTCCTGCTCGTCGGTGACTCGGCGGCCAACAACGTCTACGGCTACGAGGACACCCTGCCGGTGACCGTCGACGAGCTCCTCCCGCTCGCACGCGCCGTGGTGCGGGCGACCCGGCGGGCCCTGGTCGTCGGCGACCTGCCCTTCGGCTCGTACCAGCTGGGCCCCGAGCAGGCGCTCGCCACGTCGATCCGTTTCATGAAGGAGGCCGGAGTCCAGGCGGTCAAGCTGGAGGGCGGGCACCGCGTGGTCCCGGCCGTCCAGCAGATCGTCGACGCAGGGATTCCAGTCATGGCGCACGTCGGCTTCACGCCGCAGAGCGTCAACGCCTTCGGCGGCTACCGCGTGCAGGGGCGCGGCGAGGCCGCGGAGCGGGTCCGGGAGGAAGCGCTGGCGCTGCAGGAGGCCGGCGCGTTCGCAGTCGTGCTCGAGATGGTGCCCGCCTCGGTGGCGCGGGACGTGACGGAGGCCCTGACCATCCCCACGATCGGGATCGGCGCCGGGCCGGACTGCGACGCCCAGGTGCTGGTCTGGCAGGACATGGCCGGCCTGCGGGCGGGGCGGCTGCCGAAGTTCGTCAAGACCTACGCCGACCTGCGCGGCGAGCTGGGCAAGGCGGCCCGGGCCTTCGCCGAGGAGGTGTCCGCGGGCGACTACCCCGGCCCGGAGCACTCGTACGAGTGAGGCGAGCCGCCCCGGCGAGTGGTGCCGGCGGTCAGTCCTCGAGGTCGGCGTCGTCCCACTTGCGGTCCTCCGCCTCCCATGCCTCGGTGCGGGCCCTGGCGCGGCCGAGGGCACCCTCCGCGTCCTCCCGGCTGGCGTACGGGCCCATCCGCTCCATGTTGGCGTCACCACTCCCCTGCTCCGCCCGGCCGCGGGTCAGGTTCCACCACCACTGCCGGTCCTCGGGCAGGTCGCGCGCGCTGGTCGTCACGGTGACCTACCGTACGGCCGACGCGCGCCTCGGCCCAGCGCCCCCGGCTCCTAGACTCGTCACATGACTGTCGCGCCCGGCCGGGTCTCCCCGATGCGCAGCGTCCCGCCGCACATCCCGCGTCCGGAGTACGTGGGTCGCTCGCGCCCGGCTCCGTACACCGGGCCGGAGGCCAAGGACCCGGAGACCGTCGAGCGGATGCGGCGCGCCGGCAAGCTGGCGGCGCAGGCCCTGGTCGAGGTGTCGCGCAGCATCGCCCCCGGCGTGACGACCGACGAGCTCGACCGAATCGGCCACGAGTTCCTGCTGGACCACGGGGCCTACCCGTCGACGCTCGGCTACCCGGGCTCCGGTCGCGGTCCGGCGTTCACCAAGTCGCTGTGCACCAGCGTCAACGAGGTCGTGTGCCACGGGATCCCGGACAGCACGGTGCTCAGTGACGGCGACATCCTGAACGTCGACATCACGGCCTACCTCGACGGCGTGCACGGCGACACCGATGCCACGTACCTCGTGGGCGAGGTGGACGAGGAGTCGCGGCTGCTCGTCGAGCGGACGCGCGAGGCACTGATGCGCGGCATCAAGGCGGTGGCGCCAGGGCGCCGGCTCAACGTGATCGGCCGGGTCATCGAGTCGTACGCACGGCGGTTCGGCTACGGCGTCGTGCGGGAGTTCACCGGCCACGGCATCGGCACGTCGTTCCACTCGGGGCTGGTGGTCCCGCACTTCGACGACCCCTCGGCGACGACGGTCATCGAGGAGGGCATGACCTTCACCATCGAGCCGATGCTCAACCTCGGTGGCCCCGAGTGGGAGATGTGGGACGACGGCTGGACCGTCGTGACCCGGGACGGGAGCCGCTCGGCCCAGTTCGAGCACACGATCCTCGTCACCGGCAGCGGCGCGGAGATCCTCACCCTGCCCTGAGTCCTGCCCCCCCGATAGCGTGACACTCACGGCGACGAGAGGGGACAGCATGGCGGCGAGCGCCGGCAGGACCACCGCGCGGACAGGCTTCGGCGTCGACGTCGGAGGCAGCGGGATCAAGGGCGCTCCCGTCCACCTGGGCGACGGCTCGCTGGCCGCGGAGCGGCACCGGATCGAGACCCCCCCGGGCGCGCGGCCGGACGACGTCGTCGACGTCATCGTGCAGGTGGTGCGCTCCTTCGACTGGGAGGGCCCCTTCGGCTGCACCTTCCCCGGGATCGTCCGGCACGGTGTCATCGGCTCGGCCGCCAACGTAGACAAGTCGTGGATCGGGGTCGACCTCGCCGCCCGGCTGACCGAGGCCACCGGCCGGCCGGCGGTGGTCGTCAACGACGCCGACGCGGCCGGGCTGGCCGAGTCGCACTGGGGCGCGGCCAAGGGCCGCGACGGCGTCGTGCTGGTGACGACCCTCGGCACCGGCATCGGCACCGCGCTCTTCGTCGACGGCCACCTCGTGCCCAACACCGAGCTCGGTCACCTCGAGATCGACGGCAAGGACGCCGAGTCGCGAGCGGCCTCCTCGGTGCGCGAGCGCAAGCGCCTGACCTGGGAGCAGTGGGCCGTCCGGCTCCAGCGCTACTACGAGCACCTCGAGTTCCTCTTCTCCCCCGACCTCTTCGTGGTCGGCGGGGGTGTGAGCAAGAAGGCGGAGAAGTTCCTGCCCCTGCTCGACCTGCGGACCGAGATCGTCCCCGCCGGGCTGCTCAACGAGGCCGGCATCGCCGGGGCGGCCGCCCTGGCGTCCGACACCCTGCCGGCGCCCACCGCGCGCCGGCGCCGCAGGACGGAGGTCCCCGCATGAGCCGGCCGGCCGGAACCCACGTGGCCATCATCGGTGCCGGGCAGGTGGGTGCCACCATCGCGTACGCCTGCCAGATCCGCGGCGTCGCCAAGAAGCTCTCGCTCTACGACGTCTCAGGCGAGAAGGCCCGCGCCGAGGTGCTCGACCTCAACCACGGGGCGGCCTTCGTCCCGATCACGTCCATCACCGGCGGCGACGACATCGCCGTCTGCGAGGGCGCCGACGTCGTGGTCATCACGGCCGGGGCCAAGCAGAAGCCCGGGCAGACGAGGCTGGACCTCGCGGCGGCCAACGTCGAGATGTGCCGCGACCTGCTGCCCAAGCTGCTCGACGTGGCCCCGGACGCGCTGCTCCTGGTGGTCACCAACCCCGTCGACGTGATCACCTACGCGGCCCTGCAGATCAGCGGGCTGCCGCAGCACCGGGTCTTCGGGTCGGGAACGGTGCTCGACTCGGCCCGCTTCCGCTTCCTCATCGCCGAGCACCTCGGGGTGGCGGTGCCCAACGTGCACGCGGCGATCGCCGGTGAGCACGGTGACTCCGAGATCCCGCTCTGGTCCAGTGCCTCCATCGGCACGATCCCGATCGACGCCTGGGACGTGCCCGGCCGCCGCCTCGACCCCGAGGACCGCGACGAGATCGCCTCCCGCGTGGTCTCCGCCGCGTACGAGATCATCCAGGGCAAGGGGGCGACCAACTACGCCATCGGGCTGGCCGTCGCGCAGATCCTGGAGGCGATCCTCGGCGACGAGAACCGGGTGCTGTCCGTCAGCTCGCTGCTGCGCGACTACCAGGGCATCGACGACGTCTGCCTCTCGGTGCCCTCGCTGGTCAACCGTCGGGGGGTCGAGGTCACCCTCGACGTGCCGCTCAGCGGCGACGAGCTGACCGGTCTCCGCGCCTCGGGCGACGCGGTCCGGACGGTCTGCCGCGACCTGGGGCTGTAGCGGTCTGAGCGGGCGCGCTCAGGCCGGGTGCGGCAGGTGCAGGTGCGCCGCGACCCAGCCGTAGACGATGTACCAGGCCTGCCGGCGCGGGTCGGCGGGCAGCGAGCCCGGGCGGCTGCGGTCGCGGTGGCGCTCGAACCCGGCCACCATCGACGAACCGAGGACGGCGGCGGGGTGGGGCAGGTGCTGTGTGCTCATGCCGGGAGGAGCACCGAGCCGGTGCTCCTGATACGTGTCTCAGGGGAGGACGGGCAACCCGTCGGGACCGAGCGGCCAGCCCGGGTTGTGCGCGACCTCCCACAGGTGGCCGTCGGGGTCCGCGGCGTAGCCGGAGTAGCCGCCCCACGGCGTGGCCACGGCGCCCTTGACCAGGCTGCCGCCGCCGGACGACATGGCCGCCAGGGCGGCGTCCACCTCCTCGCGCGACCCGACGTTGAGGGCGAGCGCGACCGGGGCGGTTGGATGCGCGGCGGGCGCTGGTGGCGGGGCCGGCAGCCCCGCGTCCGCGGCCAGCGCCTCGGCGCTCCACAGCGCCAGCACCGCCCCTGCCGTACGCACGAAGGTCACCTCGCCCTCGACCGAGGCGGGCGAGACGGGCCAGCCCAGCCCGCGGTAGTAGGCGGTGGACCGCGCCACGTCGGCGACGCCCAGGGTCACGAGGGAGACCCGGGCCGGGACCGGCGCGCTCACCGGCCGCCCAGGCGGGACCAGCGGCTGCCGCTGCGCAGGACGCGGCCGAGCTCGTCGACGGTCGCCACCGCCTCGTCCACGTACGTGGCCCGGCGGGCCACCTCGTTGCTCTCCACGGCACTGGCGTCGTGCAGCCGGCCGATCAGGCCGGCGTCGGCCTCGGAGGCGCCGGTGCTGCTGCGCAGGTACAGCTGGATCTCGAAGTGGCTGCGGACGGCGTCGGCGCCCGGCGGCGAGGCCCCAAGAGTCGCCGCCGCATCGGCCCACCCGGCGCCGACCAGCCGAGCCACCAGTTCTCGGACCCGCTCGGCCTGCCACCGCGGCAGGTCGTCGACGTCGGCCAGGACGCCCTCGGCGAAGCGCAGCCGCACGGCCGGCCCGGTGAGCGCCGCCTGCTCGCTGGAGTACTGCGCGCTGCGCAGGAGCCGGAGCCGCTGGTCGGCTACCGTCTGCAACGCCCGGCGCCGCACCTGGTCGGCGCGCTGGGCGTCGAGCGCCGAGGTGGTCACGTACCGCGTCGCCAGCAGGCCGCCGGCCGCACCGGCCAGGACGGCGAGCAACGCCTCGAGCAGCGCTGTGCTGAGGTCCACGCGCTGGATCATGGCACCAGCAGCGTCAGGGACCTACACCTGTGACCTCGGCACGCGGCATCAATTGGGTCACGGACCGTTGCGGCCCCAAGTCGTCACGTACAGTGACAGGCGCCCTCAGCCGGCGTCGTGCACGCGGGCGAAGTAGACGGCGCGGGCC
Organism: Jiangellales bacterium; assembly: GCA_035462845.1. Classification (GTDB taxonomy): domain Bacteria; phylum Actinomycetota; class Actinomycetes; order Jiangellales; family Jiangellaceae; genus DASTQL01. Next base: position 8,921 of record DATHTV010000092.1, read on the forward strand.
GCGGCCGCCCGGCGCGCGATCTCCTCGGGCGACGGATCGCCACGGCGGGCGTGGCGGGGGTGGTGGACGGCGGTGCGGATGAGCTGGACCAAGCGGGACATCGAGAACCTCCTGACTCCAGGCTCCCGGATCGGGGGCGTGGCAGGCAGGGCCCAGCGGCCCCCCTGGCGGGACGGAGGGACCGCGGCGCAGCGGCGGTGTGACGGACGAGCCGGCCTGTAAGCCGGATTCTGTGCACCCCGGCGAACCGGGGCCGGCGACCATCCCTCTGGGACCGCCGTCGCCGGCGGCCTCGTGCGGCCTACCCGGGAGCTCGGGCGGGCAGCCCTCGAGCGCTCCCTGTCTGGCCTTGCTCCGGGTGGGGTTTACCGAGCCACCCCCGTCACCGGGGGTGCTGGTGGTCTCTTACACCACCGTTTCACCCTTACCGCCGCGCCTCGCGGCGCGGAGGCGGTCTGCTCTCGGTGGCACTGTCCCGCGGGTCACCCCGGGTGGGTGTTACCCACCACCCTGCCCTGTGGAGTCCGGACTTTCCTCGGCAGGCACAGGTCCTGCCGCGGTCGCCCGGCCGGCTCGTCCGCCGCTCCCATCGTACGCGGGCAGTCCTACGCGGGCACGAAGCGCACCCGGCGCTCCGCCAGCGACGCCTCGACCAGCTCGACCTCGACCCGCTCGCCGAGGGGCAGCGCCGGGCCCTCCACCCGGGCCCGCACGGCCGGCTCGTCGAGGTGGACCTCGCCCCGCTCCTTGCCCGCGTCGACCTCGACCACCACGCCGGTGAAGGTGCGCCCGGTCTGGCCCTCGAGCAGCGCCGCCTCCACCAGGTCGAGGCAGGCCCGCTCGTACGTGGAGGCGCGCCGGGTCGCGGAGCTCATCGCGTCCGGCAGCCCGGGCAGCGCGGCCCGCGCCCACTCCGGCACGTCGGTCCCGGCCAGCAGCGCCAGGCAGACCTCCCCCACGTACCGGTCGACCAGGCGGCGCAGCGGCGCGGTCGTGTGCGCGTACGGCGCGGCGATCGCAGCGTGGCGGGCCCCGTCGGGAACGGTGCCGTCGAAGGCCAGGTAGCCGGCACCCCGCAGCAGGGTGGTCGCCGTGTCGATGACGGCGGAGTGCGACGGCAGTGCGGGGTCGAGGCTGCGGACGAAGTCCGGGTACCCCTGGGACTCCGGCCATTCGACGCCCAGCGTCCGCGCGACCCGTCGCAGCCGGTCGACGTCGCGGGGATCGGCCTCCGGGAGCGTGCGGAGGACGCCCATGCCGCCGTCGAGCATGATGCCCGCGGCGGCCATCCCGGTGAGCAGGGACACCTGCGCGTTCCACGCCTCGACCGGCAGCGGGGCGCGGTACTCCAGGCGCCAGCCGTCATCGGAGCGTACGGCGACCTGCTCGGGCACCGGCAGGGACACCCCGCCGCGTTCTGCCTCCCGGCGCAGCCGCAGCTCACCGACCTCCCGGAGGAGCTCTCCCGCGACCCCGTCCCGGCCGGCGTCGAGGTCGGCCTGGACCGACGGGTAGTCGAGCTTCGCCCGGCTGCGGACCACCGCCCGGCGCAGGTCCACCGACCCGGCCTCACCGTCGGAGTCGAGGTCGAAGCGCCACACCAGGGCGGGGCGGTCCTGGCCGGGCAACAGGCTGGCGGCTCCCTCGGAGAGCACCGTGGGGTGCAGCGGCGTGCGGGCATCCGGCCCGTACAGCGTGAGCCCGCGGCGGTGGACCTCCTCGTCGAGCGCCCCCGCGGGGGCGACGAAGGCGGCGACGTCGGCGATCGCGTAGTGCAGCCGGTACCCGGACCCCCGCCGCTCGATGTGCAGCGCCTGGTCGAGGTCGAGCGACTCCGGCGGGTCGAGGGTGACGAACGCGAGGTCGGTGAGGTCCTCCCCCGGCAGCCGGGGCGCGCGCGCAGCCTCCCCCGCCTCCTCCAGGACGTCGACCGGGAAGCCGGCCGGGAGTTCGAGCTCGTCGCGGAGCTCACGCAGGTGGTCGGCGATCCCGTCCGGCGCGGCGAGCCGCAGCTGTCGTCGTGGCACGGGCGCCACCCTAGATCGGGCAAACCGTCCCGCGTCTCTAGGCTCGGCGCCCGTGCTCGTGCTGCTGCCGCCCTCGGAGGGCAAGACCGCCCCGCGCCGGGGTCGCCCTCTGGACCTCGACACGTTCGCCTTCCCCGAGCTGGCCGTCACCCGCCGTACTGTCCTCGACGCCCTCGTCGAGCTGTGCCACACCGACCGGGAGGGCGCCGCGAGGGTGCTCGCCCTGGGTCGGACGCAGCAGGACGACGTCGCGGTGAACGCCGACCTGGCGCACCGGCCGGCGGCGCCCGCGGGCCGCGTCTACACGGGCGTCCTCTACGAGGCGCTCGGGCTGGCCGATCTGCCGTCCGCGGCCACGCGGCGGTCCGGGTCGTGGCTGGCGATCGCCAGCGGCCTGTGGGGCCTCGTGCGGCCCGCGGACCGCATCCCCGCCTACCGGCTGCCTGGCGGGGTCTCGCTCCCCGGCGTCGGGCCACTCGCCGCCGCCTGGCGCGGCCCGCTGGCAGCGGCCGTCCCCGCGGCCGCCGGGCGAGGTCTGGTGCTCGACCTGCGCTCCACCACGTACGCGGCGATGTGGCACCCCACGGGCCCGACGGCGGAACGGACGGTGACCGTCCGGGTCCTGCGGGACCGCGACGGGGAGCGCAGCGTGGTCAGCCACGACAACAAGGCGACCAAGGGCCGGCTCGTCCGCGCGCTGCTGCTGGACGGCTCGCGGCCCCGGACGCCGGCGGAGCTGCGCGAGCACCTGGTCGGCCTGGGGTTCGCGGCCGAGTCCGTGCCGCGGGCGCGCCCCGGGCGCCCGTACGGGATCGACGTCGTGCTCCGGGACTGACGGGCGACGTCGAGGTCGTCGCGGCCGCTCCGACGTCCCGGTTTGACCATACCGACGACGGAGAGGGCAGAGCCATGAGCCAGCCGATCGGGGGAGAGGAGCTGGCACGCGCTGGCTCACGACATCGCACCGGTACTGACCGTGGACGGCGCGATCGTGGGAATGCTGGTCCTCGCCCGGCGCTTCGCTCGGCTGGGTCAGCGGGGCCGCCAGGTCGCCACCCTCGCGACCGCCGCCGCCGCCGTCGCTCTCACCTGGTGGCCCAGCCTCGACGGCATCAGCGTGCGGCTGGCACTGGCCATGCTGCTCATTCTCGGCTGGACCACGGCGCTGGCCGTCGACCTGCGGCGCCGCGTCAGCGTGGCAGCACGTTGAAGCCGCGAAGGGCTGCGAGGCCGTCGGACCAGTGCGCGATCTCGGTGTACGAGGCGGGGGCCAGGTCGAGGCGTGGCAGCGCGGACAGGGGTGCACCGAGGACCGACCTGACCAGCGCACGGATCGGGGTCATGTGCGTGACGACGAGAACGGTTCGGCCGGGGTGGCGGGCGAGCGTGCGGTCGCGGGCGACCTGCACGCGGCGATCGAGCGCCGACAGCGGCTCACCGCCCGGGGGCGCGGTCTCGGGGGACGCCAGCCACGCGTCGAGCTCGGCAGGCCACCGCTCGCGGACCTCGGCGAAGGTGAGGCCGTCCCACTCGCCGAAGGCCAGCTCCGACCAGCCCTCGTCGACACGGACGGGCAGATCGAGGCGCTCGGCCACCACCTGGGCGGTCTCGCGGCACCGGCGCAGTGGTGAGGTGACGACCGCCGAGAGGTCGGTGTGAGCCGCCGCGTAGGCGGCGGCCCGGGTGACCTGCTCGACCCCGAGGTCGGACAGCCCGGGGTCGGCGCCGCCGGAGCCGCTGAAGCGCCTGGCGAGGGTGTGGTCCGTGGCGCCGTGCCGCAGCAGGAGCAGCGTGCTGGGCGGACCGAGGTCAGGCCGGGCGGCGATCGTCGCAGCGGTGACGGGAGGGTGCGCCGGTTCCTCGGCGGAGGGGGGCACGGCGGCCGGCGGTGCGGTGCTCGGCGGCGCGGCCGGCGGTGTGGCCGCTGCCCGGCCCCGCTTGCCGCGCCCGGTCTCGAGGTCCAGGACGTCGTTGAGCAGCCGGTCCGCGTGGCTGTTGAGCTCGCGCGGGATCCATCGGTAGGTCGTGTCGGCGGGAGCGAGGCGCTGGGCCCGCAGGGCCAGCGGCTTCATGTCCGGGTGCTTGATCTTCCATCGGCCGGACATCTGCTCGACGACCAGCTTCGAGTCCATGCGGACCTCGAGCTCGGCGTCCGGGTCGATCTCGTGGACGGCCTCGAGGCCGGCGATGAGCCCTCGGTACTCCGCGACGTTGTTGCTGGCGGTGCCGATCGCCTGCGCCCGCTCGGCCAGGACGGCGCCCGTATCGGCGTCCCGGACGACCGCGCCGTAGGCGGCCGGCCCGGGGTTGCCGCGGGAGCCCCCGTCGGCCTCGATGACGAGCCGGCGCGTCACAGCCCGGACTCGTCGGTACGGACCAGGATCCGCCGGCACTCGCCGCAGCGGACCACCGCGTCCGGTGCCGCGGCGCGTATCCGGTTGACGTCGGCGGGGTCGAGCTGGAGGTGGCAGCCCTCGCACCGCCGCTGCTTGAGGGCGGCCGCCCCGATCCCGCCGTGCTGCTCGCGCAGCTTGGCGTACAGCGCGAGCAGGTCGTCGGGGACGTCGCCGACGACCGTCCCGCGCTGCTGGCGTACGTACTCGGCGTCCTTGTCGAGCTCGGCGAAGGCGGCGTCGCGGGCCCGCTGAACGTCGGCCGCCTTGGTCGCCACGTCGTCGCGCTGGGCGGCGAGGCCGGCCTGGCGCTGCTGCGCCTCCTCCAGGCGCTCCATGATCTCGAGCTCGACGTCCTCGAGGTCGCCCTGCCTGCGCTCGAGGGAGGCGATCTCGTGCTGGAGCTGCTCCAGCTCACGCGGCGAGGACACCTGCCCCGCGTCGAGCCGCTGCTGGTCACGCGCCTTGCGGGCCCGGACCTGGGCCACGTCGCTCTCGGCCCGGCCGCGGTCCCGCTCGAGGTCGGCGACCTCGGTCGAAGCGGAGACCTCCAGGTCACGCAGCCGGGTGTGCTCGGCAGCGAGCCGCTCGAGCTCGGCCACCTCGGGCAGGGTGCGAAGTCGGTGGACGATCTGGTCCAGCCGGAGGTCGAGAGCCTGGACCTCGAGCAGTCGGAGCTGGGCGGCGGGATCGGCGTTCAGCGGGCGCTCCCCTCGTGCAGGGTCCACGGGTCGGTGGGCGTCGCGGAGACGCGGGTGACCACCGTAGTCCCCTGCCTGGCCAGCCGATCGGTGAGGCGGCGGGCCGCGTCGGCCAGCCACGGCCACTCGCTGGCCCAGTGCGTGACGTCGACGAGCGCGGGCGCGTCCGCGTGCTCCTGGGCCTCGCCGGCGGGGTGGTGGCGGAGGTCCGCGGTCACGTACGCGTCGACGCCCTCGGCCCGGACGGCGTCCAGCAGGGAGTCCCCCGCGCCCCCGCAGACGGCCACGTGCCGGACCCGTCGGTCGGGGTCGCCGGCCGCCC
>DATHTV010000093.1:0-14654 GCA_035462845.1 Jiangellales bacterium
CAGTTGCGGAACTGCCGCTCGTCGCGCAGGTACGCCAGCGCGCCCTCGTCGCGGCCGGCGCCCTCCAGGTCCCCGGCGTACGAGAGCAGCAGCCGGGCGGTGCCGAGCTGGTCCAGCGCGATGTTGGCCAGCGCGACGTCCTCCTCCATCTCCGGGGAGCTGGCGTACCACTCGGCCAGGCGCTGCGCGGCCACCAGCGCGTCGTCCCCCAGCCGCAGCACGTACTCGCACAGATCTGCGCTCATATGTGCGGCGCCCCCTCGGGCACCTCGTAGAACGTGGGGTACCGGTAGACCTTGTCGGCGGCGGGGTCGAAGAAGGCGTCCTTCTCGTCCGGGCTGCTGGCCGTGATCGCCGCGGCCGGGACGACCCAGATGGACACGCCCTCCTGACGACGCGTGTAGAGGTCGCGCGCGTTGCGCACGGCCATGGTGGCGTCGGGGGCGTGCAGGCTCCCGGCGTGCACGTGGGACAGCCCTCGCCGGCCCCGGACGAAGACCTCCCAGAGCGGCCAGTCCCGCGAGGCGCGACCCTCGCCCGCGGGCACACCGGCCAGCGGCACCGCCCCGTGCCCGCCCTCGCCGTGCAGGTCCGATCCGGTGGAGCTCGTCACGCGGCCCCCACCTCGGGTACGGCGTGCTTGGCGGCGTACGTGCTCGCCGCCTCGCGCACCCACGCTCCCTCGCGGTGGGCGCCGACCCGCTGCTCCATCCGCTGCTCGTTGCAGGGGCCGTCGCCACCGATCACGCGCCAGAACTCGTCCCAGTCCGGAGGGGTGAAGTCGTAGTGGCCCCGCTCCTCGTCCCAGCGCAGGTCGGGGTCCGGCACGGTGAGCCCGAGGACCTCGGCCTGCGGGACGGTCATGTCGACGAACTTCTGCCGCAGCTCGTCGTTGCTGAACCGCTTGATCCCCCAGCGCATCGACCGCTCGCTGTTCGGTGACTCGTCGTCGGGCGGACCGAACATCGCGAGGCTGGGGTACCACCAGCGGTCCAGCGCGTCCTGGGCCATGGCGACCTGCTCCGGCGTGCCCCGGGTCAGGGTGAGCAGGATCTCGAAGCCCTGACGCTGGTGGAAGGACTCCTCCTTGCAGATGCGCACCATCGCACGCGCGTACGGGCCGTAGCTGCACCGGCAGAGCGGCACCTGGTTGGCGATGGCGGCGCCGTCGACGAGCCAGCCGATCGCACCCATGTCCGCCCACGTCAGGCTCGGGTAGTTGAAGATCGAGGAGTACTTCTGCCGGCCGGCGTGGAGCAGGTCGAGCAGCTCGTCACGGCCGACACCGAGGGTCTCGGCGGCGGAGTAGAGGTAGAGCCCGTGCCCGGCCTCGTCCTGCACCTTGGCCATGAGGATGGACTTGCGCTTGAGGCTCGGGGCCCGGGTGATCCAGTTGCCCTCCGGCTGCATGCCGATGATCTCGGAGTGGGCGTGCTGGGCGATCTGCCGGATCAGGGTCTTGCGGTAGGCGTCCGGCATCCAGTCCCGCGGCTCGATCCGTCCGTCCGCGTCGATGACGGCCTGGAAGTCGCGCTCGCGCTCGGCCGGCTCGTCCACCGCCTCGATCCGCGGGCCCATGTCGTTGCCGTACACGCGGACGGCCTCCTCGCCTGGTCGCTGTCGCCGTGACGCTGCCAGGGTAGAGCCAGGATGTTACACCTGTCCAGCAGACCTGCCTACTCCCTGTAACACCAGCCCCAGCCGGGTCCGCGGCGCGCGCCGGACCCGAGCTGCGGCGCGACCCCGCAGGCGCGGGCGGGCGCCGAGACGAGCCGTGCGGGCCAGCCGCTCGCGGTCCGCCTCGGCCCGCAGCTCGGACAGGCGCTGCTCGACCAGCAGCCCGGTGATGTACGACGAGCCCATGACGACCTCCGTACGCTGGGGGGGTAACCAGTCATCACTGTACGCCGGTGTCGCTCGTTCTGCAACCACCAAATGCTGTACGGTGGTGTCGACGACGGAACCCACTGGAGGCTGACGTGGACGCGACCGCTCCTCCGCACGTCGAGCTCGTGCGGGCGTTCGTGAACACCCGTGACCTCGACGACGGCAGCGAAGCCCTCGCCGACGGGCCCGCCCTCACGGACTGGCTGCGCGGGCGCGAGCTCCTCCCGCCGGGGGCGGTGGCCGACGACGGCGACGCGGCACTGGCCCGCGAGCTGCGGGAGGCGCTCCGCGACACGCTGACGGCCCAGCACGACGGCGTCCCGGCACCGGCGGCGCAGCAGCGGCTCGACGACGTCGCGGCCGCGCTGCCGCTGCGGGTGACCTTCGCAGCCACGACGCCGACGCTCGCGCCCGTGGGGACCGACGCGCGGGCGGGCCTGGCCGGTGTCCTCGCCGCGGTGGGTGAGGCCGCGGCCGACGGCTCGTGGTCGCGGCTGAAGGTCTGCCCGGCGGACGACTGCCGGTGGGCGTTCTACGACACCTCGCGCAACCGGTCCCGCACCTGGTGCTCCATGCAGGTGTGTGGCAACCGCACGAAGACCCGCGCGTTCCGGGCCCGGCGGCGGTCCGGGACGAGCCTGCCCTCCGGCCCGGCGACGGGGGCGGCGACGAGGGAGGATGTCCACCATGACTGAGCCGGTGGCCGACACCCGGGTGCGGGTGGCGTGGGCGGCCGACGCCGAGGGGGTGGGTCGGGTCCAGGCCCGGGCCCGGACCGCGTCGTACGGGGACGTGCTGCCGCCCGACCTGCTGGGCCAGGTCGACGCGACCGCCTTCGGCACCGTCTGGCGCACGGCGATCACCCGGCCGCCGTCGGCCCGGCACCGGGTGCTCGTGGCGCTGCGCGGCGACACCGTGGTCGGCTTCGCGGCCACCGCGCCCAACGAGGACCCCGACGCCCGACCCACCGACGGCGAGGTGGTCGCCCTGCACGTCGACCCGGCGGAGACCCGCAGCGGCCACGGCTCCCGGCTGCTGTCCGCGGCCGCGGACACCCTGCGCCAGGACGGCTTCTCCCTCGGGCGGGTCTGGGTGATCGCGGCCGACGATCCGCAGCGCGCCTTCTTCGGGTCGGCCGGCTGGGCCCCCGACGGTGCGCACCGGGAGCTCGACCTCACCGGCGACGGGTCCGCCCGGCTGCGCCAGGTGCGGCTCCACACCGACCTCGGCGCCGGGAGCGGGTCGTGAGCTTCTCCGGCATCCCGGCAGCCGCTCTGGACTTCTACGAGGACCTCGAGGCGGACAACTCCCGCACCTACTGGATGGCCCACCGCGACACCTACGAGACCGCGGTCCGCGGGCCGGTCACCGCGCTGGCCGCCGCCCTGGCCCCGGAGTTCGGCGAGGCCAAGGTCTTCCGCCCGTACAACGACGTGCGCTTCCGCAGGGACAAGTCGCCGTACAAGACGCACCAGGGCGCCGTGGTGCACGACGGCGACGGCTCGGGCGCCCTGTACTTCCACGTCAGCGCGGCCGGCCTGTTCGTGGCCGCCGGCTACCACGGGATGGCCGCCGACCAGCTGGAGCGCTACCGCGCGGCGGTCGACGACGACCGGCGCGGTGCCGACCTCGAGGCGGCCGTCGACCGGGTCCGCGCGGCGGGCCACGGGGTCGGCGGAGACGTCCTACGCACGCGACCGCGCGGGTGCCCCCCCGACCACCCTCGGCTGGAGTGGATGCGGCACCGCACTCTCACGGCTGCGCACGACTTCGGCGCGCCTGCCTGGCTGCACACTCCCGAGGCTGCCGCGGCCGTCGCCCGCACCTGGCGGGAGATGGCGCCGCTCAACGACTGGTTGCGCGAGCACGTCGGGGCCTCGGCGCTCCCCCGGCGCTGACTCTCGTTCTTGACAGGACCGTATTCGCTTTTTGCTAGTGTCGGAGCCATGCCCGGGAGGACCTCGCCCCCCACCGCGGAACGACGCGCCGTCCGGCGCGACGCCCTCGGGATCGGCCTGTACGCGCTCGCCTTCGGGGCGTCCTTCGGCGCGGTCTCGGTGGCGTCGGGTCTGGACCTCCTCCAGACGTCCTTCCTCAGCCTGGTGATGTTCTCGGGCGCCTCGCAGTTCGCCCTGGTCGGCGTCGTCGCCTCGGGCGGGTCGGTCCTGGCGGCGGCCGCCGCGGCCCTCGTACTCGGGGCCCGCAACGCCTTCTACGGCGTCCGGCTCGCGACGCTGCTCCCCCGGCGCGACGTCCGTCCTCCGCGGTCGCTGCTCACCGGCCAGCTCGTCATCGACGAGACGACCGCGATGGCGCTCGGCCGGGACGACCCGCGCACCCAGCGGTACGCGTTCTGGGTCACCGGCGCGCTGCTCTTCGTGCTGTGGAACGTCGGGACGCTCGCCGGCGCCGTGCTCGGCCGTGCGGCGGGCGACCCGCAGGCTCTGGGCCTGGACGCCGCGGCGCCGGCCGCCTTCCTCGCCCTGCTCTGGCCCCGCTTGGGCGACCGCACCGCCCGCGCGGTCGCCGTGGGAGCGGCGCTCGGCGCGCTCGCCCTGACACCCGTCGCCCCGGCCGGCGTCCCCGTGCTCGCCGCTGCCGTCGTCCCCGTGCTGGCCGTGATCACGACGACCCGACCCCGGCGGGTGACGGCGTGATCTGGGCGGCCGTGGTGGCCGGCTCGGTGGGCTGCTACCTGCTCAAGCTCGGCGGGCTGTCCCTGCCGTCGGGCCTGCTGGAGCGGCCGGCGGTGCGTTCGGTGGCGGCTCTCCTGCCCGTGGCGCTGCTCAGCTCCCTCGTGGCGGTCGGGACCTTCGACGGCTCGGGCGCCCTCGCGGTCGACGCCCGCCTCGGGGGCCTCGCCGCCGCCGTCGTCGCGCTGCTGCTCCGAGCCCCGTTCGTCGTCGTGCTGGTCGTCGCCACCGCGACCACCGGTGTGCTCCGCGCCCTCGCCTGACCGCGGCCTGTCACCGGTCGGCGTGCAGCCGGGCCGCGTGCCGCATGGCCTCGCGGGCCCGGCGGCGGTCGCCCGCGTCGTCGTAGGCGACGGCGAGGCGGAACCATGCCCGCCAGTCCTCCGGCGCGGCCTCGACCTCCGCGCGCCGAGCCGCGAACGCCTCGTCCGCGGCCTCCCGTACCACCCGCCCGCTCGGGCGGCGGGGGAGGTCGTCGACCGGCAGGCCACCCGCGGCCTCCAGGTCACGGGCCATCCGCTGGGTCGCCACCCCGAAGCGCACCTCGCGGGTGACCACGACGGCGCCGAGCACCGGCAGCACCAGCACGGCCAGGCCGAGCAGAAGCCCGACCGGCTCGCCGCTCGAGACCAGGAGCACGCCACGCCACCCCACCAGAGCCAGGTAGGCCGCCAGGACCACGACGAGCAGCAGGGCGGTCCGGCGGGCGTTCACGGCGTCGCCTTCAGCCGAGGTCGAGCAGGTGCTCGAGCCCCACGGTCAGGCCCGGGCGCCCCGCGACCTCCCGGACGGCCAGGAGCAGGCCGGGCATGAACGACGCACGGTCGAAGGAGTCGTGCCGCAGGGTGAGCAGCTCACCGGGTGCTCCCAGCAGCACCTCCTGGTGGGCCACCAGACCGGGGAGGCGGACCGCATGGACGTGGATGCCGTCGACGACCGCCCCGCGCGCGCCCCCGGCGTCGTCGGTCGTGGCGTCCGGGACCGGGCCACGCCCGGCCGTCGACCTCGCAGCCGCCACCCGCTCCGCCGTGCGCCGGGCGGTGCCCGACGGCGCGTCGGCCTTGCCGGCGTGGTGGAGCTCGACCACCTCGGCGGACTCGTAGAAGCGGGCGGCCTGCTCGGCGAAGCGCATCATCAGCACCGCGCCCACGGAGAAGTTCGGCACGACCAGCACGCCGAGGCCGGGCGCGGCCGTCAGCCAGCCACGGACCTCGGCGAGACGCGGTGGAGTGAAGCCGCTGGTCCCCACGACGGCGTGCAGTCCGTGCTCGACGCACCAGCGCAGGTTGTCCATCACCGCGTCCGGGCGGGTGAGCTCGACCGCGACCTCGGCTCCCGACTCGGTCAGCCGCTCGAGGGGGTCACCGCTGCCGACGGCAGCGACCAGCTCGAGGTCCCCGGCGTCCTCGACGGCCCGGCACGCCTGCGACCCCATCCGTCCCGAGGCGCCGATCACCCCTACCCGCATCGTCACGGCGCGAGTCTGCCGCACCGCCCGCCGGACGGCTCAGCGACGTCTCAGGCGACGTCTCAGGCGACGTCCGGCGCCGTCGCGAGCAGCGCCTGCGCGATCACCGCGTGCCCGGCCGCGTTCGGGTGGATGTCGGGGGTTCCTGAGCACATCGGTGTCAGCGCGCACGTGCGCTCGACCACCGACACCGGGTCGTCGCCGCCGAAGGCGGCGGAGACGGGCGCCACCGGGACGCCGAACGAGGCGTAGACCTCGGCCAGCGCGCCGTTGAGCCGGCCGAGTACCCGCAGTGCCGCCGCCACCTCGGCCGGGTCGCTCTGGAGCTGTGGCGGCACCGGCAGGTAGTAGTCGGCGGCCACCACGGGCACGTCCGGGTCGGCGGCGCGGAGCCGCGTGAGGACGGTGGCGAGGTTCTCCCGGATCTCGTCGAGGGCGGCGTCGATGCAGCGCTCGTCCTGCGCCAGCGCACAGCCGAGACCGTCGTTCGCGCCGATGTCGATCGTCACCAGCCGCACGCCGCCGGTCCGCAGCGCCTGCTCGGCCCGCTCGAGCTGGCCCCCCGGAGCCAGCATCGAGCCGGTCGTCTCGCCGCTCACGCCGAGCCCGACCAGGTCGAGCCCGGGGAGCCGCTCGCCGAGCGCCGCGTACACGAGGTCGACGTACCCCTCACCGAGGGGCGCGCCCACTCCCGCGGCCAGGGAGTCCCCGAGCGCGAGGTAGGCCGGACCGCCCTCGCCCTCCGGCGCGGGGGCCCCGGGTGGGGACGGGTACGGCGTCGCTGCCGGCGACGAAGGACTCGGGGTGGAGGCGGCCCCACCACCCGTGTCCCCGGCGGCGCACCCCACCGCGACAGCCAGCACCGCCGGCACGGCGAGCGCCCTCAGGGTCCGCAGCGGGCGCAGCGGGCGCAGCGGGCGGGGACCGGTCAGGACGCCACCGCGCGGTCGAAGCGGGAGGCGTCGTCGAAGGGACCGATGACCGCGAGCGAGGGCTGCCGTCCGAGCAGGTCCGCGGCCACGGCCCGGACGTCGTCCAGCGTGACGGCGTCGATCCGCCGCAGCAGCTCGCCGACCCCGGGCAGCTCCCCGTACACGAGGTCGGCCTTGGCGATCCGGCTCATCCGCGACCCGGTGTCCTCCAGTCCGAGGACGAGCGCGCCGCGGAGCTGGCCCTTGCCGCGGGCGAGCTCCTCGTCGGTGATGCCCCGGGCGGCGACCGCGCCGAGCTCGTCGCGGCAGACGTCGAGCACCTGGTCCACCTTGCGCGGCAGGCAACCGACGTAGACGCCGAGGAGCCCGGCGTCGGCGTACTGCGAGGCGTAGGAGTACACGCTGTAGGCGAGGCCGCGCTTCTCCCGCACCTCCTGGAAGAGCCGGGACGACATGCCGCCACCCAGGGCCCCGTTGAGCACGCCCAGCGCGAAGCGTCGGGGGTCGGTGCGTGACACGCCGGGCACGCCGAGGACCAGGTTGGCCTGCTCGGTGCGCCGCTCGAGCAGGTGCACGCCCCCGTACGCGCGAGGGGCGCGTCCGCCGACGCGCGGCGGCGCGGGCTCGGCGTCGTCGTCGAGGAACCCGGCCGCCCCGAACGCGCTGCGCACCAGCGCCACCACCCGCGCGTGGTCGAGGCTGCCGGCGGCGGCGACCACGATCCGGGGCGACCGGTAGCGTCGCCGGTAGTAGCCGTGCAGCGACGTCCGCGAGAGCGAGCCGATCGACTCCACCGTGCCCAGGATCGGACGGCCGAGCGGCGAGTCGCCCCACAGCCGGCCGGCGAACACGTCGTGCACGGTGTCCCCGGGGTCGTCGTCGTGCATGGCGATCTCCTCCAGCACGACGTCGCGCTCGGCGGCGACGTCGCTGGACGCCACCACCGACGACGTCACCATGTCGGAGACCACGTCGACCGCCAAGGGCAGGTCCTCGTCGAGGACCCGCGCGTAGTAGCAGGTGTACTCCTTGGCGGTGAACGCGTTCAGCTCGCCGCCGACGGCGTCGATGGCGGCCGAGATGTCGAGCGCGCCCCGCCGCCACGTGCCCTTGAAGAGCAGGTGCTCGAGGTAGTGGGTGGCGCCGGACAGCGACGGTGACTCGTCGCGCGAGCCGACCCCGACCCAGATCCCGAACGCGACCGACCGTACGCCGGGAACCGCCTCGGTGAGCACGCGCAGCCCCCCCGGCAGCACCGTGCGGCGGGTGAGCGTGCCGTCGTCCTCGCGGAGGAGCGTGCGCGTCGTCCCGGGGCGCTGCACGGGCAGCGTCCCGGGACGGGCGCGAGGGCTCACTGGTGTCCGGACTCCGCGCCGGCGGGCTCGGCGGCCGGGTCAGCCGACCCGGCAGCAGCGTCGGGGGCCTCGACCACGGGGGTGAGGGAGAGCTTGCCGCGGTCGTCGATCTCGGTGATCTCGACCTGGATCTTCTGACCGACGCTGACCACCTCGTCGACGCTCTCCACCCGCTTGCCGCCCGCCAGGGCGCGCAGCTTGGAGATGTGCACGAGGCCGTCCTTGCCGGGCAGCAGCGAGACGAACGCGCCGAAGCTGGTCGTCTTGACCACGGTGCCCAGGTAGCGCTCCCCGACCTCGGGCATGGTCGGGTTGGCGATCGCATTGATCTGCGCCCGGGCCGCCTCGGCCTTGGCGCCCTCGTCGGCCCCGATGTAGATGGTGCCGTCGTCCTCGATGCTGATCTGGGCGCCGGTCTCGTCCTGGATCTGGTTGATGATCTTGCCCTTGGGGCCGATGACGGCGCCGATCTGGTCGACCGGAACCTTGATGCTGATGATCCGGGGCGCGTACGGGCTCATCTCGTCCGGGGCGTCGATCGCCTCGGTCATGACGTCCAGGATGTGCAGGCGCGCCTCCTTGGCCTGCGTGAGGGCACCCGCGAGGACCGAGGCGGGGATGCCGTCCAGCTTGGTGTCGAGCTGGATCGCGGTGACGAACTCACGGGTGCCGGCCACCTTGAAGTCCATGTCACCGAAGGCGTCCTCCGCCCCGAGGATGTCGGTGAGAGCGGCGTAGGAGGTCTCGCCGTCGACCGTGTCGGAGATCAGCCCCATGGCGATGCCCGCGACCGGCGCCCTGAGCGGGACACCTGCGTTGAGGAGCGACATCGTCGACGCGCAGACCGACCCCATCGAGGTGGAGCCGTTGGAGCCGAGCGCCTCGGACACCTGGCGGATGGCGTACGGGAACTCCTCGCGGGTCGGCAGGACGGGCACGAGCGCCCGCTCGGCGAGGGCTCCGTGACCGATCTCGCGCCGCTTCGGCGACCCGACCCGACCGGTCTCACCGGTCGAGTAGGGCGGGAAGTTGTAGTTGTGCATGTAGCGCTTGCGGGTCTCCGGCGCCAGGGTGTCCAGCTGCTGCTCCATGCGCAGCATGTTCAGCGTGGTCACGCCGAGGATCTGCGTCTCGCCGCGCTCGAAGAGCGCCGAGCCGTGCACCCGGGGGAGCACCTCGACCTCGGCGGCGAGCGGCCTGATGTCGCGCAGGCCCCGCCCGTCGATCCGCACGCCGTCACGCAGCACCCGCTGGCGGATGAGGCGCTTGGTGAGCGTCCGCACCGCGGCGCCGATCTCCTTCTCCCGGCCCTCGAACTGCGGGGAGACGGCCTCGACGGTCGCAGCCTTCACCCGGTCGAGCTCGGCCTCGCGCTCCAGCTTGTCGGCCACGGTGAGCGCGCCGGCCAGGTCGGTCTCGGCGGTCTTGGCCACCGCCTCGAGGACGTCGTCGCCGTGGTCGAGGTACCGCTGGAACTCGCGGGTCGGCTTGGCGGCGGTGGCCGCGAGCGCCGACTGCGCCTCGCACAGGACCTTGACGAAGCCCTTGGCGGCCTCGAGACCCTCGGCCACGACCTCCTCGGTGGGGGCCTGGCGGCCCTCCTCCGTGATGAGGCGCCACGCCGACTGGGTGGCCTCCGCCTCGACCATCATGATCGCGACGTCGCCGTCCGGCAGCACCCGGCCGGCGACGACCATGTCGAAGACCGCGTCCTCGAGCTGCTCGTGGGTCGGGAACGCCACCCACTGACCCTCGATGAGGGCGACCCGGGTGGCGCCGATCGGCCCGCTGAAGGGCAGCCCGGACAGCTGGGTGGACGCCGAGGCGGCGTTGATCGCCACCACGTCGTAGAGGTCGCCCGGGTGCAGCGCCATCACCGTGATGACGACCTGGACCTCGTTGCGCAGCCCGGACACGAACGACGGGCGCAGCGGGCGGTCGGTGAGCCGGCAGGTGAGGATCGCGTCCTCGGACGGCCGGCCCTCGCGGCGGAAGAACGAGCCGGGGATCCGGCCCGCGGCGTACATGCGCTCCTCGACGTCGACGGTGAGGGGAAAGAAGTCGAAGTGCTCCTTCGGGTGCTTGGACGCGGTGGTCGCCGAGAGGAGCATCGTCTCCTCGTCGAGGTACGCGGCGACGGAGCCGGCGGCCTGGCGAGCCAGGCGGCCGGTCTCGAACCGCACCGTGCGCGTGCCGAAGCGACCGTTGTCGATCACGGCCTCGGTGGTGTGGACCTGGGTGTCGGGACCCGTCACGGGTGCCCTCCTCACTGCTGGGAGCGGCGGCGACACGCGGGCCGGCCGGTGACGGTGCCGGTCTTCGATGGAAGCCCTCGGCGGAGCGGTCCGCTCCTCCGCTGGCCACTACCGAGGACCGGCGTCGGGTGCCGGGGTGAGGCGCGCCGCTCGGGTGGTCGGATGTGGAGTTGTGGTACGGACGCGAAGGAGCGGCCCCCCGGGTGGGGAGCCGCTCCCCGGACGTCAGGTCACCGGCGCAGGCCGAGCCGCTCGATCAGCTCGCGGTACCGGGTGATCTCGGTCCTGGCGAGGTAGTTGAGCAGCCGGCGGCGCTGGCCGACCAGCAGCAGCAGCCCGCGGCGGCTGTGGTGGTCGTGCTTGTGCTGCTTGAGGTGCTCGGTGAGGTGGTTGATGCGGTGCGTGAGCAGTGCCACCTGCACCTCGGGAGACCCCGTGTCGCCCTCGCTACGGGCGTAGTCGGACAGGATCTGCTTCTTGGTCGCAGCGTCGGTCGACACTCGTACTCCCTCGGAACTCGTTGCGCGGCGCTCCCGGGCAGGTCCACCGGGGCTCTCTCACGTCCGCGGCCGTCACACGGCAGGGTCCAGGCTACCAGCGCCGCCGGTCCCGGCCGTAATCGGCGGCCGGTGGCCCGGCGGGCTGGCTCACAGCCCGCGAGAGCGCTGGTCGACGCCCATCGGGCCGTACGGGTAGTCGCCGACCTCCGGGCTGCTGGCCGCGTCCAGCCGGGTGGTCTCCTCGGCCGAGAGGTGCAGCCCCACGGCGGCGAGGTTCTGCCCGAGCGGCTCGGTGGTGCGCGCGCCGAGGATCACCGAGCTCACCGCCGGCCGGTCGTGGACCCAGGCCAGGGCGACCTGCGCCATGCTGGCCCCCCGCTCCTCGGCCACCGCCCGGACGGCCTCGACGACGTCCCAGGTCCGCTGCGCGCCGGACCGCCGGCCCCATCCCTCCATCCCGCGCTCGGGGTCCTCGCCGAGCCGGGTGGCCCCCTCCGGCCGGGCCTCGCGCCGGTACTTGCCGGTGAGCCAGCCGCCGCCGAGCGGGGACCACGGCAGCAGCCCCAGCCCCGCGGACAGGCACGCGGGGACGATCTCCCACTCGATCTCGCGGACCAGCAGGTTGTACTGCGGCTGCAGGGTCACCGGCACGCTCCAGCCACGGAAGCCGGCCAGGTCGACGGCCTTCTGCAGCTGCCACGCGGCGACGTTGGACAGCCCGACGTAGCCCACCGCCCCGGCGGACACGGCGTCGTCGAGGAAGCGCAGCGTCTCCTCGAGCGGCGTGAGCGGGTCCCACGCGTGGACCTGGTAGAGGTCGACGTGGTCGACCCCCAGCCGCCGCAGCGACGCGTCGAGGGCGCGGCGCAGGTGCCGCCGCGAGAGGCCGACGTCGTTGCGGTCCGGGCCGGTAGGGAACCGCGCCTTGGTGGCCAGCACGACCCGCCCGGCGACGTCGTCGGGACGTGCCGCGAGCCAGCGCCCCACGATCTCCTCGCTGGCGCCTCCGGCGTACACGTCCGCCACGTCGACCAGCGTCCCGCCCGCCTCGACGAAGGCGTCGAGCTGCGCCTGGCTGCCGGCCTCGTCGGTCTCGGCGCCGAACGTCATGGTGCCCAGCGCGTACGTCGAGACGGCGCAGCCGCTGCGGCCGAGCGTGCGGTACTCCACGGGGTCCTCCGGTCGTCTCAGGGGCCGGTCGCGCCGGCCGGGTCCTGGCTCAACAGCTCACGGGCCCGCTCGACGTCGTCGGCCATCCGCGCCACGAGCGCCTCGACACCGTCGAAGCGCTCCATGCCCCGGATGTGCTCCACGAGCTCGACCGCCACCGCGACCCCGTAGAGCTCGAGGTCGTCGCGGTCGAGCACGTAGGCCTCCACCCGGTGCTCGGTGCCACCGAAGGTCGGGTTGGTGCCGACCGACACCGCCGCGGGCAGCCGGACCGGCCCGTCGGCGTCGGTGCGGACCAGCCAGCCGGCGTAGACCCCGTCCGCCGGGACGACCATCCCGTCCGGGACGGGCACGTTGGCGGTGGGGTAGCCGAGCCCGTGGCCGCGGCGGTCCCCCGCCACGACCACTCCCTCGATGCGCACCGGGTGGCCGAGGGCCTCCGCGGCGGCCGAGACGTCGCCGGCGGCGACCCGCTCGCGCACGTACGTGGACGACCACCGGGACCGCCCGCCGACGGGGGCCACGGTGACGACCTCGAAGCCGAGCTCCTCACCGAGTCGGCGGAGCAGCGCGACGTCGCCGGCCGCGCGGTGGCCGAAGCGGAAGTCCTCGCCGACCACGACGGCCACCGCCCGGAGGCGGCGGACGAGCACCTCGCGAACGAAATCCCCCGCGGACTGCGCCGCGGTCTCCCGGTCGAACGGCAGTACCAGCACGGCGTCCGCCCCCGCCGCGCCGAGCAGCTGCACGCGGTGGTCCAGGCTGGTGATGGCGGGTGGCGCGTGCTCGGGTCGTACGACCCGCATCGGGTGCGGGTCGAAGGTGAGCACCACGCACCGGGCCCCCCGGTCGCGGGCGACGTCGGCGGCTCGGCCCACGACGGCGCGGTGGCCGCGGTGCACCCCGTCGAAGACCCCGATCGTCACCACGCTGCCAGGTGCCCCCGGCGCGGGCGTCGGGACCTCACCCAGGGACCGCCACACCTGCACGCGAGGTCCACCTCCCACCGGTCCGGACGCTGCCGGCACAGCCTGCCAGAGCCGACCCGCGCCGGCCGTCGGCGGGGCGGGCGGCCGCACGTCAGGCCCCGGCGAAGACGGCCAAGGTCTTCGCCCGGGGGCCGCGGTCCTGGACCAGGGCGAGGAACTCCCCGTCGGGGCCGAACACGGCGACCGGGCCGTCGCCGCGACCGGTCCGCGCCACCGCCGCGCCGTGACGGACCCGCCGGGCGGTCTCCGCGTCGACGTCATGGCGCGGGAAGGCCACCGCAGCCGCCTCCGCCAGCGGCAGCACCGGGAGGTCGGCGGCGACCCGCCCGCCCGCCTCGGCCGGTCCCTCCAGTTCGTCCAGCGCGTGGGCGCCGGACAGGTCGTAGGGTCCCACCCGGGTGCGCCGCAGCGCGGTCAGGTGCCCGCCCACCCCCAGCGCGGTCCCGAGGTCGCGGGCCAGGGCGCGGACGTAGGTCCCGGACGAGCACTCGACCTCGACGTCGAGATCGAGGTACCCGGCCTCCCGGCGGTGCGCCACCACGTCGAACCGGTTCACGGTGACGGGGCGCGCCGCCAGCTCGACCGCCTCGCCCTCGCGGACGCGGGCGTAGGCGCGGCGGCCGTCCACCTTCACCGCGGACACCCGGCTCGGCACCTGGAGGATCTCCCCGGTGAGGGCGGCCACCTCCCGCGCGATCGCCGCGTCGGTGACGGCGCCGGCGTCGGACGACTCCACCACCTCGCCCTCGGCGTCGTCGGTGACCGTGGTCACCCCCAGCCGTACGGTGGCCGTGTAGGCCTTCTCGGTGAGCGCGAGGTGTCCCAGCAGCCGGGTGGCCCGCTCGATGCCGAGCACGAGGACGCCGGTGGCCATCGGGTCCAGCGTGCCCGCGTGCCCGACCCGGCGGGTGCCCGCCAGGCGGCGGACCCGGCCCACGACGTCGTGGGAGGTGAGGCCCGCAGGCTTGTCGACGACGAGCAGGCCGTCCGGTGCGGGGCTCACGCCGGCCGGCCGTCCTGGAGGTCGTCGGCAGCCGCGGCCCCGCCGGTCTCGGCACCGGCGGTCTCGGCACCGGCGGTCTCGGCACCGGCGGTCTCGGCACCGGCGGTCTCGGCACCGGCGGCCTCCATCTCGGCAGCCTCGTCCTCGGTCACCGGGACCCGGTACGGGTCGGGGTCGCCCGCGTACTGCGCTCCGGCGGCCCCCCGGGCCAGCTCGGCGTCGGACTCGCGGGCGCGGCGCAGCAGGTCCTCGATCTGGCGGGCGTTGTCGGGGAGGGCGTCCGCGACGAAGGCGAGGGTCGGGGTGAACCGGACCCCCGTCTGCCGCCCCACCTCGGAGCGCAGCAGGCCCTTGACGCTCTCCAGAGCAGTGGCGGTGTCCGCCCGCTCGGTGTCGTCGCCG
>DATHTV010000094.1:0-3311 GCA_035462845.1 Jiangellales bacterium
GGCATCCGCGGGCTCATCCCGTTGCAGGCGGCGCTGGTCGCGCGGTCGGGCGCGCTGCCGGTCGCCGCCGGGCTCCTCGCCGCGGGCCCGCTCGCCCGCCGGGCCGCGCGGGTGGTGTCACCGACATGAGCCTGCGCTTCGGCTACGGCACGAACGGCTTCGGCGGCCACCGGCTGCCCGACGCCCTGGCCGTCGTCTCCGGGCTGGGCTACGACGGGGTCGCCCTCACCCTGGACCACCCCCACCTCGACCCGTTCGACGCCCACCTCGCCCGCCGCACGGCGGAGGTCGGGCGCCGACTCCAGGACCTCGGCCTGGCCGTGGTCGTCGAGACCGGGGCCCGCTACGTCCTGGACCCGTGGCGCAAGCACGAGCCGACGCTCGTGTCCGCCGAGGGGCGCGCACGCCGGGTCGACCTGCTCCGCCGCGCCGTCCGGGTCGCGGCCGACCTCGGCGCCGAGGCCGTGAGCTTCTGGTCCGGCGTCCTCCCCGCCGGGGTCCACCCCGAGCAGGGGTGGCAGTGGCTGGTCGAGGGGGTCGCGCTGGTCGCCGAGGAGGCCGACCGGCGCGGTGTCGTCTGCGCGTTCGAGCCCGAGCCCGGCATGTTCGTCGACACCCTGGACGCCGCGCTCGAGCTGCGCCGGCGGCTCGGACCCGGGCACGACGGCCTGCGGCTGACCCTCGACCTGGGGCACTGCGTGTGCACCGAGGACGAGCCCACCGAGCAGGTCGTCCGTCGCGCGGGACCGCTGCTCGCCAACGTCCAGGTGGACGACATGCGCCGCGGCACCCACGAGCACCTCGAGCTCGGGGAGGGGGAGCTCGACCTGCCGGCCGCCCTCGGTGCGCTGCTCGACGTCGGGTACCGCGGGCTGGCCGCCATGGAGCTGCCCCGGCACGGGCACGCCGCGCCGGCGGTGGCGGAGCGGTCCGTGACCCGGCTGCGCGCCGCCCTCGAGGAGGCGCAGCGCCGGCGGTCCCTGGTCCCGACGAGCCCGGAGGTCCATCCGTGACGCATCTCGCACTGGACGACTCGGCCGCCGCCCGGCTGGCCGACCTCGTCGCCGACGTGGCGCGCGAGCCCGCCCGGGTGCGGACCCACTTCCCGGCTGCCGCCCGCCAGGTGGGGAGGGGGCCACTCGACCCGGCGGACCCGCAGGGCCTGCGCGGGCCGACCCTGGACGACGCCGTCCGGGCGGCCCTGCTGGTCGCCCTGGCCGGGGCGCTGCGCGACGACCCGTCCCGCCTCTCGGCCGAGGTGAGCGAGCTCTACCGGTACGGGGACGCCGCCGAGAAGCGAGCCGTGCTCCGCGCGCTGCCCGAGCTCCCGGCCCTCGGCGAGTCGGGCTTGCCATTGGTGGCCGACGCCCTGAGAACCAACGACGTACGGCTCGTGGCGGCCGCCCTGGGCGAGTACGCGGTCGAGCACCTGGACCAGGAGGCGTGGCGTCAGGGTGTCCTCAAGTGCCTGTTCGTCGGCGTGCCGCTGGCGGTGGTCGCCGGTCTCGACGGACGGGCCGATGCGCAGCTCGCCGGGATGGTCGCCCGCTACGTCCACGAGCGGGTGGCCGCCGGCCGCGATGTCCCCGGCGACGTCTGGCTGGTGCTGGACCGGTTCCCCGACGCCCTGGGCGAGACCGGGCTCTCCGCCGAGCTCGACTCGCCACACGAGGACCGGCGGGCCGCCGCGCGCCGGGCCCTCGCCGGCCGACCCGTCCCCTCACCGAGCAGGCTGGAGGACTGATGCGCATCTTCGACCCGCACATCCACATGACCTCGCGCACCACGGACGACTACGAGGCGATGTACGCGGCCGGCGTCCGGGCGCTGGTCGAGCCGGCGTTCTGGCTCGGCCAGCCGCGGACCGGGGTGAGCTCGTTCACCGACTACTTCGACTCCCTGGTCGGGTGGGAGCGGTTCCGCGCGGCGCAGTTCGGGATCGCGCACCACGCGACCATCGCGCTGAACCCCAAGGAGGCCAACGACCCCCGCTGCACCCCCGTGCTCGACGTGCTGCCCCGCTACCTGGCCAAGGACGGGGTGGTCGCGGTGGGCGAGGTCGGCTTCGACTCGATGACGGCGGAGGAGGACAAGGCCTTCCGGCGCCAGCTCGAGCTCGCCGGCGAGCACGACCTCCCGGTTCTCGTGCACACCCCCCACCGGGACAAGCTGGCCGGCACGCGGCGGACCCTCGAGCTGGTCGCGGACAGCGGGCTGGCACCGGAGCGGGTGGTCGTGGACCACCTGAACGAGACGACCGTCGCCCTCGTGGACGACGCGGGCTGCTGGGCGGGCTTCTCCGTCTACCCCGACACCAAGATGGACGAGCACCGCATGGTGCGGATCCTCCAGGACCGCGGTCTGGACCGGGTGCTGGTCAACTCCGCCGCGGACTGGGGGCGCAGCGACCCGCTGAAGACGGCGCGGACGGGCGCGGCCATGCTGGCGGCCGGCTTCTCCGCCGCCGACGTCGACCGGGTGCTCTGGCGCAACCCCGTGGCGTTCTACGGCCAGAGCGGACGGCTGCTGCTGGACCAGCCCGAGCCGGCTGCCGGAGACACGTTCGAGGGCAACTCCCTGCTGCGCGGGGAGCGGGCCGCGGCGGGGGAGGGCTGATGCGCTTCCGCCACCCGGACGGCAGCACCGTCCACCTCGCGTACGGGACGAACGTCCACCCGGCCGAGGACGTCGACGGGCTGGTCGACCAGCTCCGCCGGTACGGCGGCGGCGTCCGTGCGGCCCTCGGCGCCTCGCGGATCGGCCTCGGCCTGTGGCTCCCCGCACGGGCCGCGGCGTCCCTTGCCGGGTCGCCGGGCGAGGTGGAGCGGATGCGGCGCGTCCTCGACCTGCACGGCCTGGAGGTCGTGACGGTGAACGCCTTCCCGTACGGCGGGTTCCACGCCCCCGTCGTCAAGCGCGCCGTCTACCGGCCCGACTGGGCGGAGCAGGCCCGGCTCGACTACACCCTCGACTGCGCGCGGGTGCTGGCCCGGCTGCTCCCGGACGACGTCGCGCGGGGCAGCATCTCGACGCTCCCGCTGGGCTGGCGCTCGCCCTGGTACGCGGACCGGCAGGACGTCGCCACCGGCCTGCTCGACCGCCTCGCCGACGGGCTGGCCAAGGTCACCGCCGACGCCGGGCGGCCGGTGCGCGTCGGGCTGGAGCCCGAGCCGGGGTGCGTGGTCGAGACCACGGCCGACGCGGTGGAGCGGCTGGCCGGGCTGGACCGCGAGCACCTCGGCGTCTGCCTGGACGCCTGTCACCTGGCGGTCGGCTTCGAGGACGCGGCCGAGGCGGTGGCGGCGCTGGCC
>DATHTV010000095.1:0-1891 GCA_035462845.1 Jiangellales bacterium
GGACACGGCACCGTCGGTGTCGGGAAGCCGGCCCGGATGCTCATTGCGTGGCGGTCCAACCCGCGTATCCCGAGCGCCGGTGTTGGCTTCCCGGCCCGGCGGCTGCCGCAGATCTCACGATGGTCCTCGAGGGACGAGCGAGCTGGGCGGTCAGCCACCGGCCGGCGGTTCAACAGGAAGCCTCACCACGCACCACCCGCACTGGCTACAACCGAGGGGATGGTGCACCAATGAGCGAGCTGTCGGTCGTCCTGGGTGCGCGGGGTGGCATCGGCTCGGCCGTGCTGGCCGAGCTGATCGGGCGCGGGGCCCGGGTCCGCGCGGTCGGGCGGAGCATCACGGCCGACCAGGTGCCGGCCGGGGTCGAGGCGGTGGCCGCCGACGTCGGCACTCCGCAGGGCGCCGCCGCGGCGGTCCGGGGGGCCGAGGTCGTGTACCACTGCGCGCAGCCCGACTACACGCGCTGGTCGGAGGACTTTCCCCCGCTCAACCGCGCGGTCGCCACCGCGACCGCGGCCGAGGACGCCAAGCTCGTCGTCGCCGACAACCTCTACATGTACGGGCCGGGGTCGGCCCCGATGAGCGAGTCCACGCCCCAGCGCGCGACCGACGGCAAGGGCACCCTGCGCCGGGACATGGCCGCCGAGCTGCTCGCCGCCCACGCCGCCGGCGACCTCCGGGTCACCCTGGGCAGGGCGTCGGACTACTTCGGCCCGCACGGCGTCGACAGCGCTCTGGGTGAGACCTTCTTCGGCCGGCTGGTGGCCGGGCGCAAGGCGCGGTGGCTGGGCAGCCTCGACCAGCCGCACGCGCTGAGCTACCTGCCCGATGTGGGCCGCGGCCTCGTCAGTCTCGGCGAGAACGCGGCAGCCGACGGCCGGCCCTGGCACCTGCCGGCCGCGTCCGCGACCGGCCGCGAGCTGCTCGGGCTCGCGAGCGCGGCCCTCGGCCGTGAGGCTCACGCCTCGGCAGCACCGCCGTGGCTGCTCCGGACGCTCGGCCTCGTCAACCCGATGATGCGCGAGCTGGCCGGCATCGCTCACCAGTGGACGGGCCCGTGGGAGATCGACGGCTCGGCGTACGAGAAGGCGTTCGGGCCGCTCCCGGTCACCCCGCTGGAGCAGGCCGTGGCCGAGACTGTCGCCTGGTGGCGCGCCCACGGCTGACCTGGTCCCCCGGCGCCGGTCGCGACTCGTCCGGACGCGGGCGCCTCGGCGCCGCGTGGGGCCCGTACCGTCGTCCGACGGAGCAACGGCGGGTAGGAGGAACCATGGTCGTACGGACCTGGACGGGGTGGACGGCGAGGGCCCGGGCCGACGAGTACGCGAGGTACATGCGCACGGTGGCCCTGCCGGCGTACACGGGGACGCCCGGCAACCGCGGCGTGCTCATGCTGCGCCGGGACCTGGAGGACCGGACGGAGTTCACGATGGTGACGCTCTGGCGGAGCCTGCTCGACGTCGAGGCGTTCGCGGGACCCGACCCCGAGCGCGCGGTCTTCTTCGACCGGGACGACGACTTCCTCGTCGACCGGGAGCGGACCGCCCGGCACTACGAGCTCTACGGCGCCAGCGCGACCGTGGAGGTCGGCGACCCGCCGGGCATCGGCGCATGACCGAGTCCGCAACCCTGCTCAGGGGTGGATCTGGCGGGATGCCCGGCATGTGCGGCGGCCGCGCCACTCGACCGGGGGACGTCACCGCGCCTGGCGTCCGGTCCGTGGACGCGCACCGCCTGGCCGTGCTGGTCACCGAGTCGTTCATCCGGTAGCGGGTGGACAGGACGCCCGCAGCACGACTCGTCCGCCGGCAGGTCGACGAGGTCGTCAACGAGGGACGGCTTGACGTCATCGACGACGTGTACCGACCCGAGCGGGCGGCTGCTGCGCGCG
>DATHTV010000096.1:0-5981 GCA_035462845.1 Jiangellales bacterium
CACCCCGGCGGACGACCCGGTCAGCACGTCGGCCACCGCCTCGGCCACCGCGTCCGCCAGTGTGCCGGCGTACGCGCCGCAGCGGGCCCCGCCTCCGCGGGCGACCGCCCGCAGGGTCACCAGCGCCCCGGCCAGCACGTCGTCGCCGGAGGGGGTGAGGCCGGTGCCGAGGCCGACGAGTGCGGGGACCGCCCGCGCCAGGTCCGGCCCGCGCCCGCCAACCGCCCGGAGCGCGGCGGCGACCACAGGCTCGAGGCAGGGCAACCGCGGGCCCAGCCGGCACCAGGCGGCCAGCGCCCGGTCGACGTCCAGCACGGCAGGTCGCGGCGGGGCCCACCACCGCGCGACCCGCACCTCGACGGCACCCATCAGCACGCGGCCGCCCTTCACGCGGACGGGTCCGGCCGGCAGGTCCCCGGGCCTGGTCCCGGCCAGCTGCAGCCCGGCCGGGAGCCGTACCGCGTGCGCCGAGGTCACCGCCAGCAGCGGGAGGTCGTCGTCGCCGGTGGCGAGGTGGACGGCGGCCGGCGTGCGTCCCACGAGCCGGAGCGGCCGGTCCGGCCCGTCCAGCAGCGGCGCGACCAGAGTCGACGCCGCAGCGGAGAGCGCGGGCGCACGCGTCGCTCCGGGTCCGGCGGACAGCAGCACCGCTGCCGGCTCCACTGCACCTCCCGCTCTGCCGTCGGTCCGTCCTCGCCTGGCCGTCATCCGTCTGGCCGTCGCCCGTCTGGCCGTCGCCCATGCGGTCGCCGTCCCCGCGTCGTGCGCGCTGTGCGTCCGGACGCTAGCCGGAGGGTACGGTCCGCCGCATGGAGGATGTTGCCGAGCCCGCCCGGGAGGACCCCCAGGACTTGCCAGGGGCCCCGCGGGGCGCGCAGGCGACCGGCCTCTCGGTGCGAGAGCTGCTGGGCCTCCCGTCCCTGCACGGCGCGCGGGTGCTGGGCGGCGCGGACGGCCTGGACCGCGTCGTCGGCCGGGTGAACGTCATGGAGGTGCCCGACATCCTCCCCTGGGTCAAGCCCGACGAGCTGCTGCTCACGACCGGCTACCCCCTGCGCGGCAACACGGCCGGCCTCGCGTCCCTCGTGGGTGAGCTCGAGCGGCGCGGCCTGGCCGCCTTGGCCGTCAAGCTGCACCGCTACCTCGACGAGATCCCGGCCGACGCCGTGGCCGCCGCGGACCGGTGCCGGCTGCCGCTCGTCGAGCTGCCGGACGGGGTCGCGTTCGACGACGTGCTCAACCAGGTGCTCACTGCCGTGCTGCACCGGCAGGCCGCCGTCCTGGAGCGCAGCGACGAGGTGCACCGTGCCCTGGTCGGCGTCGTGCTCGAGGGCGGGGGCCTGCACGAGCTGGCCTCGGAGATGGCCGACGTGCTGGACGCCGTGGTGCTCGCGACGACCAACGACGGCCGGGTGCTGGCCGAGGGAGGCGACGCCGGCGTCCTCGCCGCGCTGCGGTCCGGTGCCTGCTTCGACCCGTCCGGCCGGTTCCGGACGGAGCGGGAGCCGCCCGGTGTGCACCACCACGACGAGGTCGGCGGGTGGCACGCGGTGGTGGCCGTGGTGGCGGGCCGGGTCGACCACGGCCGAATCGTCGCGTTCTCCCGGGACCGGGAGCTGGACGGCAACGACGTCCGGGTGCTCGAGCGGGCGGCGACGGTGGCCGCGCTCGCGGTCACCAAGCAGCTCGCGGTGTCCGCCGTCGAGGGCAAGTACCGCGGCGACTTCCTGCGCGACGTGCTGTCCGGCCGAGCCGGGCCGCCCGACCGCGTGCTGGCCCACTGCGAGTCGTTGGGGTGGGACGTGCAGCGCCCCCTGGTCGTCGTCGTCGCCGCGCTCGACCCGCAGGCCGGGCCGGCGCCGGGCGGTGGTCTCGAGCAGCGGCCGGTCCAGGAGCGCTTCGCCGCCGCATGGCAGGGCGCGGTGCGGGCCCGCGACCCTCGGGCGCCGGTCGTCGGCTTCGCGCAGGAGGTCGTGGCACTGCTCGGCGTGCCCGCCGGCGCCGATGCCGACCGTACGGTCCGCGACGTGGTCCGGGAGGTGCGCGGCGACGGCGGCGGCGGACGGCGGTCCTTCTCGGTGGGCGTCAGCCGGGTGGTCGACGACCCGGCGGCGCTGCCCGACGCGTACGAGCAGGCGCGCCGAGCGGTGCACGTCGGCCGGCGGACGTCGGGTCCGGGCTCGGTCGCCCACTTCGACGCCCTGGGCGCGTTCCGGCTGCTCAGCCAGGTGCGGGACCCCACCGAGCTGCGGGACTTCGCGGCGGGGACGCTGGGAGACCTCGCCGCCGACGACCCCGACGCCGCGGACCTGCGGCAGACCCTGCAGGTGCTGCTCGACTGCAACCTCAACGTGGCGCACGCAGCGCGCGCGCTGCACTTCCACTACAACACGCTGCGCTACCGCATCGGCAAGCTCGAGCGGCTCGTGGGGCCGTTCACCGAGGACCCGGACCTGCGGCTGGATCTTGCGCTCGCCCTCAAGGTGATGCAGATGCGCGGCATCGACTGACCGCGACGGTCCGCAACGTCTCTGCCGGGAGTCGAGCGCCCGGCACCCGTCGGAGGGCAGGATCACCTCATGAAGCCCTCGCCCTTCGCCTACCACCGGCCGGAGACGCTCGCCGAGGCGCTCGACGTCCTGGCCGAGGCCGGCGAGCACGGCAAGGTCCTGGCGGGCGGTCAGAGCCTGCTCCCGATGCTCGCGATGCGACTGGCTGCGCCCGAGCACCTGGTGGACGTCAACCGGCTGCCCGGGCTCGACGGGGTGGAGGTCGGGGCCGACGGCGTCCGAGTGGGCGCACTGGCCCGGCACGCCGCGGTCGAACGCGACCGTGCGGCGTCGACCGCGCTCCCGCTGCTGCGGCAGGCGCTGCGGCACGTGGCCCACCCGACGATCCGCAACCGCGGGACGACCGTCGGGAGCATCGTCCACGCCGACCCGAGCGGCGAGATGACGGCCGTGCTGGTGCTCTGCGACGGCGAGGTCGTCCTCGCCCGGCGGGAGGGGGAGCGGACGGTCGCCGCCGAGGACTTCTTCCTCGGCCCACTGGAGTCCGCCCTGCAGCCCGGCGAGCTCGCCACGTCGGTGCTGTTCCGCCGGCCCCGCGAGGGGAGCGGGTCGGCCTGGCACGAGGTGTCCCGCCGACACGGCGACTACGCCGTCTGCGGCGTCGGCGCCCTGGTGTCCCTCGACGCCGACCGCCGCGTCCGGGCGGCCCGGGTCGCGTACGTCTCGATGGGGGACGTCCCGGCGACGGTCGACGTGCTCGGGCCGGTCGAGGACCGGCCGGTGGACTCGGCGGACTGGGCCGCCGCGGCGCGGCTGGCCGTGGCCGGGCAGCGCCCCGACGGCGACATCCACGCGAGCGCCGCCTACCGGAGCCACCTGGCCGAGGTGCTCACGGCCCGCGCGCTGGCCGACGCCGCCGGCCGGGCCCGCCCCCAGGGGGCCGCCGCGTGACCGGAGCCGATGCCCTGCACGAGGTGGCCGTCGTGGTCAACGGCGTGCCGCGATCGGCCCGGGTGCCCGCCCGTCGCACGCTGGCGGACTTCCTGCGGCACGACCTCCGGCTCACCGGCACCCACGTCGGCTGCGAGCACGGGGTCTGCGGCGCCTGCACGGTCCTGCTCGCCGGTGCGCCGGTGCGGTCCTGCCTGCTGCTCGCCGTCACCGTCGACGGCGAGGAGCTGACCACGGTGGAAGGCTGCTGCCGCCCCGACGGGTCGCTCGGCCCCGTGCAGCAGGCGTTCCGGGAGTGCCACGGCCTCCAGTGCGGCTTCTGCACCCCCGGCTTCGTCACGACGGTCACCGCCTACCTCGACGAGCACCCGGACCCCGACGAGGCCGAGGCCAGGGAGGCGATCGCGGGCAACCTGTGCCGCTGCACCGGGTACCAGAACATCGTGGCCTCCGTGCTGCGTGCCGCGGAGATCCGTCGAGCGGAGGCCGGCCGATGACGACGAGCAGCATCGGCGAGCCGGTCCTGCGGGTCGAGGACGCGCGGCTGCTCGCCGGGCAGGGCCGGTACCTCGACGACCTCGGCCACGACGCGCTCGGGGTGGCCTTCGTCCGCAGCCCGCACGCCCACGCGCGGGTGCTGGACGTCGACGTCTCCGCGGCGCTGGAGGTCGAGGGCCTCGTGGCGATCTACACGTACGACGACCTCGAGGGCCGCGTCGCCGAGCCGCTCCCACTGCTCATCCCGCACCCCGCCCTCACCGCCCCGCGCACGCCGTACCCGCTGGCCCGCGACGAGGTCAACCACGTGGGCGAGGCGGTCGTCATGGTCGTCGCGGTCGACCGGTACGTGGCCGAGGACGTGTGCGACCGGATCCGGGTCGGCTACGACGTCCTGCCCCCCGTCGTCGGCGTGGCCGCGGCCCGCGCCGCCGACCGGCTCGTGCACGACGACGTGCCGGGCAACGTGGCCGCCCACCGGGTGGAGGAGGTCGGCGACGCCCGCGCCGCGGTCGCCGCCGCACCGCACGTGCTCGAGCTCGACCTCGAGGTCGAGCGGAGCGCGTCGATGCCCATGGAGGGCAAGGGCGTGCTCGCGCGATGGGACGCCGACGACCGGAGCCTGCGCGTCTACACCTCCACCCAGGCCTCGACCAGCGTGCGGGCCGCCCTGGCCGCCAAGCTCGGGCTGCCGCCGGATCGGGTCGAGGTGGTCGCGCCCGACGTGGGCGGTGGGTTCGGCGTCAAGATCGTCCACCCGTGGCCCGAGGAGATCCTGGTGCCGTGGGCGGCGATCCGCCTCGGGCGCGAGGTCAAGTGGGTGGAGGACCGCCGCGAGCACTTCGTGTCCAGCGCGCACGAGCGGGGTCAGCAGCAGCGGGTCCGGGTCGGCTTCGACGACGACGGCCGGCTGCTCGGGCTGGACGTGGCCTTCTGGCACGACAACGGCGCCTACACCCCGTACGGCGTCATCGTGCCGATCATCACGTCGACGCAGCTGCTCGGGCCGTACAAGCCCGGGGCCTACCGCTGCGAGTGGTGGAGCCTCTACACGAACACCGTCATCGTCACCCCGTACCGCGGAGCCGGGCGGCCGCAGGGCGTGTACGCCATGGAGCGCACCATGGACGCCGTCGCCGACGAGCTGGGCCTGGACCGCGCCGAGGTGCGCCGGCGCAACTTCATCCAGCCCGAGGAGATGCCGTACGACCAGGGGCTGATGTTCCAGGACGGGCGCCCGCTGGTCTACGACAGCGGGGACTACCCGGCCGGGCTCGAGATGCTCACGGACATGGTCGGGTGGGACGGCTTCGAGGCCTACCGGGCGCAGGCGGCTGCGGACGGCCGCCGGGTGGGGATCGGCCTGGCCTGCTACGTCGAGGGCACCGGCGTGGGCCCGTACGAGGGGGGCTGGGTCAAGGTCGAGAGCGACGGCAGCGTGGTCGTGGCGACCGGGCTGACCACACAGGGGCAGGGGCACCAGACCGCCTTCGCCCAGATCGTCGCCTCCGAGCTGGGCGTCCCGCTGGACCGGGTGAGCGTGACGACGGGGGACACCCGACGGTTCCGGTACGCGGTCGGGACGTTCGCCTCGCGGGCGGCGGTGATGAGCGGCAACGCCATCGGGGTCGCGGCGCGCAAGGTCAGGCACAAGGCCCTCAAGGTCGCGGGGGAGGCGCTGGAGGCCGACCCGCGGGACCTGGAGCTCGTCGACGGGGTCGTCAGGGTCAAGGGGGTGCCGTCGTCGGGCATTGCCCTGGGCACGGTCGCCGTGCTGTCCAACCCGCTCCGCTACGCCTTCGACGAGCAGGCCCGGCTGGCCACTCAGTTCGCCGGCACGTCCGACATCACCCGCCCTCCGGTGGACGAGGGCGACGAGCCCGGGCTGGAGGCGACCGGCTACTACTCGCCGCCGCGGTCGACCTTCGCCAGCGGCGTGCACGCGGCGGTCGTCGAGGTCGACCCCGAGACGGCCGAGGTCGACGTGCTCGACTACGCGGTCGTGCACGACTGCGGGACGTT
>DATHTV010000097.1:0-9485 GCA_035462845.1 Jiangellales bacterium
AGCGGCTGGCCGGCACCCCGATGCCCCGTTCGGCCTACTTCCTCGGCAAGATCGGCCAG
Organism: Jiangellales bacterium; assembly: GCA_035462845.1. Taxonomy (GTDB): domain Bacteria; phylum Actinomycetota; class Actinomycetes; order Jiangellales; family Jiangellaceae; genus DASTQL01. The sequence goes on from DATHTV010000097.1 coordinate 60, forward strand.
GTCCTGGTCACCGCCGTCGCCCAGCTCGTGCTGCTCCTCGCCACCGCGGTCGTGGTCTTCGACGTCGCGCTGCCGACCGACCCGGACCGGTGGCTCACCTTCACCTGGGTCGCCCTGCTCGGGATCACCGCGGGAACGCTGTGCGGGATCGCGTACTCGAGCGTGCCGCGCTCCGGCAAGAGCGCCAGCGCCGTGGTCACGCCGGTCGTGCTCGTGCTCCAGTTCATCTCCGGCGTCTTCTTCGTCTACAGCCAGCTGCCGACCTGGCTGCAGCAGGTGGCGGCGGTGTTCCCGCTGAAGTGGATGGCCCAGGGAATGCGCTCGGTGTTCCTGCCGGACTCGTTCGCCGCCGAGGAGGTCGGCGGCTCCTGGCAGCACGGCCTCACCGCCGCCGTGCTCACGGCGTGGGTCGTGGTGGCCCTCGTGCTCTGCCTGCGGACCTTCCGCTGGCAGCGCCGGGACGACCGGTGACCGACGAGGTACCGCCCGGTTACTGGGACCGCACCCGCGTCGGCTGGCACGCCGCGGAGTACGCGGCCCTGGCCGTGCTCGCCCTGCTGGTCCTCGCCACGGCCGGCCTGACGCCGGGGCAGCGGGTCCTCGGCCTCGCGGTGCTCGCGGTGGTCGGCCTGGCGTACGCGCTCGCCGGGCGCCGGGCGCTGTTCCTCGAGCGCACCGGCCTCGCACTCGCGTACCTGGTGCCGGCGTGGGTGGCGTTCCTCGTCCTCACGCAGGTGCTCGGCGCCGGGTACCTGATGTTGCTGCTCCTGCTCCCGCAGAGCTGGGCGATGCTGACGACCCGCGCGGCGGTGGTGGCCAACGTCGTCGGCCTCTCCGGACTGGTGGTCGTCCGGGCCCTCGCCGGCGACAGCCTCCAGGACGCCCTCGTCACCGGGGCGGTCAACCTGGTCCTGTCGCTGCTGCTGGGTTTCTGGATCACCGGGATCGTGGTCGAGAGCGACAGGCGGGCGGAGCTCATCGAGCAGCTCGAACGCACGCGGGCCGAGCTCGCCGAGGCGGAGCACGCGCGCGGCGTCCTCGCCGAGCGGGCCCGGCTGGCGGCGGAGATCCACGACACGCTGGCCCAGGGCTTCACCAGCATCGTGGCGCTGAGCCAGGCGACGGACGCCGTCCTGCAGACCGACCCGGCCGCCGCCCGGGACCGCCTCGCCCTGGTCGAGCGCACGGCCCGGGACAACCTGGCCGAGGCCCGTGCCCTGGTGGCCGCTCTCGGTCCGGTCGACCTGGAGGACACCTCACTGGCGGACGCGCTGCGGCGGCTCGCCGCCCGGGTGTCCCGCGAGGTCGGAGTCCCCGTCGAGGTCGTCGTCGACGGGCCCGCCCGCCCGCTGTCGGCCGACCGCGAGGTGGTCCTCCTGCGCGCCGCCCAGGAGGCGCTGGCGAACGTCCGCAAGCACGCCGCCGCCGCCCACGTACTGCTGCGGCTGCGGTACGAGGGGACGGGAGCGACCGTCGAGGTGCGCGACGACGGGCGCGGGTTCGACCCGGACGGGGCCGAGGGCTTCGGCCTGCGTGGCATGGGGTCGCGGGCTGCTGCCGTCGGCGGCCGCCTCACCGTCGACTCGGCGCCGGGGAGGGGAACCGTGGTCGCCCTCAGCGTCCCGTGACGTGCACGGTCAGTCCCGCTCGACCCACCGGTCGACGGCCCAGAGCACCGCGAGGGCGACACCGGGGTCGGTCCCGTCCGCGACGTCCAGGGTGTAGGTGTCGCGGATCGTCACCCACTTCTGGGAGATCTGGACGATCGGTCGGCCCGCCGCGGTGACCGAGTAGTTCTTCTCGATGAAGGAGCCCTCCAGCTCCCAAGGCTCTCCCGACGGGACCTCGAGCGTCATCCGGGACTTGATCGGCGAGAACATCCTGGCCTTGAGCGATGCCACCTCCGCTCCGCCGGCGTCGCTGATCGTCATGTGCTTCGGGACGCCGAGGAGCGTCCCCCTGACCTGGTAGAGCACGGCCCCTGCGGCGTCCCGGACCTCGGCCCTCGGACGGGGCCCGATCTTCCCGTCCACGACGTAGCGCTGCTGCTCCGTCGACGGGTCGAGCACGGTGAAGTCGCGGCCCGCGCCGAGCTTGCTCTTGACCAGGAGACGAGTCCACCCGGGAGGCGGTGCGGGGACGGTCACGTGGCCTCCATGGAGGGTGTCGGGAGCGGGCGGAGCGAGCGTAGTACGTGCCGCGACTAGCCTGACCGCTCGTGGCACCCGTCCGCATCCTGCTCGCCGACGACCACCCCGTCGTCCGGGCGGGGCTCGCCGGCATGCTCGGCGCCGAACCGGACCTCGAGGTGGTGGGCGAGGCCGGCGACGGCCAGGAGGCCCTGGCGATGTCCCGGGCACTGCGGCCCGACCTCGTCCTCATGGACCTGCGGATGCCGCGGCTGGACGGCGCAGGTGCGACGGCCCGGATCGTCGCCGAGCTACCCCGTACGCGGGTCCTCGTGCTCACCACGTACGACACCGACGGCGACATCCTGCGAGCGGTCGAGGCCGGCGCGACGGGCTACCTGCTCAAGGACACCCCGCGGGAGCAGCTCGCCGCCGCGGTCCGCGCCGCGGCCCGGGGCGAGACCGTCCTCGCCCCGCCCGTGGCGGGCCGGCTCATGACCAGCGTCCGTGGCTCCGGTGAGCGGCTGACGGCCCGCGAGACCGAGGTCCTCGCCCTGGTCGCGCACGGCCTCTCCAACCCCGCCATCGCGGCCGAGCTGCACATCGCCGAGGCGACCGTGAAGACGCACCTGCTGAACGTCTTCGCCAAGCTCGGCGTCGACGACCGCACCCGCGCGGTGACGATCGCGTACGAGCGGGGGCTGCTGCCCCGCCCAGGGGGCTGACCACAGCCCGCCCCCCGGCCAGCTCGCCGGATGTTCACGACACGCCGCGGCGAGCTCGCTCGCCGTCGGCGTGTCGTGAACATCCGGCGTCAGGGGGCGGGGACGGCCTCGCCCGCGGGCGCCAGCCCGTGGGCAGCGCGGATCGCGTCCACGACCCGGCCCATGATCTCGGTGATCCCGAAGTCCTTGGGCGTGAACACCTCGGCCACGCCCATCGCGTGCAACTCCGCGGCGTCCTCGGCCGGCACGATCCCGCCGAGCACGACGGGGACGTCGGCGAGTCCCGCCTCCCGCAGCCCGCGCAGCACCTCGGGCACGAGCTCCATGTGCGACCCCGACAGCACCGACAGCCCGACGCAGTGCACGTCCTCCTGCACCGCCGCGGCGACGATCTGGGCCGGCGTCAGCCGGATCCCCTGGTAGACGACCTCGAAGCCGGCGTCACGGGCGCGCACGGCGACCTGCTCGGCCCCGTTGGAGTGGCCGTCCAGCCCCGGCTTGCCGACGAGCAGGCGCAGCCGGCCGCCGCCCAGCTCCCCCCCGGTGCGCCGGACGGCCTCCCGGACCGCCGCCAGCTCCGCCCCGACCTCCCCGTGCACGCCCACGTCACCCGAGACGCCCGTGGGAGCGCGGTACTCCCCGAAGACCTCGCGCAGCGCACCCGCCCACTCCCCCGTCGTCGCCCCGGCGCGGGCGCACTCCAGGGACGCGTCCATGAGGTTCACGCCGGTCATCGCGTCGGCCCGGAGCCGGTCCAGCGCGGCGGCGACCCGCGACGAGTCCCGCGCGGCGCGCCAGGCGCGCACCCCCTCGACCGCGGCCCGTTCGGCCTCGGGGTCCACCGTCTGGATCGCGGTGCGCAGGTCCGCCGTCAGCGGTGAGGGCTCGGACTCGGTGAAGCGGTTGACACCGACCACCACGTCCTCGCCGCTCTCGATCCGGCGGCGCCGCTCGGCGTGCGCGGCGACCAGCTGCTGCTTCATGTAGCCGGACTCGACGGCGGGCACCGCACCGCCCAGCTCGAGCACCCGCTCCATCTCGGTCCGGGCGTCGGCGACCAGACGGGCCACCTCGGCCTCGACCACGTGCGAGCCGTCGAAGAGGTCCCCGTACTCCAGCAGGTCGGTCTCGTACGCGAGCACCTGCTGGATCCGCAGGGACCACTGCTGGTCCCACGGGCGGGGCAGGCCGAGGGCCTCGTTCCACGCCGGGAGCTGGACGGCGCGGGCGCGAGCGCGCTTGGACAGGGTCACCGCGAGCATCTCCAGCACGATCCGCTGGACGTTGTTCTCGGGCTGCGCCTCGGTCAGGCCGAGCGAGTTCACCTGGACGCCGTAGCGGAAGCGGCGCATCCGCTCGTCCGTGACGCCGTAGCGCTCCCGGGTGACCTCGTCCCACAGCTCGGCGAACGCCCGCAGCTTGCACATCTCCTCGACGAACCGCACGCCGGCGTTGACGAAGAACGAGATCCGGCCGACCACCTCGCCGAAGCGCTCGGGCGGCACCTGGCCGGAGGCCCGGACGGCGTCGAGGACCGCGACCGCGGTGCACATCGCGTACGCCACCTCCTGCACGGGCGTCGCGCCGGCCTCCTGGAGGTGGTAGCTGCAGATGTTGACGGGGTTCCACGTCGGGGCGTGCTGCACCGTCCACACGACCATGTCCGTGACCAGCCGGATCGACGGCCCGGGCGGGAAGACGTACGTGCCCCGGGACAGGTACTCCTTGACGATGTCGTTCTGCGTCGTGCCCTGCAGCGTCGACACGTCGACGCCCTGCTCCTCGGCCGCGGCCACGTAGAGCGCGAGCAGCCACATCGCCGGCGCGTTGATCGTCATCGAAGTGTTCATCTCGCCGAGCGGGATGCCGTCGAACAGCGCCCGCAGGTCGCCCAGGTGCGCGACCGGCACGCCGACCTTGCCCACCTCGCCGCGGGCCAGCTCGTCGTCGGGGTCGTAGCCGGTCTGCGTGGGCAGGTCGAACGCGACCGAGAGCCCGGTCTGCCCCTTGCCGAGGTTGCGCCGGAAGAGCGCGTTGGACTCGGTCGCCGAGGAGTGCCCGGCGTACGTGCGCATCACCCAGGGCCGGTCACGCTCGCGCCTCACGGCTCGCCTCCCGCTGGTCGGATGAGCCGACCGTACGCGCCGGTAACACCGCTGCGGCAGGGGTTGTGGAGCATCTCACGCCGGCTCGTGCCCGGGTGGAGCGGCTGTCGCGGCGCCCGTCAGGTCCGGCTGCCGACCTCGTGGACGTAGCACCAGCGCCACTCCTCACCCGGCTCCGCCGACCGGACCACGGAGTGGCCCGACGCCCGCGCGTGCGCCGAGGCGTGCCGGTTCGGCGAGGAGTCGCAGCACCCGACGTGCCCGCAGTCCAGGCACAGGCGCAGGTGGACCCAGCGGCCGCCGGTGCGCAGGCAGTCCTCGCAGCCGTCCCGGGTCGAGGGCTCGGGGTCCGGACCTCGGCCGTCAAGGTGCTCGCACGTCGCCACAGCGACCCATCGTGGCCCCCGTTCGCCGTCGGCGCACGCCTTCGCGTGGACAGCGATCCCGTCGGCGGCTTGACTACCTACGCCTGGACCAGCGGGAGGTCGCGTGCTGCACGGTGCGGTGCTGGCGGCGGAGGCGTCGGGACCGCCGCCGTTCCTCGGCCCGACCGCGGCACTCGTCGTCGCGGCGGCGGTCATCGGGTACCTCAGCGTCCGGGTCCGGGTGGTCCCGATCGTCGGCTTCCTGCTCGCCGGGGTCCTCATCGGTCCGGCCCAGCTCGGCGTCGTGCAGCGCCAGGAGACGGTGGAGGCTGCCGCGGAGATCGGCGTCATCCTCCTGCTGTTCACGATCGGCATCGAGTTCTCGCTCGAGCGGCTGGCGCGGATCCGGCGGTGGATCCTGGTCGGAGGTGGTCTGCAGGTCGGCGTGACCTGCGGGCTCGTCGTCGCCGTGCTCGCCCTGGCGGGCGTGGACTGGCGCACCGGGCTGTTCACCGGCTTCCTGGTCGCACTCAGCTCGACCGCGATCGTGCTCAAGCTGCTCGGTGACGCGGGTGAGACGTCGACGACGAGGGGACAGCTCGCCCTGGCGGTGCTGATCTTCCAGGACCTCGCGGTGGTGCTGATGGTCCTCGTCGTCCCACTGCTCGGGGTGAGCGCTCAGGGTTCCGGGGCGGGACCACTGCTCCTCGCGCTGGCGAAGGCCGCCGGCATCATCGCGCTGGTGCTCGTGCTGGCCCGCCGAGTGATGCCGCCACTGCTCGAGCAGGTCGCCCGGGTCTGCTCCCCCGAGGTCTTCCTGCTGGCGATCGTGGCCATCTGCATCGGCACGGCGTACCTCACCGCGCTGGCGGGTGTCTCCGTCTCGCTCGGCGCCTTCCTGGCCGGCCTGGTGGTCAGCGAGAGCCGGCAGTCGTCCCACGCGCTCGGCGAGGTGCTCCCGCTCCAGACCATCTTCTCGGCCGTCTTCTTCGTCTCCGTGGGGATGCTGCTCGACGTCGGCTTCGTGCTCGACAACCTGCCGCTGGTCCTGCTCGCCCTGGCCGCGGTCCTGCTGGTCAAGGTCGTCGCGGGGCTGGTCGCGACGTCCGCTCTGCGCGTGGGCGCCGGCCCGGCCGTCGGAGCGGCCCTCGTGCTCGCCCAGGTGGGCGAGTTCTCCTTCGTGCTCGAGACCGCCGGCCGCTCCGCGGGCCTCACCCCGGCCGGGCTGGGCACCGAGGGCACCCAGGTCTTCATCGCCGTCACCGTGCTCCTCATGGTCGCGACACCCTTGCTGGCGGCTGCGGGCAGGCGGGTCGAGCACGCCCTGGGGGTGCGACGGGCGGCCGCCCGGGCCGCCCGCGGCCTGTCGCACCCCGCCGGCGCCGGCCCGCGCGGGGACGACGCCGGCGAGGGCGAGCTGACGGACCACGTGGTCATCTCCGGCTGGGGACAGGCGTCGGGCGCGCTGGCCGACGAGCTCTCCGCCCGGGGCGTGCCCCTGGTGGTGCTGACGCTCAACCCCGACGGAGCCGCCGACGCCGAGCGGAGGGGCCACCGGGTCGTCCGCGGAGACTCGACGAAGTCGCACATCCTGGCCGAGGCCGGCGTCCGGCGGGCCCGGGCGGTGGTCGTCGCGGACGACGGGCCGGAGCACGCCGCGCGCATCACGGCTGTGGTGGCCAACCTGGCTCCGGAGGCCGTGATCGTGGTGCGACCGGTCGGCGACGCGGACGTCGACGAGCTGGCCGCTGCCGGGGCGCACAAGGTCGTGGACGCGGAGCGGGCCAGCCACGCCGCGCTCGCCCGCACCGTGCTCGACTCGGTGAGGGGGACGTCGCCCGCGGTCGACACGACCGCCGTCCTACGCTTCCCGCTCCCGGCGTCGAGCCCGTGCCCGCACGCCTCGTCTGCGGTCCGCGCGGTGCTCCCCGGGTCGGAGGGCTGCGCGGAGTGCCTGCGGACCGGTGCCCGGTGGGTGCACCTGCGGATCTGCCTGACCTGCGGGCACGTCGGGTGCTGCGACTCCTCACCGGGCCGGCACGCCCGGGCCCACGCGGACGCCGAGGGTCACCCGGTCATCGCCTCCCTCGAGCCCGGCGAGCACTGGGCGTACTGCCTGCTCGACGACACGACCATCCACGCCGGACCCGCCGCGGAGGTGACCCGGTGAGCACTTCCGCCGAGACGGGCGAGCGGCCGGTCATCCTCACCGTCGACGACGATCCCGGGGTCTCGCGGGCGGTGGCCCGCGACCTCCGCCGCCGCTACGCCGAGACCCACCGGATCGTCCGCGCCGAGTCCGGCGAGGAGGCGCTCGAGGCCCTCCGAGGGCTCAAGCTCCGCGGTGCGCGGGTGGCCGCGATCCTCGCCGACCACCGGATGCCGGGCATGACCGGCGTCGAGATGCTCGAGCAGGCGATGGACGTCTTTCCCCACGCCCGCCGGGCGCTGCTCACCGCCTACGCCGACACCGACGCCGCGATCCGCGCGATCAACGTCGTCGACCTCGACCACTACCTGCTCAAGCCGTGGGACCCGCCGGACGAGAAGCTGTACCCCGTCGTCGACGCGCTGCTCGACGCCTGGCGCGCCGCGGGCGACCACGAGGTGGAGGGGATCCGGGTCGTCGGCCACCGGCTCTCCGCCGCCAGCCACGACGTGCGCGACTTCCTGGCACGCAACCAGGTCCCGTACCGCTGGTTCGGCGCGGACGAGGCGGAGGGGGCGCGCCTGCTCGAGGCGGCGGGAGCCGGGCCCGACGACGTGCCCGTCGTCGTGACCGCGGAGGGTACCGCGCTGCGGCGTCCGTCCACCGGTGAGCTCGCCACCGCCGTCGGCCTCGCCACCGAGCCCACGACGGACTTCTACGACCTCGTCATCGTCGGCGCCGGACCCGCCGGGCTGGGCGCGGCCGTGTACGGGGCGAGCGAGGGGCTGCGGACGGTGCTGGTCGAGCGCTACTCCAGCGGCGGCCAGGCGGGGCAGAGCGCGCGCATCGAGAACTACCTCGGCTTCCCCGACGGCGTGAGCGGGGCGCAGCTCACCGACCGGGCCCGCCGCCAGGCGGTCCGCTTCGGGGCGGAGCTGCTGACGACGCGCGACGTGGTGGGGCTCGAGGCCCGCGGGGGCGCCCGGGTGCTGCGCTTCGCCGACGGGGGCGAGGTGGCGGCCCACGCCGTGGTGCTGGCCACCGGCGTCTCGTACCGCCGCATGGGGGTGCCGGGTGAGGAGGACCTGACGGGTCACGGGCTCTTCTACGGGTCGGCGGCGGTCGAGGCGCCCGGCTGCGCCGACGAGGAGGTCGTGGTCGTCGGGGGCGCCAACAGCGCCGGGCAGGCGGCCGTGCACCTCGCCCGTTACGCGCGGCGGGTCCGGGTGCTGGTGCGCGGCGACGACCTGGGCCGGGCGATGTCGCACTACCTGGTCGAGCAGATCGCCCGGACGCCCGGGGTCGAGGTGCGCACCTGCGCCGAGGTGGCGGCCCTCGAGGGTGCGCCCCGCCTCGAGCGCGTGGCGGTCCGGGACTCAAGGACCGGGGCGACCGAGACCGTCGACGCGCCATGGTGCTTCGTGTTCATCGGGGCCGAGCCGGGCACCGGGTGGCTCGACGGCACCCTGGAGCGGGACCGGCGCGGCTTCCTGCGCACCGGGCCGGACCTGCTCGTCGACGGGCGCCGACCGGACGGCTGGCCGCTGGACCGCGACCCGTACATCCTCGAGGCCAGCATCCCGGGGGTGTTCGTCGCCGGGGACGTCCGGGCCGAGTCGGTCAAGCGGGTGGCCTCGGCCGTGGGTGAGGGCGCGATGGCCGTCACCCTCGTCCACCGCTACCTCGAGGGACGCTAGGAGGAGCCGTGCGACTCACGGCGGACGACCTGCGGACGCTGTTCCTGTTCGAGTCGCTGGACGACGCCCAGCGGGAGGAGATCGCGGCCCTGGGCCGGGTCGAGGAGGCGGAGGCCGGGACTGTGCTCTTCCGCGAGGGGGAGCCGGCGACCTGCTTCTACGTGCTGCTCGAGGGCGAGCTCGTGCTCTCGCGGCGGGTGCGCGACAGCGACGTGGAGATCAACCGCACCTCGAACCGGGGCGTCTACTGCGGTGC
>DATHTV010000098.1:0-14370 GCA_035462845.1 Jiangellales bacterium
TCGCCAGGCACGACGGCATCTCCGCCGCCCCGGCCGCCCGGCGCCGGTAGACGCTGGGCGGCACACCGACCAGCTCGGTGAACCGTGTGCTGAACGTCCCCAGCGACGAGCAGCCGACCGCGAAGCAGACCTCGGTGACGCTGAGGTCGCCGCGACGCAGCAGCGCCATCGCCCGCTCGATGCGCCGCGTCATGAGGTACCCGTACGGGGACTCGCCGTACGCGAGCCGGAACTCGCGGCTGAGGTGGCCGGCCGACATGTGCACGCCGCGGGCGAGCGCTTCGACATCCAGGGGCTGCGCGTACTCCCGGTCGATCCGGTCACGGACGCGGCGCAGCCGCGCCAGGTCGCGGAGGTGCTGCGCCTCGGCGGGCCGGCTGGTCACGGTCGAGATCGTGCCATATCGCTGCGCCGGCAGGCGCCCACCCGGACGTCGTCCTCTGCCCTTGCCCGACCATCCCTCCCTCGCACATGGCCGAGCGACGACCCGTCAGCGGCCGGGAAGCAGCACCGACAGGCAGGTGACGCATCCCTCGAGCTTCTCCATCTCGCCGATGTCCACCGTGACGACGTCGAAGCCGAGGTCGGTGAGCCAGTCGGCGGTACGCGGCGCCGACGCGGCCATGAGCACGCGCCCGCCGCCGAGCGGGACGACGTGGCAGCCCGGTTCCTCGTCCACCTCCCGCCAGGCCGGGAAGGGGCTCGGGTCGAGCAGGTGCCGCTGACCCACCACGGTGCCGTCCGGCAGCGCGGTGGCCGCGGACTTCAGGTGGAGCACGTCGCCGAGTGACACGGGCACCACAGTGCGACCCAGAGGGGCCAGCAGCCGACGCAGCTGCCGGATCCCCTCGCCGTCGGTGCGGCCGCCGCGGCCCACGTACACCGTCGAGCCCACCTGGAGCACGTCCCCGCCGTCGAGGTGCCCCGGCGCCCGGATCTCGGCCACCCCCAGCCCGAGCTCCGTCACCGTCTGCCGGGCACCGGCCACCTCGCCCCGCCGCTCGGCCGCGCCCGGCCGGGTGAGCACCGCGAGGTCGTCGACGACCACCACGGTGTCCTCGACGAAGACAGCGTCCGGGTGGTCGTCGGCCGGCTCGACCTCCACCGGACGCCAGCCGGCGTCCGCGAGCGCGGCGACATAGGAGGCGTGCTGGAGCAGCGCACGGTCCACGTCGACCGGGCGACGCTCCACGTGCGTCACCAGTCCGGCCGCCAGGCGCGGACCGGGGCGCCGGACGAGGGCGGTGCCTGCGCTCATGCGGGCAATCCAAGCACCCGCGCACCCCCGGGCAACGGCGGCCGCGTACCACGACCGGGCTGTGGAGCGCCGGCACGGTCCACAGCCCAGGCCCGTCAGGGTCTCGCCCATGACCGACCACTTCTCGCCTCCCAGCCGCCACAGCCCTCCGACTCCCCGGTGCCCCGACCGTCCGGGGTCCCGCCGTCCGGGGTCCCGCCGTCCGGGTCCCGACTGCCCGGGTCCCGACTGCCCGGGCTCCGTGGCCACCGTCAGCGACGCGCTGGCCGTCCTCGACGTCCTGGCCGCAGCCGGTGAGGCCGACCCGGGCAGCCTGCTGCTCGTCCTCGCCGGTCCTGCCGGCCAGGTCGCGTTGGTGGTCGGCATCGACGAGGTCCCTCCCGATCCACCCCAGCACGAGCGGGTCGGCGTGCTCGCACCGTTCCTGCGCGGCCTCGCGGATCAGGTGGACGGCATCGAGGGGATCGCCCTGGCGGTGTGCCGGGACGGTTCGACGGAGGTCGAGGGCGGAGACCTGGCCTGGCACGATGCGTTCACCGGGGCGGTCCGGGTGGCCGGTTTCGCGGACCACGGGACCTACCTGGTGACACCGCGTGGTGGTCGCCCGGTCCTCCCCCGCGGCGCGCAGGCGTTCGGCTGAGCCGTTTCCTTGCCTTCACCAAATCAAGCCTGGAGGCTTGACAGAGCCATCGCAAGGCTGCATCCTTGCACTGTGGCCGATCCGTCCGACCCCCCCGGTTTCCTTGCCGTCGTGACCGTGGACCAGCGCCGGAGCCGGAGCTCGCCCGACCTCGTCGACGGGCTCCTCGACGAGATCGCCGCGACCGTGCCGGAGAGCGCGGTGTTGCGGGGCTTCGAACGGACCGCCGGTGACGAGGTCCAGGGAGTGCTCGCCTCCCCCGGCGACCTCGTCGACCTGGTCCTGCGGCTCGTACGGACCGGATCGTGGCGGACGGGGATCGGGCTGGGGCCGGTGCGGCGACCGCTGCCGGCCAGCACCCGAGCGGGGGCCGGGCCGGCCTTCGAGCACGCGCGGGCCGCGGTCGACCACGCCAAGCAGGTCACGGAGGGCGTGGCGGTGTCCGGGCCGGACGGCGCAGCCACGCGGAGCGCGGAGGCGGTGCTGCAGCTGCTCGCCGCGATCGTGCAGCGGCGGACGCCGCAGGGCTGGGAGGCCGTCGACCTCGTCGCCGGCGGGCTCACCCAGGCCGCCGCGGCCGGGCGGCTCGGCGTGACCCGGCAGGCTGTGCGCCAGCGGCTGCATGCCGCGCTCTGGCAGCACGAGCACGCCGTGCGCCCCGTCGCGGCCGAGCTGCTGGCCCGAGCCGCGGCGGTGGCGGCGTGACGGTCCTGCTCCTGCTGGCACTGACCGCCGCCTGCTCGCTTCCCGGCTGGCTGCCACGGCTCGCCGCCCACGGCCCGGTGTGGTGGCTCTCCCCCGCCGCCGCGGCGACCGGTCTCGCCGCGGCGGCCGCACTCGCCGCCGCCGTCCCGGCCACCGGCGGCGCCGTCTCCGGGCTGATCCTCTCGTCGGCGATGCTCGTGGCCGTGCTCGGCGGCGGGCCGGCGACGGTCGCGGTGCTGCGCCTGGCCAGCCGGCCGGGCGGTGACGTGCCTCCCCGGGCCCCGGACGCGCCGACGCCCAGCGAGCCGGGCGTCCTGCGTGGCGGTGCGTGGATCGGGGCGCTGGAGCGGGCCGGGGTCGCCGCGACGCTGCTGGCCGGCTGGCCGGAGGGGCTCGCCGTCGTGCTCGCCGTCAAGGGCCTGGGCCGCTACCCCGAGCTTCGCCACCCCGGCGCGGCCGAGCGGTTCATCATCGGCACCCTGGCCAGCGTGCTGTGGGCGGCGGCCGCCGCCGGGGTCGGCGTCCTCGGCCGCTGACCGGTCACGGCGAGCCTGGACCGCCCGCACGCCGGCCGGGCGGCCACGCGGTACCGTCCCGCCGTGCCCGCTGGCGGTGAGGGCTCGTGGGCCTGGTCCCGCTGGCCCTACCTCGACGCTCCCCACCCGATCGCGCTCGCCCACCGCGGCGGTGCGGCGGGTGCCGCCGAGAACTCCATGGCGGCCTTCCAGCGTGCCGTCGACCTCGGGTACCGGTATCTCGAGACCGACGTGCACGCGACCGAGGACGGGGTCCTGCTGGCGTTCCACGACGAGTCGCTCGACCGGGTCACCGACGGGGCCGGCGTCGTGGCCCGGCTGCCGTGGTCGCGGGTCCGGCACGCGCGCATCGGCGGCCAGGAGCCGATCCCCCGGCTGGACGACGTGCTCGCGAGCTGGCCGCACGTCCGGCTGAACGTCGACGTCAAGGCCCCCGGGGCGATCGGGCCGCTGCTCGACGTGCTGCGGCGCACGCGCGCCACCGACCGGGTCTGCGTGGCGTCCTTCTCTGACGCCAGGCTGCGGGCGGTCCGCTCCGCGGCCGGACCCCGGCTCGCCACGTCGCTCGGCCCGCGCGAGGTGCTGGCGCTGCGCGTGGCCTCGTACACGTCTCGCGCCCGGCGCTGGGTGCCGACCGGAGCCGCGTGCGTGCAGGTCCCCGTCACCGCCGGGCGGGTCCGGGTCGTCGACGAGCGGTTCGTCGAGGCAGCCCACCGCCACGGGCTGCCCGTGCACGTGTGGACCGTGGACGACCCCGCCGAGATGCACCGCCTGCTCGACCTCGGCGTCGACGGTGTCGTCACCGACGACCTCGAGGCACTTCGTTCGGTCCTGCTCAGCCGAGGCTCGTGGTGGCCGGGAGACCGGGCGTGAGCGTGCTGGCTCCGCCCGGGCCGCTCGCCGATCCGCAGGCGCGACGGCGCGAGCAGCGGTCCTGGTACTTCTACGACTGGGCCAACTCCGCGTACGTCACCACCACGGGCACCGTGCTGTTCGGGCCGTACCTGACCGCGGTCGCGGAGACCGCGGCCTGCGGAGCGCCGGGCACGCCGGAGGACCCGTGCGCGGGGACCGTCTCGGCACTCGGCGTCCCGGTGGCTGCCGGCTCGGTGGCCCCGTTCGCCATCACCGTCTCGACGATCCTCTCGGTCCTGCTGCTACCGGTGGTCGGGGCCCTCGCGGACCGGACCAGCCGCAAGCGGCACATGCTGGCGGGCTTCGCCTGGGTGGGTGCGGCTGCGGCGGCCTCGAGGTTCTTCGTGGTCGGCGCCGACTGGGTGCTCGGGGTGGTCCTCCTCGTGCTGGCCAGCGCCTGCCTGGGGTCCTCCCTCGTCGTCTACGACGCGATCCTGTGCCAGGTCGCCGCCGAGTCGGAGCGGGACCGCGTCTCCAGCCGCGGCTGGGCGCTCGGCTACCTCGGCGGTGGGCTCCTGCTGGCAGCGAACCTGGCGCTGGTCACCCTGCGGCCGTTCGGGCTGGAGACGGCCGACGCGGTCCGGGTCAGCCTGCTGTCCGCCGGGCTCTGGTGGGGCCTGTGGACGCTCGTGCCGCTGCGAGGACTCCGGGACCGGCCGCCGGAGGCCGTCGAGCCGACCGCCGGTCGCGGTGGGCTGGCCCAGGCCTTCGGTCAGCTGGTCCACACGCTGCGGCACGCCCGCGCGTACCCGAACACGTTGCTCTTCCTGCTCGCGTACCTGTTCTACAACGACGGCATCCAGACGGTGATCTACGCGGCCTCCATCTACGGGAACCGCCAGCTGGGCCTGTCCGAGAGCGTCCTCATCGCGGCGATCCTGCTGGTGCAGTTCGTCGCGTTCCTCGGGGCGTTGGCGCTGGGCCGGGTCGCCCAGCGGTACGGGTCGCGCCGGACCATCCTGGCCTGCCTCGTCCTCTGGACGGTGGTGGTGACCGGCGGGTACTTCCTGCCCGCCCGGGAGGTGCTGCCGTTCCTGGCGCTGGCCGTGGCCATCGGGATCGTGCTCGGGGGAAGCCAGGCCCTGTCCCGGTCCCTGTACAGCCTGCTCGTGCCGCGGGGGCGGGAGGCGGAGTACTTCAGCCTGTACCAGGCCACCGAGCGGGGGACGTCGTGGATCGGCACCTTCGTCTTCGGCCTGGTGTTCCAGCTGACGGGGTCCTACCGCAACGCGATCGTGGCGCTGGTCGCGTTCTTCGTCGTCGGGTTCGTGCTGCTGCTGCGCGTCGACGTCCGGCGGGGCATCGAGTCAGCGGGCAACGAGGTCCCGGCGGTCGTGTGACCCGGCCGCCAGCCAGGCCGCGGTCAGCGCCTCGCTGACCACCCCCGAGGCGGCGAACCACGCAGCACGACGCGCGACGGCCGGGTCGAGCCGGCCCCGCCTCGACCCGGCGACGTAGAGCAGGGCGTCCGTCGCGTCGGCCGCCGCCATCGCCAGCACCCAGCCGGCCGCCGGCCGGCCTCGGCGCCATGCGACGAGCGACCCGCCTCCGATCACCGCCTCACGGACCGCGGCGGCACGCACGGGCACCAGCAGCGTCGTCGGGCGGCGCGCGCCCAGGCTTCGCGCCACGGACAGCGGGCGTGCCCCCATCCACCCGGCGAAGCCCAGCCGCAGCGCGGCCAGTGCGGGCACCACCAGTGACCGGTCACGCACCGATCCGGACGTGACGGAAGTCACTGGCCTCCACCCCTCCCTGACGGTGCCCCGAGCGGCGCCCACGGAACATCCCGGTCCGCCGAGGCGTTGGCGACAGTGTCACGGGGAAGAGACATCCGAGCACTTCCTCACGCGACCGCCCTGCGGTCGCCCCGCGTCCCGAAGACTATCCGAGCAGTGCCGGAAGGGTTGATCACGATGGCTGAGCGTTCCTCTCTGCGCGGTTCGCGCCTCGGCGCCACCAGCTACGAGGACGAGCGCCGCGTCGAGTTCGCCGAGCGCCAGGTCGTCGCGTACGACTGCTCGGCCGGGCACCGCTTCGAGGTGCCGTTCTCCACCGAGGCGGAGGTGCCGGCGCTGTGGGAGTGCCCCCGCTGCGGCGCCCAGGCCCTGCGCCTGCAGACCGACCGGCCGGAGGAGAAGACCGGCAAGCCGGCGCGTACGCACTGGGACATGCTCCTCGAGCGGCGCAGCATCGAGGAGCTCGAGGTCCTGCTCGACGAGCGGCTCGACCTGCTCCGGTCCGGGCGGCTGGGCAGCGGCTCGCGTTTCGCCCAGGCGTCGACCAGCCGGTCCTCGAGCCGACGCAAGTCGGCCTGACGCACGCTTCCTGACCGGCGGGCGGTGGCCCCCCCTCTCCATCGCCCGCCGTCCCCGACCGAGCCGCGTCGCCCTCAGGGCGGCGCGGCTCGGTGCGTGCCCGGGTCGGCGTCGGGGTCCCGGCCGGGCGCGCGGCCGTCAGCCGGGTCGGCGTCGGGCTCCACGACCTCGCCGGGGACCACCCGCGAGTCCCGGCCGGGCGCCCCGAACGGCGGGGTCTTCGAGGACGGCCCCGGGGACCGCGGTCGGACCCCCGCCGAACCGAGCGATCCGATACCGATGGTGCCCGCGGCGACGCGCCGCGCCAGCACCCGGAACAGCAGTCGTCGCGCCAGCGGTCGGGTGGGCGGCAGCACCAGGAAGAAGCCGACCAGGTCGGTGACGAAGCCCGGCGTCAGCAGCAGCGTGCCTCCCACCAGCACCAGCGCCGCATCGGCGAGCTCTCGCCCGGGCGCACGCAGCTGCGCCAGCGCGTCCCGCAGGGCCACCCAGGTCCGCGCGCCCTCCCGGCGGAGCAGCCAGGCCCCCAGCAGGCTGTCCGCGACCAGCAGGAGCAGCGTGGGCCAGCCTCCGATCACCTGGCCGACCTGCAGGATGACCCAGATCTCGACCAGCGGGACGACGACGAACGCGAGCACGAGCAGCAGCGCCACGGTCAGGCCCCCCTCCCCCCCGTACCGGCCAGCAGCCGGCGGGCCTGCCCGCCCCGGTGGATCAGACCCCACACGGTGACGCGCCACAGCGCCTCGCGCACGATGGCGGACGTCATCTTCGACGCCCCCTCGGTGCGCTCGACGAACGTGATCGGCACCTCCACCACGCGCGCGCCGGCCAGCACGGCCCGCCAGGCCAGGTCGACCTGGAAGCAGTAGCCCTCGGAGGCGACGTCGGCGAGCTCCACGCTCTCGAGCAGGCCCCGCCGGTACGCCCGGAAGCCGCCGGTGGCGTCGTGCAGCGGCAACCCGAGCAGCAGCCTGGCGTAGGTGTTCCCGGCCCGGCTCAGCGCCTCGCGGTGAGCCGGCCAGTTGACCACCTGCCCACCGGGCACGTACCGGGATCCCAGGGTCAGATCGGCGTGACGGAGCGCCCCGAGCAGCCGCGGCAGCTGCTCGGGGGGGTGCGACCCGTCGGCGTCCATCTCGACCAGGACGTCGAAGCCCTGCTCCAGGCCCCAGCCGAACCCTGCGACGTAGGCGGACCCGAGCCCGGCCTTGACCGGCCGGTGCAGGACGTGCACGTGCGGGTCGTCGGCGGTGAGCCGCTCGGCGACGGCCCCGGTGCCGTCGGGGCTGTTGTCGTCGACGACCAGGGCATGGGCCTCGGGCACCGCCGCGCGCAACCGCGCGAGCACCGGCCCGACCGTCTCGGCCTCCTGGTACGTGGGCACGACCACGAGGACCGCTCCGAGGTCGGCGAAGTCCTCCGTCGCCGGGGTGCTCACGCCCGTACCCCCCGCTCGTCGGCCCGACCGCTCGGCGGGCTGGCGGCCGCCGCACCGGGCACGCCACCGGGCACGCCACCGGACACCCCGCCCGGCACCCCACCGGCAGCGCCATCCGTCCGGGCCGCTCGCCGGGTCGTCCCGCGGCGACCGGCCAGGGCGCCGAGGGCGGCCGCCGCGAGCCCGGCGGCCGCGAGCAGCGCCTCGGGCCAGGCCCCGGCCCGGGTGGCCGGGGAGTGGGCGTCGACGAGCGGGACGTCCTCGACGAGCACGTCCCGGGTGAAGATCTCGGCGCGGTCGCGGACCCCGCCGTCGGGGCCGATCACGGCACTGACGCCGCTGGTCGCGGCCACCAGCACGGCGCGGCCGTGCTCCACCGCCCGCAGCCGGGACATGGCGAGCTGCTGCTCGGTCTGCGGCGTGAACCCGAAGGTGGCGTTGTTGGTCTGCACGGCGAGGACCTGGGCGCCCGCCCGGACCGTGTCGCCCACCAGTCCGTCGTAGGCGACCTCGAAGCAGATGACGTCGCCGACCTGGGCGGGCCCGACCTGGAGCAGCCCGGTCCGCGTGCCCTTGACCATGTCCCGCGGCCGCAGCGTGTCGACCTCCGGGACGACCAGACGGGCCAGTCGGCGCAGCGGGACGTACTCCGCGAAGGGCACGGGATGCTGCTTCACGTACGTGTCGCCCGGCCCGGTCGCAGGGTCCCAGACGATGCCGGTGTTCTCGACGCCCTGGCCGTCCTCGGTGGCGACGACGGCGCCCACGAGCACCGGGACACCGACTGCTCGGACGGCCTCGTCGATCAGCGCCGCAGCCCCGGCGTCCCGGTAGGGGTCGATGTCGGAGGCGTTCTCCGGCCAGACCACCAGGTCCGGGGGCTCGACCTCGTCCTCGGCGACCCGCTCGGCCAGGTCCAGCGTGGCCTCGACGTGGTTGCGCAGCACCTGCTCCCGTTGTGCGTTGAAGTCCAGCCCGAGTCGGGGCACGTTGCCCTGGACCACGGCGACCGTGACCTGCGCACCGGCCGGCGGTGCGTCCCCGGTCCCCGGGAGCGGGACGAGCAGGCCCGCGCCGAGAGCCACCAGGGCGGCCGCCAGGCCTGCGGCGGCGCCCACGGGGTGCGCGATCGCGGGCGGAGTCACGCGCCGGGCCGGCGACAGCCGGAGGGCGGCCCAGGCCAGCCACCCGCCGGCCAGCGCGACGGCGAACGTGACCAGCGGCGCACCGCCCACCGCGGCCAGCCCCACGGTGGGGGCGTCGGCCTGCGAGAAGGCCAGCCGGCCCCAGGTGAACCCCTCGAAGGGCCATCGGCCGCGCAGCGCCTCCTGCGCCACCCAGAGGCAGGCCACCCACCACGGCCAGCCGGGGAGGCGCTGGACCAGGGCCAGCCCCACGGCGAGGCCGGCCACGTACGACGCCTGGAACGCCGCCAGGATCAGCCACGGCGCCGGGCCGAGCTCGATGCCGGTCCAGCTCAGCAGCGGCACGAAGAACGCCAGCCCGGCCCCGAGCCCTACCAGGGCGGCCGTGCCGGCCCGGAGCCCCCGGACCGCCAGCACGACCAGCGCAACCGCGACGGCGGCCGCGGGCCAGACGTCGTACGGGGGGAAGGCGAGCAGCATTGCCAGCCCGCCGAGCAGCCCGGCGCCCACGCGCCACAGCAGTGGATGGCCCAGCAGCACGCCCGACGACTCCGTCCCGGCTCCGGCGCCCGTGCGGCGCGACCCGTCGACCGTACAACGGCGCTCGTGGGGGAATGGTCCCGAGCATCCTCTGGACCGTCGGTGGTCCCCGGGGCGGGGCCCCGGCCTGCCCTTCGGACCGAACCGTACGTCGCCGGCTGCGTCGCACGACCCGTTGTCTACTGGGCAGGCCGGGCCCGACCTCGTCTCACCCCGTGCTGCTCCGGCAGCACCCAGGAACGCCGAGCGGGCGTGGGCCTGGCTGGCGGGGCGCTGACCCCGACCCCGGCCGGACGGCACGCTGGACGACACCCGGAGCAGTTGTCCGCTGGTGGACAGTGGGGGACTCTGCTCTCTCGGTCGGGGGCTGTCAACCGCCCGCTGACCTGCGGCGATTCCCATCACTGCAGGTCAGCGCTCGGGCCGCCGGCGACAACTCGTCCCCCGGGTTCGTCCGTTCGGCCGAGGGGTGGTCAGCCGGTCGGCGGGACGACGACCGTGCCCCGAGCCGTGGTGGCCACCACCGGCGGGTCGAGGACGTCCGCCGCGGACGCGGGGGTCGAGCCGCCCGGCTGCCGGCCGCGGCACACGACGCGGAGCTCGAAGTTCATCTCGCGGCTGCGGCGGCCCACCCGGACGAGGGTGGCCTCGGCCTCCACGACGTCGCCCGCCCGGACCGGCGCCAGGAACTGGACGTCGGAGTACGAGGCGAACAGCCCTTCGTCACCGTCCGTCCGGATGCACAGCTCGGTCGCCACGTCGCCGAACAGGGCGAGCCCGTACGCGCCGTCGACCAGGTCGCCGGCGTAGTGGGCGTGCGAGGCGGGGACGTAGCGCCGGTGGACGACGCTGGTGCCCGGCTCGGGTGCGTTCATGCGGACCTCCGCTGCGTCGACGAGGGGTCCTGCGGGAGCAGGGCGTGGACGAGGTAGCTGGCCACCTCGCCGGGGGTGGTGCCGCGGGAGAAGACCCGGTCGACCCCGAGCTGCGCGGCCGAGCCCTCGTCGAAGCGCGGTCCTCCGACGACCAGCAGGGGCGCCTGCCCGGCGGGGTAGGCCTCCCGGAACGCGGCGGACATCTCTCGGGTGTTGTGCAGGTGGGCGTCCCGCTGGGTGACCACCTGCGAGACGAGCACGGCGTCCGCCTTCTCCGCCCGCGCCCGCTCGACCAGGTCGGGCACGAGCACCTGGGCGCCGAGGTTGACCACCTTGACCTCCCGGTAGTACTCCAGCCCCTTCTCCCCCGCGAAGCCCTTGATGTTGAGGATCGCGTCGATCCCCACGGTGTGCGCGTCGGTGCCGATGCAGGCGCCGACGACGACTAGCTTGCGACGCAGCCGGGAGCGGATCGCCGCGTTGACCTCCTTGGCCGACAGCAGCGGGTACTCGCGCTCGACCACCTCGACCTTGGCCAGGTCGACGAGGTGGTGCACCGACCCGTACACGACGAAGAACGTGAAGTGCGGTCCCATCGGCTTGGCGTGGACCACCATCGCGGGGTCGAGCCCCATCTTCTCGGCGAGCTGGAGGGCGGCCCCCTCGGCGCGCTTGTCGTGGGCCACCGGCAGGGTGAAGGACAGCTGGACCATCCCGTCGCCGGTCGTGTCCCCGTAGGGCCGCACGATCCGCCGCTCGCCGGGGTCCTCGGCGTGGCCGTGGAAGGCGCTGCGCTCCTCGCTGCTCATCGTGTCCCCGCCTCCCGCGGCGTCGCTCCGGCCGGCGCTTCCTCGAGCAGCTCGATGGCCGGGTTGAGGTAGTCGTCTGCTCGACGGGCCACGCCGTCCAGGCCCTTGCCGCGGTCCGCGGGCCGCTTCATCAGGCCGAAGGTGCCGTCGGCGATGGCCTCCAGCATGCCGTCGTCGACGATGCGCTCGAGCAGGTCCACCGCCTCCGACAGCACCTGCCGGGCCCGCTGCGCGATGAAGCCGTCCGGCGGCGGCCGGAAGTCCTCGACCAGCCCGCCCGCGGCGTCCATCACGTACCGGACGTTCTGGAGGGCCAGGTCCCGGTCGGACAGCCACGGCGTGACCACGGCCTCGGTCATCATGCCGACGAGCAGGATGCCCTGGCCGGTGAGGGCGCCGGCGAGGTTGAAGAAGCCGTCGAGCAGGTAGCCGCGGAAGACGTCGCCGGTCATGTGCCGGGTCGGGGGCATCCACTTCAGCGGCGCCTCCGGGAAGAGCTGCCGGGCCAGCAGCGCGTGCGCGAGCTCGAGCCGGAAGGAGTCCGGCAGGTCGGGGTCGATCTCGAAGGCGTGGCCGAGACCGAGCTGCCAGTCGGCCAGTCCGGCCTCCTTCGCGAAGTACTCGTTGAGCAGCTGGCTGACCGTCACCGTGTGCGCTGCCTCCACGGCGTCGGCGGTCGTGAGGTAGTTGTCCTCGCCGGTGTTGATGACGATCCCGGCACGGGCGTGGACCTGACGGCTGAAGCGCTGGTCCACGAAGGTGCGGATCGGGTTGATGTCGCGGAAGAGGATCCCGTACATCGAGTCGTTGAGCATCATGTCCAGCCGCTCGAGGCCGGCCAGGGTGGCGATCTCGGGCATGCACAGGCCGGAGGCGTAGTTGGTGAGCCGGACGTAGCGGCCCAGCTCCTTGCTCACCTCGTCGAGCGCGCCCCGCATGAGCCGGAAGTTCTCCTGGGTCGCGTAGGTGCCCGCGTACCCCTCCCGGGTCGGGCCCTCCGGCACGTAGTCGAGCAGCGACTGGCCGGTGGAGCGGATCACCGCGATGACGTCCGCGCCCTCGCGGGCTGCCGCCTGGGCCTGTGGGATGTCCTCGTAGATGTCGCCGGTCGCGACGATCAGGTAGATCCACGGCCGGCGCGGGGCGTCGCCCCACCGGGCGATCAGGCGGTCCCGCTCGCGGCGACGGCGGTCGATGCGGGTGATCCCCTGCTTGGCGGCGCGGCGGGCGGCGGTGCCGGCCCGGGCCGCGTCCCGACGCTCGGGGACCCGCAGGCTCACCGAGCCGGCGGCGGCCTTCTGCGCGAGGGTGAGCAGGTCCGGGGCCTCGCCGCGGACCAGCGCGTCCCACACCGGCAGGGCGACCCCGTGCTCCAGGCCGACCTGCTCACGGGCAGTGTCGACGAGCCGGTTGACCCAGGGGATGCCCTCGACGTCGGCGCCGGCCAGCCCGGCCAGGCGGAGCACGGCCCGCTCGACCGACACGGTGGTGTGGGTCGTGGCGAGGCGGACCACCGGGCGACCGGCCCGACGGGCCAGCGACCGGGCCCGGCGCACCACGGCGGGGTCGAGGTCCAGCAGCGGGGAAGGGCGGGCCATGGCCCCGGATGCTAGCAACGCCTCGACGGTCTTCCGTCCAGACGCCGATCAGCCCGGAAGTCCTGCGGTCTGTACGCCACTTCGCCGGACGAGTTGTCGTCCTCGGGTCACCGCTAGGGTGAGGTCCGACCACCTGCGGCTCAGGGGGCTGCCGTGCTCTACCGCGTCGTCCGCGCCGTGCTGCGCGTGGTGTTCCTCGTCATCTGGCGCCCGACCGTCGAAGGGCTCGAGCACGTCCCGCCCCGAGGGCCGTTGCTCGTGGCCAGCAACCACCTGTCCTTCGTGGACAGCGTCGTGATCCCCCTGGTGATGACGCGGCGGGTGCGCTTCCTCGCCAAGGCCGAGTACTTCGAGGCTCGAGGCGTGCGGGGATGGGCCCAGCGCGCCTGGTTCCGGGCGATGGGGGCGATCCCCGTACGGCGCGACGAGCAGCGCGACGCCCGGGCGTCGCTGGACCAGGCGCTGGCGGTACTGGCGACCGGCGAGGCGTTCGGGCTCTACCCGGAGGGGACCCGCTCCCGCGACGGCCGGCTCTACCGGGGACGGACGGGGGTCGGCTGGCTGGCGCTGCAGTCCGGGGCGCCGGTCCTTCCCGTCGGCGTGGTCGGCACCGACAAGGTGCAGCCGGTGGACGCCCGGGTGCCGCGCCGGGCGCCCGTGACCGTCCGCTTCGCCCCCGTCCTACGGCCCGAGGAGTACGCCGACGCCGCGTCACCGGCGCAGGCCCGCCGTCGCCTGACCGACGACGTCATGGACGCCATCCACGCGATGACCGGCCAGGAGCGGGCGCCGGGCTACAACGAGCGGACGCCGACCGGCCCCTGAGCCGGGCCGCGCGGCGTCGCGGCCAGCCGCCGTGATCCGGGCGCCGGGTCGGTGATCGGTGTGGAGTCGCCGTTGCGCGAGGCGGCACGTAGGCGCCACAGTGATCTTGGCCGCGAACCGGGTCGCGTGGGGCGGTGATCGCTGTGGAGTGGAGGTGGCGCCGGGCGGCACGGGGGCGCCACGGTGATCTTGCCCGCGCCCCCGCTCCGCCCCCCGCGCCGCCGCCCAGTGCTCAGCGCTCGTAGACCGTCCGCCCGGCGGCCACGGTGCGCAGGCAGGTGGGCAGCGGCGCGCCGGGCGTGAGGTCCGGCAGGCCCGGGACGCCGGAACGCGGGTCGGTGGACCAGTTCGCAACCCGCTCGTCGGCGGCCTGGACGACGAGGTCGCCGGGTACTTCCCAGACGGCGTACGAGGCGAGCGCGCCCGGGGCCAGGACGCCGGCGTCGTCCACCCGCGCGGCCCGCCAGCCGCCGCGGGTGTGCGCGGAGAACGCCCCCCGCACCGACAGCCCCGAGCCGGGCGTGCGGTGGAAGGCTGCGGCCCGTACCGAGCCCCAGGGGTCCAGCGGGGTGACCGGGGAGTCCGAGCCGAACGCCAGCTGGACGCCGGACCGCGACATCGCCGCGAACGGGTTCATCCCGAGCGCCCGCTCCCGGCCGAGCCGGTGCGCGTACATCCCGTCCTCGCCCCCCCACAGGGCGTCGAAGGTGGGCTGGACGCTGGCCACCACGCCGAGTCGGGCGAGCTCGGGTACGAGGTCGGGAG
>DATHTV010000099.1:0-16205 GCA_035462845.1 Jiangellales bacterium
CGACCAGCTCGCAGGCGGCCGGGCCGCGCAGGTCCGCGTACGACCCCGCCCCCGTCACGCGCAGGCGCACCGCACCGCGGGGCGGCGGCGGGGGTCCCGGGGCCAGCGTGACCTTGCCGTACAGGCCGAGGTGGACGTGGACCCACGGTCGCCCGGCGAAGCCGAGGAACAGGTGCTTGCCGTGCGCCTCGGTCCGCTCGAGCACCGCACCGTCCACCACGGCCGCGCCCGTCGCGAAGCGGCCCTGTGGGCTGACGGTGCGCACCGGCTCGCCGACGAAGCGGCGGCCCAGGTCGCGGGCGAGCCGGTGGATGGTGTGGCCCTCGGGCACGTAGCGTCGCCTCCATGGGTACGAGCGCCGGGGGTACGAGCGCCGGGGGTACGGGCGCAGGGGGTACGAGCACAGGCGGTACGGGAGCGGGCCGGCGTGAGGGTGGCCGGCTGGACTCGGGCAGCGGACCGTCGCAGGTCGGCGTCTCGGGGGCGGCCCGGGCACGGGACGTGTCGCGGCCCGGCGAGGACGACCTCGCCGAGGCCGCCCTCCGCGCGGACCAGGGCCGGCGCGGCGAACCGGGTCAGGCCGGGCGCCCGCGGCCGGTTCAGCCGGCCCCGCCGGGCAGGGGCGGCAGCTCGCCCGTCTCCTCGTAGCGGCTGAGCATCCCGATCCGGCGGGCGTGGCGCTCGTCGCCGGAGAAGGGAGTGCCGAGGAACGCCTGCACGAAGGACAGGACGTCGGCGATGGGGTGCTGGCGCGCCCCGATCGAGATCACGTTCGCGTCGTTGTGCTCGCGGCCGAGGCGGGCCGTGTCGAGGTTCCACGCCAGCACCGAGCGGATGCCGCGGACCTTGTTCGCCGCGATCTGCTCGCCGTTGCCGGAGCCGCCGAGGACGACGCCCAGGCTGCCGGGGTCACCCGCGACCGCCTGCGCCGCGCGGAGGCAGAAGACGGGGTAGTCGTCGTCCTCGTCGTACTCGAACGGGCCGTGGTCGACGACCTCGTGGCCACCGGCGCGCAGCGCCTCGGCCAGGGTGTCCTTGACCTCGAATCCGGCGTGGTCGGAGCCCAGGTGCACGCGCATGGGCAGAGTGTGGCAGGTCCCGAGCCGGTGTCTGCCAGGATGCGAACCATGCCTGGCACGAACCTGACCCGCGACGAGGCCGCCGGTCGCGCGCGGCTGCTCGACGTCGAGAGCTACGAGGTCGAGCTCGACCTGACCGCGGACGGCCCGACGTTCCCCTCCACGACGACGGTGCGCTTCCGCTGTGCCGAGCCGGGTGCGGGGACGTGGCTCGACCTGCTCGCCCCGTCGGTGTCCGAGGTGGTTCTCAACGGCAGGCCGCTGGACGCCGGGGCGGTCTTCGACGGGTCGCGCATCCGGCTGGACGACCTCGCCGAGGACAACGAGGTACGGGTCGTGGCCGAGGCCTCGTACATGCGTACCGGCGAGGGGCTGCACCGCTTCGTCGACCCGGTCGACGGCGAGACGTACCTCTACACGCAGTTCGAGGTCGCCGACGCGCGCCGGGTCTTCGCGTGCTTCGAGCAGCCGGATCTCAAGGCGACGTTCACGTTCGCCGTGCGGGCCCCCGAGGCCTGGCAGGTGGTGAGCAACTCACCGACCCCCGAGCCCGAGCCGGCCGGCGACGGTGCGGCCCGCTGGGCCTTCGCCCCGACGCCGCGGCTGTCCACGTACGTCACCGCGCTCGTGGTCGGGCCGTACCACGTCGTCCGGGACTCCTACGAGGGACGCGGGGGCACGGTGCCGATGGCGGTCTTCTGCCGCCGCTCCCTGGCCGAGCACCTCGACGCCGACGAGGTCCTCGCCGTGACCAAGGCCGGCTTCGACTTCTTCGAGGAGCAGTTCGACCTCGCGTACCCGTTCGGCAAGTACGACCAGCTGTTCGTCCCCGAGTACAACGCGGGCGCCATGGAGAACGCCGGCTGCGTCACCTTCACCGAGCACTACGTCTTCCGCAGCCGGGTGACCGACGCGGCGTACGAGCGGCGGGCGGAGACGATCCTGCACGAGCTCGCGCACATGTGGTTCGGGGACCTCGTCACCATGCGCTGGTGGGACGACCTCTGGCTCAACGAGTCGTTCGCCACCTGGGCGAGCGTCCTGTGCCAGTCGGAGGCGACCCGCTGGAGCGAGGCGTGGACCACCTTCGCGGTCAGCGAGAAGCTGTGGGCGCTGCGCCAGGACCAGCTCCCGACCACGCACCCGATCTCGGCGGACATCAGCGACCTCGAGGACGTCGAGGTGAACTTCGACGGCATCACGTACGCCAAGGGCGCCAGCGTCCTCAAGCAGCTCGTCGCCTGGGTCGGCCGTGACCGCTTCATCGCCGGCCTCCGCGGGTACTTCCGCGAGCACGCCTGGGGCAACACCGAGCTGGCCGACCTGTTCCGCCACCTCGAGGCCACCAGCGGGCGCGACCTCGGGGAGTGGGAGCGGGAGTGGCTGCTCACGGCCGGGGTCGCCACGCTGCGGCCCGTCGTCGAGCTCGACGAGACCGGCGCGTACGCGTCGGTGGCGCTGCTCCAGGAGGCGCCCGAGGACCACCCGACGCTGCGCTCGCACCGCGTGGCCGTGGGCCTGTACGACCTCGGCCACGGCGGGCTGGTCCGCCGGCGCCGGGTGGAGCTCGACCTCACCGGTGAGCGCACCGAGCTGCCGGACCTGGTCGGCGAGCCGCAGCCCGACCTGCTCCTGCTCAACGACGACGACCTCACGTTCGCCAAGGTCCGGCTCGACGAGCGCTCGCTGCGGACCGTGGTCTCCCACATCGGCCGCTTCGCGGAATCCCTGCCCCGGGCGCTGTGCTGGACCGCTGCGACGGACATGCTGCGGGACGCCGAGCTGGCCACTCGCGACTACGTCGAGCTGGTGCTCGGCGGCGTCGACCGGGAGACCGACGTGGGCGTGGTGCAGACCCTGCTGGGGACCACCCGCGCGGCGATCGACGTCTACGCCGACCCGGCGGACCGGCTGTCGCTCTCCAGCCGCTGGGCCAGCGGGCTCCACCAGCTGGCCCTCGCGGCCGAGCCGGGCAGCGACCAGCAGCTGACCTTCGTCCGGGCCTGGGCCTCCGCCGCTGCCAGCCCCGAGCACCTGGACGAGGTCGCCGGGCTCCTCGACGGCAGCCACTCGCTCCCCGGGCTCGCCGTCGACACCGAGCTGCGGTGGCTGCTGCTCCAGCGGCTGGTCGTGGTCGGACGCGCCGGCGACGACGAGATCGACGCCGAGCTGGCCCGGGACGACACGGCCGCCGGGCACCGGCACGGCGCCTGGGCCCGGGCGGCCCGCCCGACCGCGCAGGCCAAGGCGGAGGCCTGGGCCCTCGCCGTCGACGGCGACACCCTGCCCAACGCCCAGCTCACGGCCACCGCGGCGGGCTTCGGGCAGGCCGAGCAGCGGGCCCTCCTGGTCCCCTACGTGGACCGCTACCTCGACGCGGTACCGCGGCTGTGGGCCGAGCGCACCAACGAGACCGCCCAGACGCTCGTGGTCGGCCTCTTCCCGCGCGTGCTCGCCGACGAGGCCACCGCGGACCGGGTCCGCGGCTGGCTGGACGGCACGGACGTCCCGCCCGCCCTGCGGCGGCTCGTCCGCGAGGGGCTCGCGGACCTGGAGCGCGCACTGCGGGCGCAGGCGTGCGACCGGGCGGCCATGGGGGGACCCGAGCAGCCGGCCGACACCGCCCAGCTGGCCGCCGTGGGGCTGGCGGACACCGCGCCGGAGGCCGCCGCACCGGAGGCCGCCGCACGGGAGGACGCCGAGCCCTCCGGCTGAGGCGTCGGTCAGCCGCCGACGACCCGGGCCAGCGCGCGCGCCCGCTCCGAGCGCACGACCTCCTCCAGCAGCAGCGGGCGACCGTCCGGGTCGCTCAGCGGGATCCGCCAGTTGGGGTACTCGTCGCTGGTGCCGGGCTGGTTCTGCGTACGCCGGTCGCCGACGGCGTCGGTGAGCGACGCGCCCAGCAGCCGCGAGGGGGTCCAGGTGAGCAGTCGGTGCAGCGCCTCCGTGGTCTCCTGCACCCCCGCGCCCTCGCGGAGCAGCCCGCGCTCGGTGAGCGCGGCGAGCCAGGAGGCCCGCTCGGCGGCGTCGACCGCCAGCTCCTCGTCGACGTCGCGGGTGAGCAGGCCGAGCTCGTCCCGGAGCCGGACGTGGTCACCGGCGAGGTAGCCGGCGGTCGGCGGGAGGTCGTGCGTGGTCACGGTCGCCAGGCACAGCTCCCGCCACCGCTCGGGGGCGAGCGGCGCACCGTGCTCGTCCCGCTCGAACCACAGCACCGACGTGCCCAGCACACCCCGCTCGCGGAGGTAGTCCCGGGCCCACGGCTCGACCGTTCCGAGGTCCTCCCCCACGACCAGCGCACCGGCCCGCTGCGCCTCCAGGACCAGGATGCCGATGAGGGCCTCGTGGTCGTAGCGCACGTACGTCCCGGCCGTCGGCGGGGCGCCCTCGGGCACCCACCACAGCCGGAAGAGCCCCACGACGTGGTCGACGCGAAGGCCCCCCGCGTGGCGGAGCACCGTCCGCAGCAGGTCGCGGTACGCGGCGTAGCCGGTCTCCGCCAGCCGGTCCGGCCGCCACGGCGGCTGCGACCAGTCCTGCCCTTGCTGGTTGAACGCGTCCGGGGGCGCTCCGACCTTGATGCCCTGGGCGAGGACGTCCTGGAGGCCCCACGCGTCGGCACCGTCCGGGTGGACCCCGACCGCCAGGTCGTGCACGACGCCGAGCGGCATGCCGGCGTCGCGGGCGGCAGCCTGCGCCGCCTCGAGCTGGTCGTCGAGGACCCACTGCAGCCAGCAGTGGAAGTCGACCTGCGCGCCGTGTGCCCGCCGGAACTCCTCGACGGCCGGCCCGGCCGGGTCACGCAGCTCCGCCGGCCACTCGTGCCAGTCCGGACCGTGGACCTCGACGAGCGCGCACCACGTCGCGAAGTCGCGGAGCCCGGTCCCCTCGCGCTCGAGGAAGGCGCGGTAGGCGATCTCGCGGCCCGGGCTGCGCTGCACCCGGTGCACCAGCGCCAGCGCCCGGCGCTTGGCCGACCAGGCTCGGTCGCGGTCGACCCGCGCATCGCCGCCCGGCGCGGCCAGCTGGGCGCGCAGCCGGGTACGTACCCGCTCGGCGACCGCGCGGTCCCGGGCGTCGAGATAGCCGTACTCGGGGACCGCCTCGACCCGGACGTAGACCGGGTTGACGAAGCGCCGGGTGGTGGGCAGGTACGGGGAGGGCTCCATCGGCGTCACGGGAGCGGCGGCGTGCAGCGGGTTGACCAGGACGAAGCCGGCACCCAGGTCGTGACCGCTCCAGGTGGCGACGTCCGCGAGGTCGGCCAGGTCGCCCACCCCCCAGGAGCGCGCGGACCGGACCGAGTACAGCTGGAGCGCCAGTCCCCAGGCCCGGCGGTCCCCCAGGGCCGGGGGCGTCCCGAGGAATCCGGGAGTGACGACCAGCGTGGCGGTCGCCTCCCGGTCTCCGGCCCGGGCCCGCAGCCGGTGCCAGCCCGGCGGCAGGTCGCCGGGCAGGGCGAAGGTCGCCTCCCCGATCAGCCGGCCGTCGACCTGCCGCGGGTCGACCCAGTGGTCCTGCTGGTGGACGTCGCGCCGCTCGGAGCCGTCCTCGCACTCCACCCACGCCTCGACCTGCTCGCCGTGCGCGCAGTGCACCCAGAACCAGGGCGTCCAGCCCGTCCGGGTGACGATCGTGGGCGGCAGCATGCGCCGCCAGCGGGCGAGCCGGTGGTCGGCCAGCGCCGCCTCGGTGGCCTGCGTGGTCGAGGCGTCGACGCCGAGGGCCCCGAGCACCGCCACCACGGTCGTGGAGGGGACCGCGACGTGGCGGCCCTGCCAGTCCCAGAACTCGGTCGCGACGCCGTGCACCGCGGCCAGCTCCACCAGCTCGGGCGTCAGGGAGGCGGTCCGCGTCACGGGCCAGAGTCTGCCCGGGGCGCGCGCTCAGTCCGGCATGGGGGGCAGCGGCCAGGGGGCCTCGGCCTCGAGCTGCGCGGCGAGGGCGAGCAGCTGCTCCTCTCCGTCGGGCCGCCCGCCGAGAGCGACCCCGACGGGCAGCACGCGGCCCGCGCGCTCGACTCGGTGCAGCGGCAGGCTGATCGAGGGCGCGCCGGTGAGGTTCCAGACGCTGGTCCAGGGGGTGAACCGGGTCTGCGCCGCGAAGTCGGCGGCCGGATCGGCGTCGTCGCGCAGCTCGCCCACCAGCGGCGGCAGCCGCGCCACCGTCGGGGTGAGGACGACGTCGTACGCCGCCCAGGCGGAGGCCGCCGCCCGGGTCGCGACCTGGCCGGCCGCGACTGCCGAGAGGTGAGCCGGACCCGACACGACGGCACCGCGGCCGCGCAACCAGCGGGTCAGCGGCCGGAGCAGGTGCTCGTGGCCGGGCGGGACCGGCGCTGCCGCGGCCAGCACGGCCCAGAGCACCTCGAAGGCGCCCCACATCTCCGCAGGGTCACCGGGGAACGGTGGCGGCGCGGGCTCGACCCGGTGGCCGAGGGACTCCAGCACACGCGCGGTCGCGTCGACGGCGTCGCGGCACTCGGCGTCGACGGGGGCGTCCGCCACCACGACCGGCACCGTGAGGACACCGACCCGCAGCGAGCCGGGGTCGCGGTCGCACGCGTCGAGGAACGACGTGCGGGGTGGTGGCGGGCGGTACGGGTCACCCGGGCGCGGCCCGGCGAGCACGTCGAGCAGCAGCGCGGTGTCCCGGACGTCGCGGGTGAGAGCGCCGTGCACGGCCAGCCCGGAGAGGTCGACACCGTGCGGCCCGAAGCTGACCCGTCCACGGCTGGGCTTGAGCCCGACCAGTCCGCAGCACGCGGCGGGGATCCGGATGGACCCCCCGCCGTCCGAGCCCAGGGCGGCCGCGACGAGCCCCGCCGCCCCCGCCGCCGCCGCGCCGCCGCTGGACCCGCCTGCGCCCCGGCTGAGGTCCCACGGCGTCCGGGCCGGGGGCAGCCCCTCCGGCTCGGTGTAGCAGGGCAGGCCGAGCTCCGGCGTGCTGGTCGTCCCCGGCACGACGGCACCCGCGTCGCGCAGCGAGGTCACCACCCCGTCGTCGACGTCGGCCACCTCGCCGGCGAGGGCCGCGCTGCCCCGGGTCCAGGGCAGCCCCGCCACGCGGTCCAGCCCCTTGGCCGGGACCGGGACGCCGGTCAGGCCGGGCAGCCGGGCGGGCTCCCCGGCCGCGTACGCCGCTCGGACGGCCGCGTCGGCGGCCCGGGCCTCGGCCAGCGCACGGTCTGGGGCGAGCACGGCGAAGGCGCCGACGGACGGGCCGATCCGCCCGGCGCGGTCCAGGACGTGGCCGGCCACCTCGACGGCCGACACCTCACGCCCGCGCACCGCCGCCGCGAGCGCACGGACGCCCAGCTCGTGCAGGTCGGTCATGCGGGGAGCAGGGAGTCGTCGCCGAGCAGCCCCTCGCGGTGCGCCACGGCGGCCGCCTCCCCGCGGCCGGAGACCTCGAGCTTGGCGAGGATGTTGGAGACGTGCACGCTCGCCGTCTTGGCGCTGATGAAGAGCTGCTCGCCGATCTGGCGGTTGCTCCTCCCCGCGGCCACGAGCCGGAGCACCTCCAGCTCGCGCGGCGTGAGCCCGTGCGCCGGCGACGGGTGCACGACCCGCACCGCGCTGCCGCCGGACCGGGCACGCGGGACGTCCAGGCGGGACCGCCGGGAGAGCCGGTCGACGTCAGCGCCGAGCAGGGCGTCACCGAGACGGTCCGCCACCGCGGCCGCCGCTTGCAGCGGGTCCGCTGCGGCCGAGCGGTCCCCCTGCCCGAGCAGGGCCGCCGCCAGCCGGTACCGGGCCCACCCTTGCAGGTGCACCGGGCCCGGCCACGACCCGAGCGCCTCCGCCGCGGCTGACCACAGGGCGGGGTCGTCGCCGGCTGCCTCCGCGTCGAAGAGGGGTCGCCAGATGGCCGCCGTCTCCCACCAGTCCATCCGCTCGGCGGCTGCGTGCAGGGCCTGCCACGTCGCTCCCGGGACCTCCACACCCGTGTCGGCGAGCCGCCGGGCCGCCCGCGCACCGACGACCGCGACCGGCCACACCATCGCCGCCTGCGCCGGCCGCTCCGCCAGGCAGGCCAGGACCGTCTCGAGCGCCGGTTGCGCCCCACCGCTCGCGAGGTCGAGCTCCGCCCTCAGGCCGGCCAACGGCACCGAGAACTGCGGCTGCGGCCCGGGGGTGCCGCGAGCGAGCTTGGCAGCCAGCCCGTCCAGCAGCGCCCGGCACTGCTCCGTCTGCCCGCTCCGCAGGGCGAGCCAGGCCTGGAGGAGGTGCAGGTGCATCGCGTGGACGTACGGGGGGTCGAAGGTGAGCGCCCGGTCGACCAGCCGCCGCGCCTCGGACCAGTCGCCGAGCATCAGCAGCGGCTCGGCGGCGTTGCCGGCCAGCGACGCCCAGGTGGTGCGCGTCAGGCCGCGCCGGGTCGCCTCGGCCATGCCCTCCCGCGCGACCTCGACCGCCTCCGCGTAGCGGCCCAGCAGGAGCAGGGTGTCCGAGGCGTTGATGAAGTAGCGGTCCAGTGCCGCCTCGCGACCGCCGGCGACCGCCAGCGCCCGGCAGCGCTCGAGGGCCTCCAACCCCTCTTGGGTCCGTCCGAGCGCCACGACGCTGACCCCCAGGGTGTTCAGCGCGCTGGACTCGACCGCGTCGGCGTTGACCCCGACCCCGTCGTCCTCCCACAGCACCGCGACGCCGTCGACGACCCGCTCGGCTCCGAACCCGGGGGCCCGGACCTGCTCGGTCAGGGCGATCGCCTCGCGCGACCTGCGCTCCGCCTCGGGGAACCGCCAGCGCAGCATCTCCACGATACCGAGCAGCTGCAGGGCCGCGGCCCGGTCGAGGGGGTGGCCCTCCGGCCCGACGACCTCGAGCGCCCGCTCCAGCACGGCCACCGCGCGCTCCGGCCGGCCCAGCTGGAAGAGGAGCTGGCCCTGCCGCTCGAGCAGGTGCGCCGCCCGCGCCGGCTCGCTCGCCGGATCGATCTCGTCGAGCGCCGCCTCGACCAGGGCCAGCGCCCGCTCCGGGTCGCCGGCGTCGCGGGCGGCGGTGGAGGCCCGGCGGAACAGCACGGCTCGGTCCACGCCCGCCACGGCTGCCGGGTCGGCGACCTGGTGCCACAGCTCGATCGCGCGCTCGAGCATCCGCTGCGCCTCGGCATGGGCGAAGGCCGCACCGGCCTCGGCGGCCGCCCGCAGCGAGGCCCGGAAAGCGCGCTCGGCATCGTGGGCCGCGTACCAGTGGTGCGCGACCTCGGCGGACACGGGGCGCCCGGCCATCAGCTCGGGCCGCTCCTCGAGCACGCGGGCGTAGCGCACGTGCAGCCGGGCGTGCTCGCCCGGCAGCAGGTCGTCGTGCAGCACCTCACGGAGCAGGGCGTGCCGAAAGGCGTACCCCGAGTCGTCGACGACGAGGACCTGGGCGGCCACCGCCTCCCGCAGGTGGGTCTCCAGCTCGGCCTCGGGGAGCTCGCTGACCGCGGCGAGGACGTCGTGCTCCACCCGGGTGCCACCCACCGCCGCGAGCCGGAGGACCGCGGACGCGGAAGGCGGCAGCTGCTCGGCGCGGACGAGCAGGAGGTCGCGGAGGGAGTCGGGGAGCTCGCCGCCGAGGAGGGTGTCGGAGCAGCCGGCCAGCTCCTCGACGAAGAACGGGATGCCTTCGCTGCGCCGGTGGACGTCCTCGACGACCCCGGGAGCCGGGTCGTGGCCGAGGATGGCGGTGAGCAAGGACTCGACCTCGTCGCGCGTGAGCCGGGGAACCTCGACGCGCTCGACACCGCGGACCCGCTCGAGCTCGGCGAGCAGCGGCCGCAGCGGGTGTCCGCGACGCAGCTCGTCGCTGCGGTACGTGGCCAGGACAAGCACCCGGGCGCCGGAGAGCACCCGGACCAGGAACTGGAGGAGGTCGCGGGTGGAGCGGTCCGCCCAGTGCAGGTCCTCGACGACGAGGACGACCGGGCGGTCGGCCCCGAGCCGCTCGAGCAGGGTGGTGACCACCTCGAACAGGCGGCCGCGCCCGGTGGGCGTGTCCGGCCCGACCGGCCCCACCTCGGGCAGCAGCCGCGCCAGCGCCTCGCGTCCCGGGCCGGCGGCCTCGGCCAGCGCCGTCGCACCGATCTCGGCCAGCAGGGAGCGCAACGCACCCACCACCGGGGCGAAGGGCAGGCCGTCCTCACCCAGCTCGACGCACCGGCCCACGAGCACGCGGGCCTCCTCGGACTCCGCGCGGCGAGCGAACTCCTCCACCAGGCGCGACTTGCCGACGCCAGCCTCGCCGGCGACCAGCACGGTCGTTGGCCGGCCCGACGACGCCGCAGTCAGCGCCTCGCGCAGCGCGGCCAGCTCGTCGGCCCGGCCCACCAGCCGTGGACTCCCCGCCCGTGCCGCCATGCCCGCCATCGTGCCACCGACCACCGACAGGAAGGGCCGGCCGGCGGCGCGGCCGGACCCGGTCACGCCACCCGGGCGGCTGGCTCGCAGCCGGCGGCATCCGGCGGCGTCGGACGCCAGGACCAGTGGCCCGAGGCCGCCCGCCGAGCGCGGCGGCCGCGCCGACCCGAGGCCGCCCTGGCCTCGCGCGCCAGTCCGTCCCGCCGGGCCTCGGCCGCGAGCTCCGCTGCCCGCTGGTCGTGCAGCAGGCCGGCCGCGTACTCCCCGTACCACGACATCTCGATCACCCGTCCCTCGTCGTTCCTCGTCGTTCTCGGTGGTTCGAGCGTCGTCCTGAGGCGGCGGCCGGCGCATCGGGCGGACGCCGCATCTGTGCGGTGCCCGGCCACCTCAGGCGGCGCCCGCGCCGACCCCCCGGCCTTTGGGGCGTCTAAGGTCCCCCCTCGTGACGCCGCTGCCGCCGTACCCGCCGGCCCCTCGGGGCGACGACGCCGACGTGCTGCACGGGATCCGGGTCCCGGATCCGTACCGCCGGCTCGAGGACCCGGCCGACCCGGCGACGGCGGCGTGGGGAGCGGCCCAGGACGAGCTGCTCGCGGCTCACCGGGCCACGTGGGCGGCCCGCCCGGCGCTGCGGTCCCGGCTGGCCGAGCTGCTCGCCGCCGGATCGGTGGGGACGCCGGCCTGGCGCGGGGAGCGCGCCTTCCACACCCGGCGGACCCCTGCCCAGGAGCACGCCGTCCTGCTGGTCGTGGAGCCCGGCGGCGAGGAGCGTGTCCTCGTCGACCCGCACGAGCTCGACCCTGCCGGCGCCACGACGCTCGACGCGTGGCAGCCCTCGAAGGAGGGCGACCTGCTCGCCTACCAGGTGTCGGAGGGAGGCACCGAGGAGTCGGTGCTGCGGGTGCTGGACGTCACGACCGGGGCGGTGGTGGACGGGCCGGTCGACCGGGCCCGGTACTCCCCCGTCGCCTGGCTACCGGGGGGGACCGCCTTCTACTACGTCCGGCGGCTGCCCCCGGAAGCCGTGCCCGAGGGGGAGCAGCAGTACCACCGCCGGGTCTACCTCCACCGCCTCGGTTCGGACCCGGCCGCCGACGTGGAGGTGTTCGGCGCGGGCCGGGACAAGACCACCTACTACGGGGTGTCGGTGAGCCGGGACGGGCGCTGGATGGTGGTCACGGCGGCCCGCGGCACCGAACCGCGGACGGACGTGTGGCTCGCCGACCTGCACGCCTCGGACCCGGAGTCACCGGATCTGCGGCCGGTACTGGTGGGCGTCGACGCCCGCGCGTCCCTGCACGTCGCCCGGGACGGCCGGCTGCTGGTGTGGACCGACCTCGGCGCCCCCCGGGGCAGGCTCTGCGTCGCGGACCCGGCCACGCCCGGTCCGGAGCACTGGGCGGACCTCCTGCCCGAGGACCCCGAGGCGGTGCTGGACGACTACGCCGTGCTGGACGGGCCGGACCTGGATGGGGCGGGGCTGGACGGGCCGCTCCTGCTGGCCGCCTGGACCCGGCACGCGGTCTCCGAGCTCACGGTCCACGACGCTCGTACGGGAGCCCGCGTGGGCGAGGTCGCCCTTCCCGGGCTGGGGACCCTCGGCGGGCTGTCCGAGCGTCCGGAGGGCGGGCACGAGGCGTGGGTCGTCTACACCGACAGCACCACGCCGGGCCGGGTGCTGCACTACGACGGCCTGACGGGCACGCTGACGACCTGGGCGGAGGCGCCCGGCACGGTCCACGTGCCCCACGTCCACACCCGGCAGGTCACCTACTCGTCGGCCGACGGGACGTCGGTCCGGATGCTGGTGACCTCCCCCAGCGCCGAGCCGGACCGCCCGAGGCCGACGGTCCTGTACGGCTACGGCGGCTTCGGGATCTCGCTCAGCCCGGCCTACTCCGCGAGCGTGCTCGCCTGGGTCGAGGCCGGGGGCGTCTGGGCGGTCGCCGGGCTCCGCGGCGGCGGCGAGGAGGGCGAGGCCTGGCACCGCGCCGGCATGCGGGAGCACAAGCAGGCGGTGTTCGACGACTTCCACGCCGCCGCCGAGCGCCTGGTCGCCGACGGCTGGACGACGCCCGACCGGCTCGGCATCAGCGGCGGGTCCAACGGCGGCCTGCTCGTCGGCGTGGCGCTGACCCAGCGCCCGGCGGCCTACCGCGCCGTGGTGTGCTCGGCCCCGCTGCTCGACATGGTGCGGTACGAGGGCTCGGGGCTGGGAGCGACCTGGCACGACGAGTACGGCTCGGCCGCGGTACCCGAGGAGCTCGGCTGGCTGCTGTCGTACTCCCCGTACCACCACGTCCACGCGGGCACCGCCTACCCGGCCGTGCTCGTCACGGTCTTCGACGGCGACACCCGGGTCGACCCGATGCACGGGCGGAAGATGTGCGCGGCTCTCCAGGCGGCGACCACCGCCGACCCGGCGACCCACCCCGTCCTGCTGCGGACCGAGCGGGAGGTGGGTCACGGGGCACGGGCGGTGTCGCGCACGGTCGACCTCGCGGCCGACCAGCTGGGCTTCCTCGCCGAGCACCTGGGCCTCGCCCAGCACCTGGGCCTCGCCGAGCACCGGTGAGTGAGGTCGTTCACGACCGCCGCCGAGACCGTCTCGTGACGGTCCGCTGGAGCCGTTAGCGTCGGGGGCTGCAGCCCGCGGTACCCGACCGCCGACCGCCGACCGCCTAGGAGTGACCCGTCATCACCCTGCTCGACGCCCTGCCCGACCTGTCCCCCCGGGCGGTGGACCTGCGTGCCGGGTCGACCCCGAGCCCCGAGTCCACCGCGCCGTCCTTCGACGACATCCGGATCGAGCCGGCGACGGCCAACTGCTACGACGAGGGCAGCGGCAACACCCTGTGCCAGCTGGTCTACCAGGTGACCGGCAGCGAGTGGCTGGCCGACTGGTCCAACACGCTGATCGCCCGGCCGTTCATGATCCTGGTCATCCTCGTCGGCGCCTTCCTCGTGCGCTGGCTCCTGCACCGGGCGATCGACCGGCTGGCCGGGCGGGCGGCGGCCGGCCGCACCCCCGGGGTGCTGGCCCGCAGCCGGGTGCCGGTGTCCGACATCGGGCCGCTCAGCGCCGAGCGCCGTTCGCAGCGGCTGTCCACCATGGCGTCGCTGCTCAAGAGCATCACCACGGGCATCGTCTTCGTCGTCGCGCTGTTCATGGTCATCGCGGAGCTGGGCTTCAACATCGCGCCCCTCGTCGCCAGCGCCGGCATCATCGGCGTGGCCCTCGGCTTCGGCTCCCAGGCCCTGGTCAAGGACTTCCTGTCCGGCCTGTTCATGATCGTCGAGGACCAGTACGGGGTCGGGGACGTCGTCGACCTCGGCGAGGCGAACGGCGTGGTGGAGGCGGTCGGCCTGCGCATCACCCGGCTCCGCGCGGTCGACGGCACCGTCTGGTACGTCCGCAACGGCGAGATCGTCCGGGTCGGCAACATGTCCTACGGCTGGTCGCGGGCCGTGCTCGACGTGAGCGTCGCGTACGGGGAGGACACCGGCAGGGTGCGGCGGCTGCTCACCGAGGTGTCCCACGAGCTCGCGCAGGACGAGGTCTGGGGCGAGCTGATCCTCGAGGAGCCGGAGGTCTGGGGCGTGGAGGCGCTGTCGGTGGACAGCGTGGTCGTGCGGGTCGTCCTCAAGACGCGCCCCCTCGAGCAGTGGAAGGTCGCCCGCGAGATGCGCGAGCGGATCAAGCGCCGCTTCGACGCCGAGGGAGTGGAGATCCCGTTCCCGCAGCGAACCCTCTGGATCCGCGGCGAGGGCCCCGGGGCCGATGACGAGCGACCCCCGCGGTCGCCGGACCGGACCGACGACGACGAGCAGGACCTCGCCGAGCGCCGGGCCGCCGCGCTGCGCCCCGACCCGTACAAGCAGACCAGCGACGAGACCACCGGGCAGATCCCAGCCGTCCGCGAGGAGCCGCCACGCTGAGCTCGCCGTACGACGAGGAGTGAGAGTGCCCCGTGTGGGTACCCGACGTGGGTCCGCAGACCCGAGGAGGCGTCCCATGCCGCACCATCCGAGGCCCGTCACCCCTGACCTGCCAGAGGAGATGAAGGTGCGGCCCGAGGCCGCACCGGAGGTGCTGAGCCGGCCGTTACCGGAGCCGCCCGAGGAGCCGGAGCAGCCGGAGGGTACCGGCTGACTGCTGCCGACCCCGGGTCTATCCCGAGCGAGAGGAGCACCACCGTGCAGATCGACAAGGCCCAGATCCTGGACCTGCTGAGGTCGCAGGGAGACGAGGGCAAGGCCGACCAGGCCGACCGCGAGCTGCCCCAGCAGGTCGACACGGAGCAAGACGCAGGGCTGCTCCAGAAGTTCGGCATCCAGCCGCAGGACCTGATCTCGAAGCTCGGGGGCGGCGGTGGCCTGGGCGGGATGCTCGGGCGCTGAGCCACCCCCCAAGTACACCGCCTGACGGTCGCACGGCCGCCGGTGCCACGGGCACGTCGACGTGCCCGTGGCACCGGCGCACTGCAGACTGCCGGGCATGGGTCACACGCGCATGGGCGACGGTCGGCTGGTGCTGGTCACCGGCGCCAGCGGGTACATCGGTGGCCGGCTGATCCCCGAGCTCCTGAAGGCCGGTTACCGGGTCCGGGCGGGCGCCCGGACGGTCACCAGCCTGCGGGACCACCCCTGGTACGGGGACGTCGAGCCCGTCGCGGCGGACGTCCTGGACCAGGACCAGCTGCGGACCGCCCTCGACGGCGTGGAGGTCGCCTACTACCTGGTGCACGCCATCGGGGGCGAGGGCGACTTCGAGGAGGTCGACCGGCGCGCCGCCCGGATCTTCGGAGCCGCGGCCCGCGAGGCCGGGGTGCGTCGCATCGTCTACCTCGGCGGGCTGCTGCCCAAGGACGAGCGGCTGTCGCGGCACCTGCGCAGCCGGGCCGAGGTCGGCGAGATCCTGCTGACCAGCGGGGTGCCCACCGTGATCCTCCAGGCCGCCGTGATCATCGGAAGTGGCGGGGCGTCCTTCGAGATGCTGCGTTACCTCACCGAGCGGCTCCCGGTCATGGTGACCCCGACCTGGGTGGACACCCGGATCCAGCCGATCGCCATCCGCGACGTCCTCTACTACCTGGTCGGCGCAGCCGGGATCGAGGAGGACGTCAACCGGGCCTTCGACATCGGCGGGCCGGACGTCCTGACCTACCGCGAGATGATGCAGCGGTACGCGCGGGTGGCGGGCCTCCCCCGGCGACGGATCATGCGGGTTCCCG
The DNA here is from genome assembly GCA_035462845.1 of Jiangellales bacterium. GTDB lineage: Bacteria > Actinomycetota > Actinomycetes > Jiangellales > Jiangellaceae > DASTQL01. Next base: position 15,663 of record DATHTV010000099.1, read on the forward strand.
TGCTCACGCCACGGCTGTCCAGCCACTGGGTGGGCATCGTGACCCCGGTGCCCGCAGGCATCGCCAAGCCGCTGGTCGAGAGCCTGCGCAACACCGTCGTCTGCGACGAGCACGACATCGCCGCGCACGTCCCCGACCCGCCCGGCGGCCTCACCGGGCTCGACCGCGCCCTCGAGCTGGCGCTCACCCGGGTCCGCGACCACGACGTCGCCACCCACTGGTCCAACGCCGAGCTGCCCGGCACGCCGAGCGACCCGCTGCCCACGGACCCCGACTGGGCCGGCGGGTCGCTGTACGTCGACGACCGGGCGAGCGTCGTCGAGGCCAGCCCGGAGGCGTTGTGGAAGGTCATCGAGGGCATCGGCGGCCAGAACGGCTGGTACTCCTGGCCGCTGGCCTGGCGGGTCCGCGGGCTGCTGGACCGGCTCTCCGGCGGGCCCGGCCTGCGCCGCGGCCGGCGGAGCCCCACCGCGCTGTACACCGGCGACGCCGTCGACTGGTGGCGGGTCGAGGAGATCGACGAGGGACGGCTGCTCCGGCTGC
>DATHTV010000100.1:0-3609 GCA_035462845.1 Jiangellales bacterium
GTGGCCAACGCCGACGTCGCGATCATCACCGGCAGCAACGCGACGGCGAACCACCCGGTGGCCTCGTCGTTCTTCAAGCAGGCTCGGCGCAACGGGACCACGATCGTCTACGTCGACCCCCGGGCGGGCACGGTGGCCGACCACGCCGACCTGTTCGTCCAGCTCAAGCCCGGCACGGACGTCGCCTTCTACAACGGCGTGATGCACGAGGTGATCCGGCTCGGTCTGGTCGACCGCGACTTCGTCGAGAACCGCACCTCCAACTACGAGGCGCTCGAGCGCACCGTGGCGGCTTACCCGCCCGACCTGGTCGCGCGGATCACCGGCGTCGACGAGGAGCTGATCAAGGAGGTCGCCCGGGTCTGGGGCGAGGCCGGCAGCGGGATCATCTTCTGGGGCATGGGGGTCTCCCAACACACGACGGGCACCGACAACGCCCGGTGCCTCATCGCGATGTGCGCGATCACCGGCAACGTCGGCAAGCCGGGCGCGGGCCTGCACCCGCTCCGCGGCCAGAACAACGTCCAGGGCGCGTCGGACGCGGGCCTGATCCCCATGTTCCTGCCCGACTACCAGCAGGCCGCCGACGCCGGCGCGCGCGCCCGCTTCGAGCAGGCGTGGGGGGCCGACCTCAGCGACGAGCGCGGGCTGACCGTCACGGAGATCATCGGCTCGATCCTCGACGGGGGCGTCCGCGGCATGTACATGCTGGGCGAGAACCCGTTCCTGTCCGACCCGAACATCAACAAGGTGCGCAAGGCCCTGTCCGCGCTGGACTTCCTCGTCGTGCAGGACATCTTCCTCACCGAGACCGCGGAGTTCGCCGACGTCGTGCTCCCGGCCGGGTCGTACCTGGAGAAGGTGGGCACGTACACGAACACCGATCGCCGGGTGCAGCTCGGACGCAGGGTCCTCGACCCGCCCGGGCAGGCCCGGCCGGACTGGGAGGTCGTGCAGGACCTGGCGAACCGGCTCGGGCTGGGCTGGGACTACGGCTCCCCGAGCGAGGTCTTCGACGAGATGGTCGGCCTGATGCCCAGTTACGCCAACCTCAGCCACGCCAACCTCGGCGGCACCGGCAAGCTCTACCCCAACCCGGACCCCGTCCACTCCGACGGCACCGTGGTGCTCTTCGACGAGCGCTTCAACACCGCGGACGGGCTGGCGCACCTCGTCCCCGCGGAGTGGCTGCCAGCCCGGGAGCTGCCCGACGAGGAGTACCCCTTCGTGCTCAACACCGGTCGCCTGCTCGAGCACTGGCACACCGGTTCGATGACCCGCCGCTCGTACGCGCTGGACACCATCGCGCCGCACGCCGAGGTCTACGTGCACCCGGACGACGCGGCCGAGCTCGGGCTGGCCGACGGGTGCACGGCGCGGGTGTTCTCGCGCCGTGGGTCGATCGAGCTGGCGGTCAAGGTGTCCCACCGGGAGGCGCGTGGGAACTGCTTCATCCCGTTCCACTTCCGCGAGGCCGCCGCGAACCTGCTGACCATCGACGCCACCGACCCGGTGGCCAAGATCCCCGAGTTCAAGTTCTGCGCGGTGCGGCTCGAGCCGGTGGAGGCGTGATGGCGACCCGGCCGGCCACGGTGCCGGGCGTCGAGGCGCGCGCCGGGCGTTCGCGGGGCCCCAGCCTCATCCCTGCGCTCAACGCCATCCAGGATCGGCTGGGCTGGCTGCCGCGCGAGGAGCTCGAGCGTCTCGCGCGGGAGACCCGCCGGCCCCTGTACGAGGTCCAGGGGCTCGTCTCGTTCTACCCGCACTTCCGCACCGATCCGCCGCCGCCGGTGTCGGTCCAGGCCTGCCACGACCTGTCCTGCTGGCTGCGTGGTGGCGAGGAGCGCATCGCCGGTCTCCGCAGCACGTACGACGACGACCCCGATGTGGAGGTGCTCGAGGTCTCCTGTCCCGGACGGTGCGACCTGGCCCCGGTCGCGAGGGTCAACGAGCGAACGGTCGGCGTCGACGAGACCGCGGCGCTGGTGGAGTCGGTGCGGTCCGGCTCGGCCGACCGCGCCTCCCACGCCGAGCACCAGCCCCCTCACGGCTGGCCCAACGACCCGTACGCGGACGGTGAGGAGCGCTACGAGGTGCTGCGCTCGCTGCTGGCCGGTGAGCTGACGACGGAGGCGGTGCTGGACGACCTCAAGGCGTCGGGGCTGCGCGGGATGGGCGGCGCCGGCTTCCCGACCGGGGACAAGTGGGCGCTCGTCGCGGGAGCTGCCGAGGGGGCCCGCTACGCCGTCTGCAACGCCGACGAGTCCGAGCCCGGGACCTTCAAGGACCGGCAGCTCCTCGCCGAGCAGGCGCACCTGGTGCTCGAGGGCATGCTGCTCGGGATGCTGGTCGCCGGCGCGGAGGAGGGCTGGGTCTTCGTCCGGCACGAGTACGGGCCCGAGGAGGTCGTCCTGCACGCCGAGCTGGAGCGGCTGCGGGTGGACGGCCTGCTGGGCGACGACGTGCTCGGCACCGGTCGGCGGCTGTCCGTGGAGGTGTTCACCTCGCCCGGCGGCTACATCCTGGGCGAGGAGACGGCGCTGCTGGAGTGCATCGAGGGTCACCGCGGCGAGCCGCGCAACAAGCCGCCGTTCCCCGGGACGTACGGGCTCTGGGGCAGGCCCACGCTGATGAACTCGGTGGAGACGTTCGCGCACGTGCCGGGGATCCTGCGGCGGGGCCCCGGTTGGTGGCGCGACCAGGGGGTCAACGGCTCGACGGGCTTGAAGTTCTTCGCCGTGTCCGGCCACGTCGAGCGGCCGGGGGTCTACTGCGTGCCGATGGGGACGACGGTCCGCGACCTGCTCGACCGGGCCGGGGGAGTGCTGGGCGGCGCGGAGCTGGGCGCCGTCCAGCCGGGCGGCGCCTCGTCCAACTTCCTGCGCCCCGACCAGATCGATGTCCCGCTGGACTTCACCCCCCTCGCGGAGGCCGGCTCGATGCTCGGGTCGGGTGCCGTGGTCGTCATGGCCGAGGGGACGAACCTGCTCGCGGCGGCGACCAACGTGCTGCGCTTCTTCCGCGACGAGTCGTGCGGGAAGTGCGTGCCCTGCCGGGTCGGCTCGGCCAAGGCCCACGAGCTGCTGGTCGACGACCCGCGCCTCGCCGCGGGCGAGGTCGCCGACGCCAACCGGGACCGGCTCGTCGAGCTGGAGACGGTCATGCGCCGCACCTCGATCTGCGGGCTCGGCCAGGTGGCGCTCGGGCCGGTGGTCAGCGTGCTGGGCCTGGACCGGGGGGCGACCGCGGCCCGGCCGCACCCGCGCGGGTGATCTGCGCCGTGGCGGGACGCGAGTTCTTCCGGACGTCGACGGTGGGCGGGGTGTTGGCGTCGTTCCGGCCGAACCGCCGTACCGGCGTCGTCGCGGTCGACCTGGACAGCGCGCTGGGAGCGGTCCCGGCCCGGGACGTGCTCGCTCCCCGGCCGCTGCCCGGCTTCGCCCGGTCCACCGTGGACGGCTACGCCGTGCGCGCCGCGGACACCTACGGCGCGTCCGACGCGCTGCCCGCCTACCTGGAGCTCATCGGGGCCGTACGCATGGGGGAGGAGCCCCGGGTGACCGTGCGCCCCGGCGGCGCGGCCGGGATCCCCACCGGGGCGGTGCTGCC
>DATHTV010000101.1:0-8785 GCA_035462845.1 Jiangellales bacterium
CCGGTCGCTGCGGGCCGGCGCCGTCGCCGCCCGCCCGCTGTCGGGGACCGTGGGCGCCGCGCTCGGCCAGGTGGCGGACCGGCCCGGGGCGGCGGCAGCCCAGAGCCTGCTCTCGGGACTGGAGTTCCGCCCGGTGCTCACCGCCCATCCCACGGAGGCCCGCCGGCGGGCGGTGGTCACGGCGATCCGCCGGATCGAGGAGCTGCTCGCCCGTCGCGACGATTCCCGGCTCGGTGCCTCCGAGCACGCCGAGACGCGGCGGCGGCTGCTCGAGGAGGTCGACGTCCTCTGGCGTACCGCGCAGCTGCGCGAGAAGCGTCCCGGGCCGCTGGACGAGGTGCGGACGGCCATGGCGGTCTTCGACGAGGTGCTGTTCCTCGTGGTCCCGCAGGTCTACCGCCGTGCCGACTCGGCCCTCGCGGGTCCGGCGGCGGGCAGCGAGCCGCCGCGCGTGCCGGCCTTCCTCCGGCTCGGGTCGTGGATCGGCGGCGACCGCGACGGCAACCCGCACGTGACCGCGACGGTCACCCGCCAGGCGTTGGCGATCCAGTCCGAGCACGTGCTGTACGCGCTCGGCAACGCCGCCTCGCGGATCGGCCGCGCCCTCACCGTGGACGCCACCACGACACCGCCCTCGCAGGCGCTGCGGCGGCAGATCGCGGACGCGCGTGCCTCGCACCCCGAGCTGGTCGACGAGCTCCTCACCCGCTCGCCCTCCGAGCCGCACCGGGTGGCGCTGCTGCTCGCGGCCGAGCGGATCGCGGCGACCCGGAGGCGGGACGCCGACCTCGGCTACGACTCCGCCGCGGAGCTGCTCGCCGCTCTGCGCGTCGTGCAGCGGTCGCTCGACGCGGCGGGAGCCCGGCGGCAGGCCTACGGCGAGCTGCAGCACCTGGTGTGGCAGGTCGAGACCTTCGGCTTCCACCTGGCCGAGCTCGAAGTGCGACAGCACAGCAAGGTCCACGCGCAGGCCCTGGCCGAGGTGCGCGCAGGCGGTGAGCTGTCCGAGCAGACCGAGGAAGTGCTGGCGACGCTGCGGGTGATGGCGCAGCTGCAGCAGCGCTTCGGCGCGCAGGCCTGCCGCCGCTACGTCGTCTCGTTCACGCAGTCGGCGCAGGACATCGCCGCGGTCCACGAGCTGGCGCGGTACGCGCTGGACGGTCGTGAGCTGGTGCTCGACGTCGTGCCGCTGTTCGAGACGGGCGACGACCTCGAGCGGTGCGTGGACGTGCTCGACGAGGCGCTGGCCCTGCCCGACGTGCGGCGCCGGGTGTCGGCGACCGGCCGCCGGTTCGAGGTGATGCTCGGCTACTCAGACTCCGCCAAGGACGTCGGGCCGGTCTCGGCGACGCTCGCCCTCTACGACGCGCAGGCCCGGCTCACGGCCTGGGCGGCCCGGCACGCGCTGCACCTCACGCTGTTCCACGGCCGCGGCGGGTCGCTCGGTCGGGGCGGCGGGCCGGTGCACCGGGCGATCCAGGCGCAGGCCCCGGGTTCGGTGTCGGGACGGTTCAAGGTCACCGAGCAGGGCGAGGTGGTCTTCGCCCGGTACGGGGAGCCCGCGATCGCCCGGCGGCACATCGAGCAGGTGGCCTCGGCGGTCCTGCTGGCGTCGACCCCCGCCGTCGAGGACCGGGCCCGGCAGGCGGCCGTCGACTTCGCCGACACGGCGGCGGCCCTCGACCGGGCGGCCCGGGCCGCGTACCACGCGCTGGTCCGGGCGGAGGGCTTCGCCGAGTGGTTCGCCCGGCTGACGCCGCTCGACGAGATCGGCGGCCTGCCGCTCGGCTCACGTCCCGCCCGGCGCGGGCTGTCGGTCTCCTCGCTGGAGGACCTGCGAGCCATCCCCTGGGTGTTCGCGTGGGCGCAGACCCGGGTCAACCTGCCCGGCTGGTACGGGCTCGGGTCGGGCCTGCAGGCGGTCGGCGACCTCGACGTGCTCCGCCGGGCGTACGGCGAGTGGCCGCTGTTCACGGTGATGCTCGAGAACGCCGAGATGTCGCTGGCCAAGACCGACCGGAGGTTCGCCCGCCGCTACCTCGAGCTCGGCCGCCGCCCGGAGCTCACCGAGCGGGTCCTCGACGAGCACGCGCTGGCCACCGAGTGGGTGCTGCGGGTGACCGGGCACGCGCGGCTGCTCGACGACCGCCGCGTGCTGGGACGGGCCGTGGCGCTGCGCAACCCGTACGTCGACGCGCTCTCGGCGCTGCAGGTCAGGGCGCTGCGGGGGCTGCGGGAGGAGGAGCCCGGCGTCGACCCCGCCGCGCTCCGGACGCTCCTGCAGCTCACGGTCAACGGCGTCGCCGCCGGCCTGCAGAACACCGGCTGACCGCCCCGGGCCGGTCTGGTCGCCCGGCGTACGGTCGGGACGTGACCGGTGACCTGGACGCCCCGCAGCCCACCGACGCCCCGCAGCCCACCGACGCCCCTCAGGCGACCGACGCCCCCCAGGCGGAGCGGATCCGGGACGGGTTGGACCCGCGAGGCCCGTGGCGCGACCTCCGAGCGGTGCCGTCGACCGGCTCGACGAGCGCCGACGTCGCCGACCTCGCACGGGAGGGCGCGCCCGAGGGGCTGGTCGTCGTGGCCGGTCACCAGACGGCGGGCCGCGGGCGGCTGGGCCGGACCTGGACGGCGCCCCCCGGCACGTCGCTGGCGCTGTCCGTGCTGCTCCGCCCCGTCGACGTCCCGCCCGACCGCTGGTCCTGGCTGACCCTGCTCGCGGGTGTGGCGGCGGCGGATGCCGTGGCCGACCTCGCGGGGGCGGGAGCAGGCCCGGGCGGGGGTCCCACCCGGGGCCCGGTCGCCGAGCTCAAGTGGCCCAACGACGTCCTGGTCGGCGGTCGCAAGCTGGCGGGCATCCTCGCCGAGCAGATCGACACCCCGGCGGGGGCGGCGGTCGTCCTGGGCATCGGGCTGAACGTCTCGGCCGACCCGGCCGACCTGCCGGAGGGCGGCACGTCCCTCGCGGCCGAGGGGGTCGCGGCCGACCTCGACGCGGCCGCCGTCGCGCTGCTGCGACGGCTGGGCGGGTCCTACCTCGCGTGGCGGGACAACGGGGGCGACGCCGCGGCGGGGCTGGCGGAGCAGTACCGCCGGCGCTGCGCCACCCTCGGCCGTACGGTCCGGGCTCAGCTCCCGGGCGGGACCGAGGTCGAGGGGACCGCCGTCGACCTCGACCGGGCGGGGCGGCTGGTCGTCCGCAGCTCCGCAGACGGCCGGGCGGTGACCGTCGGCGCAGGCGACGTGGTCCACCTCCGGTGAGGCGGCGGGCCGTGCCAGGATGCCCCCATGGCCTTCCCGCAGCGGCTGCTGGGCGACGAGGAGGAGGTCGTCCTGCACCTCCGGACGCACGCCAAGGCCCTCGCCGTCCCGGTGCTCGTCCTCCTGCTCGTGGCGGCGGCGGCCGGCTTCGGCTGGGGCTTCCTCCCCGACGACGGGGCCGGTCCGGTGTTGCGGCTGGTCGTCCTGGGGCTCGCGGTGCTCGTCGTGCTCCGGTTCGCGCTGTGGCCCCTGCTGCGCTGGCTCACCACCACGTACACCGTGACGACCGAGCGGCTGATCACCCGGACGGGCGTACTCAACCGCACCGGCCGGGACATCCCGCTGTCGCGGATCAACGACGTCGCGTACGAGCAGAGCATCGGCGACCGGGTGGTCGGCGCCGGGACGCTGGTGGTGTCGGCGGCGAGCGAGCAGGGTCAGGTGGTCCTGGACGACGTGCCGAGGGTGCACCAGGTGCAGCTGCGGCTGTCCGAGCTCGTGCGCAGCGCGCACGGGGCGCAGCGCTACGACCTCGACGGAACCGGCGGGGACGCCGGGCCCCGGTGAGCGCCGACCCGTGAGCGCCGACCGGTGAGCGCCGACGGATGAGCGACGACCGGTGAGCGACGACCCGCCCACCGCGGAGGATCTCGAGCGGCTGCTGCTGGGCGCCGACCGCACGCACGACCGCGACGACGTGGTGGCCGAGGTGGGCATCACGGTCGAGGAGGCCCGCAAGTACTGGCGCGCGCTGGGCTTCCCCGACGTCGGGGAGTCGATCGCCTTCACCGACGAGGACGTCCGGGCCCTCGCAGTCGTCGCCGAGCTGGTGCGGCTGCGCACGCTCGACGACGAGACGACCGAGCGGCTGGTCCGGGCCCTCGGGCGCACCACGGCCCGCCTGGCCGAGTGGCAGGTCGAGACCCTCGCCGAGGTGGTCGAGGCCGCCGAGGCCACCGGTCTCGGTACGGGCAGCCGGCTCACCACCGCGTACCTGGTGGCGCAACGGGTGCTGCCGGAGTTCGAGCGGCTGCTGGTCTACTCGTGGCGGCGGCACCTCGCCGCCGCGGCCGGGCGGATGGTCGCGGCGGGCACGGACCGGGTCAACCCGCTGCTCAGCGCCAACGCGTCGGTCGGGTTCGCCGACCTGGTCTCCTTCACCCGGCTCTCCCGGGGCCTCACCGAGGACGCGCTCGCGCACCTGGTCGAGCAGTTCGAGACCGCCGCCGCCGACATCGTGGCCGCCGAGGGGGCGCGGCTGGTCAAGACGCTGGGCGACGAGGTGCTGTTCGTGGCCGACCGCCCGGCGACCGCCGCCGCGGTCGCCTGCGGGCTCGTCGACGCCATCGGCGGCCACCCCGACCTCCCCGACGTCCGGGTGGGCATCGCCACCGGGGCCGTGCTCTCGCGGCTGGGCGACGTGTTCGGGACCCCGGTCAACCTGGCGTCCCGCCTGACCGCGCTCGCCGAGCGCAACGTCGTGCTGGCCGACGTCGTCACCGCCGAGGCCCTGGGTGGCGACAGCGCGTACGCAGTGCGGGCCCAGCCACCGGCCGAGGTGCGCGGGCTCGGCGTGGTGCAGCCGTTCGCGGTGGCCCGCCGCTCCCCGCGCTGAGCGCTGCTGCTGATCACCTGACCCGAGATCGCTGTGGAGTCACCGTGGCGGCTGGCGCGACGTGGCCCCCACGCCGATCACCGGATCACCGCCCCGGGCTAGGGTCGGAGGGGTGAGCGAGCCGCCCGCCGACCAGCCCGCCGAGCCCGACGCCGACCGCGCCGCCGGCCAGGACGCCTCCGCCCACCCCGGCGTGCTCGTCCGCCGCCCGACGGATCACCCGCACGTCGCCGAGCTCGTGCTCGACCGCCCCGAGGCCCTCAACGCGGTCTCCACCCGGCAGGCCAGATCCATCGCCGCTGCCACGGCCGCGCTCGCGGCCGACCGGTCCGTACGGGCGGTGGTGCTGTCCTCCTCCGCCGAGCGGGCGTTCTGCGTGGGGGCGGACCTCAAGGAGCGCAACAGCTTCAGCGACGCCGACCTGGTGCGCCAGCGACCGGTGGCGCGGGCGGCCTACGGCGGGGTGCTCGACCTCCCGGTGCCGACCGTTGCGGCGGTGCACGGGTTCGCCCTCGGCGGCGGCCTCGAGCTCGCCCTCGCCTGCGACCTCGTCGTCGCCGACGAGACCGCCGTGCTGGGCCTGCCCGAGGTGACCGTCGGCGTCATCCCCGGCGGCGGCGGCACCCAGCTGCTCACCCGCCGCATCGGCTGGTCGCGGGCCGCCGACCTGGTCCTCACCGGCCGACGGATCGACGCGGCGGAGGCCGAGCGGCTCGGGGTCGTCGACCGGCGGGTCCCCGCCGGCCAGGCCCGGGAGGCGGCGCTCGCGCTGGCCGACACGATCGCGGCCAACTCCCCGGTGGGCGTGCGCAACGCCAAGCGCGCCATGCGGCTCGGGCTCGGCGTCGACCTGGCCTCCGGCCTGGAGATCGAGGACGCCTGCTGGCGGGCGACCGCGTTCTCCGGGGATCGTGCGGAGGGGGTCGCGGCGTTCAACGAGAAGCGGCGCCCGGACTGGCCCGGCGAGTGACCCAGGAGTGACGACGATGAGCGACCTGCCCGAGACCATCAGCGTGCGCGAGGTCGGTCCCCGCGACGGCCTGCAGAACGAGGACCCGGTCGCCACCGACGTCAAGGTCGCCCTGATCGACGCGCTGGGCGGCACCGGCGTCCGGCGCATCGAGGCCGTCTCCTTCGTCCACCCGCGCGCCATCCCGCAGATGGCCGACGCCGACGAGGTCTGGAAGCGCATGACCCGGCACCCGGGCGTCCGCTACTCGGCGCTGGTCCCCAACCGCCGCGGCGCGGAGCGCGCGCTCGACGCCGGCGTCACCGAGCTCGAGGTCGTGGTGTCGGCCTCCGACACGCACAACCTCAAGAACCTCAACCGCACGACTGCCCAGTCGCTCGACGAGATCGCCGAGCTGGTCGACCTGGCCCACGCGCGCGGAGCCACGGTCCAGGCGATCGTCTCGCCCGCGTGGGGCTGCCCCTACGAGGGGGACCTCCCGGTCGAGCGCGTCCTCGCCACCGCCTCGACGGCTCTCGCGCACGGCGCGGACACGCTCTCGTACGGGGACACGACCGGCATGGCGACGCCGACCCGGGTGACCCGCCTGGTCGGCGAGACCCGCTCGGCCCACCCGGACGTGCCGCTCAACCTGCACTTCCACAACACCCGCGGCACCGGACTGGCCAACGTGCTGGCGGCCCTCCAGCTGGGTGTGACCGACTTCGACGCCTCCGTCGGAGGGCTCGGCGGGTGCCCGTACGCGCCGGGCGCCACCGGCAACATCGCGACCGAGGAGCTCGTGCACATGGTCGAGGACATGGGCGTCGCCACCGGCGTCGACCTCGAGGCGATGATCGCCGCCGCCGCCGAGGCGGAGCGCCTGATCGGCCGGACGCTGCCCTCCCAGGTGCTGCGCGCCGGCCCGCGGACCCGGACGATCGCGGCCGGCTGAGGCGGCTACGGCACCGGCTCCTGGCGTACGGGGTCGCGCGGCTCGCCGCCAGCCAGCGGCGCGCCCACCGCGGGGAAGACCCAGCGGCGGTAGGACCAGAACCGGAACCCGGTGGCGAGCGCCAGCCCCACGACGTTGGCCGACACGTTGTCGGCGACCGGACCGGACAGGTCGAGCACGTAGCGCGAGAAGCCCAGGCACGCCAGCGCGATCGCCAGCCCCACGCCGTTGAGCACGAAGAACAGGGCGTACTCCCGGGCGTAGCCGGTGCGGCCACGGTGCCGGAAGGTCCAGAACCGGTTCCCCGCGTACGTCACGAGGGTGGCGACGACCACGGAGATCGTCTTGCCGGTCAGCGGACGGTCGTAGAGCGGGCCCTCGCCGCCGGCGTACAGCAGCGCGTTGAAGACCGTGACGTCCACGACGTAGCCGAGGCCGCCCACGGTGAGGAACTTGGCTCCCTCGCGTACCAGCGCGTGCAGGCGATACCACGCCCGGGGCACGAGACTCACCGGCACAGCCTAGGTCAGCGGCTCCGCCCCTCCCACCGCTGCGCGGCGAGGTACGCGCGGAGGCCCGGGCCGCGGCGGGCCGTTACCCTGCAGCACCGTGAGCTTCCCCGTCGTGGGCATGGTCGGTGGCGGCCAGCTGGCCCGGATGACCGCCCCGGCAGCGGTTCCCCTCGGGGTGGGCTTCCGGGTGCTGGCGGCCCGCGCCGACGACGCCGCCGCCCAGGTCGTGCCGGGCACGGTGGTGGGTGACGAGCGAGGGCTGGCCGACCTGCGCGACTTCGCGGCGGACTGCGACGTGCTGACGTTCGACCACGAGCACGTGCCCACCGCCCACCTGCGGGCGCTCGAGGCCGACGGTGTCGTGCTGCACCCCGGACCGGACGCCCTGGTGCACGCCCAGGACAAGGGCGTGATGCGCGAGCGGCTCACCGCCACCGGGCTGCCCTGCCCGCGCTGGCGGCACGTCGACGACGCCGCCGAGGTGGGCCGGGTGGCGCAGGGACTCGGGTGGCCGGTGGTGCTCAAGACGGTGCGCGGCGGCTACGACGGCAAGGGGGTCTGGATCGTGCGAGGGCCGGACGACCCGGCTCTGGCCGATCCTTTCCGCGCCGGCGTCCCCGTGCTCGCCGAGGAGACGGTCGACTTCCGCCGGGAGCTCTCCGCCGTCGTGGCCCGGTCCCCGCACGGCCAGGCCGTCGCGTACCCGGTGGTCGAGTCGGTCCAGCGGGACGGGATCTGCGTCGAGGTCCTCGCCCCCGCCCCCGGGCTCGACCCCGACCGGGCCGCAGAGGCCCAGCGGATCGCGCTCTCCGTGGCGCAGGAGCTCGGTGTCGTCGGGGTGCTGGCGGTCGAGCTCTTCGAGGCCCGGGACGGGCGGCTGCTCGTCAACGAGCTGGCCATGCGTCCGCACAACACCGGCCACTGGACCATCGACGGTGCCGTGACCAGCCAGTTCGAGAACCACCTGCGCGCGGTGCTCGACCTGCCGCTCGGCGACCCGCGCGCGGTCGCCCCGTACACCGTCATGGTCAACGTCCTGGGCGGCGACCTCGGCGAGACCTACTCCGCCTACCGCCACCTGATGGCGCGCGACCCGGGCCTGCGGGTGCACTGGTACGGCAAGGCGGTGCGCCCCGGCCGCAAGGTCGGGCACGTCACGGTGTGCGGTGACGACCTGGAGGACTTGCGCGCCCGCGCCTGGCACGCCGCCCACTACCTGCAGGGGGACATCGATGAGTGAGGACGCCGCACCCCTCGTCGGGGTGGTGATGGGCTCGGACTCCGACTGGCCGGTGATGTCCGCGGCCGCGTCGGCGCTCGCCGAGTTCGACGTCCCGTACGAGGTGGACGTCGTCTCCGCGCACCGGATGCCGCGGGAGATGATCGCGTACGGGACGGAGGCGGCCGGTCGCGGCCTGCGGGTGCTCGTCGCGGGGGCGGGCGGGGCCGCCCACCTGCCGGGGATGCTGGCCTCGGTGACCCCGCTCCCG
>DATHTV010000102.1:0-5316 GCA_035462845.1 Jiangellales bacterium
GACGAGTTCTACCCGGCCCGCTACGGCTGGGCCGTCGGGGTCGGTGCCTCCACGCCGGACGGCCTCACCCGGTCGAGCTACTCGAACTTCGGTGACAACGTGGACGTCTGGGCCACCGGCGACGACCACGTCAACGCGTTCGTGCGCGGCAGCTACCGCATGCTCGATGGCAGCCAGACCCCGTTCCCGGGCGGACTGGCGAAGTGGTCGGGTACCTCCTTCGCGACACCGCTCGTCGCCGGCATGGTGGCGCGGCGGGTCATCGAGTACGGCGAGACGCCGCCGGTGGCGCTCAGCGCGGTGCTGGCGGGGGCGCCGCACGCGATCGACGGGAAGCCGGCGTTGATCATCTGATCGGCTCGCTTCGGCCCTGTCGTCTCCGGCGAGCCGGTCAGGCCGCTCCCAGGGCGAGGAACGAGTACGCGGTGGCCCGCGCGACCGGGTCGTCCCCGGCCGCCCGGCGGGCGTGCATGAGCGCTGTGGCCAGGTCGTCGCCGGCGCGCAGCCGTTCGTGGATCGTGAGGCTGAACGGCACGGTCGCCTCGTCGTTGACCGGCACGATGCTGGCGAGCAGGCCGGCCGTGCCGAGGCCGATGAGCGCGCTCGAGAGCCCGAGCAGCTCGTCCGCGCCGGTGGCCGCCCCCACCGCGGACTCGCACACCGACAGGACGAGCCGATACGGCGCGCGGCGCAGCCGTTCCAGGTCATAGACGGTGAGCGGGCCGTCGTCGAGCTCAAGCGCCGAGAACATCGGGTTGTCCGTACGGATGGTGCCGTGGGCCGCAACGTGGCCGAGCCATGCGCCGTCCAGGGCCTTCATCGTCGCGTCGCAGCTGGCCGCGCCGTCGCTCAGGACGGTGGCGTGCTCGTACGCCTGCGCCAGCTGGGGGACCTCGGCGCCGGCGCTCTCCAGACGGGGCCCGGTCACCAGGGCAACCCGGCGCCTGCGGGGGCGCGTGGCGCGGCAGGAGCGCAACCAGGCCGAGGCGGAGGGCGAGACCGACACGGGTCGGTCGCGAAGCGCCGGCAGGGAGTCCCACGGGATCGACTGCAACCGGGCGGGCGGCACGACCACGACCGGCCCGTCCCCGAGGACGCGCACCGCCGGGCCGAGGAGCAGCTCCTCCAGACGGACGGCTTGGTCCTCCAGCGCGGCCGTCATGGCCGTGGCCGTGGCCTCGTTGCCCGTCGCGGCGGAGCGCAGCGCGAAGCGCGTGAACTCGGTCGCCCGGTCGATCTCGTGGCTGGCGCCGGCCCGGAACCGGCGGACGCGGCCACGCCGAGCCACGACGACGTGCGCCACGCCGTCGACCCTGGCCACGGCAACCAGCGCCGTGTCGTCGTCGAGGGCGGCGACGACCTCGTCGACGCCGAGCACCGGGACCGCCGCCGGGACGTCACCGGACCGTGCGTGAGCGCGCCGGCGGATGCGTTCCTCCAACCGTGCCCGTTGCCGGTCGAGTGCCGCATGGTCGGCGGCCGGCTCGGAGGACCGGACCGCGACGTCACGGAGGGCGGCGAGGTCCAGCACGTCGGCGGCGTCGTCAGCAGGCTGCACGGCAGGCGTCTGCAGGACCGTGGCGCGCCAGCGCTCGGTCCAGCGCAGCAGGTCGCGCCCGTCGCCGTGTCGCAGGACCTCGCGCACGGCCGTCTCCGCGAGCTCGCGACCGTGGGACGTGGCACGAGCCTGCAACTCGGTGGACCCCAGCGAGAGCCGGTGCCGGTCGAGGACGTCGAGGCCCAGGTCGCAGGCGCGGAGCACCCTGGCGCGGGTCCCCTCCAGGCGGGCGATCCGTGCTGCGGCGAGGTACCCGGCGGCCCGTCGCAGGGCGGAGCCCCGTCGGCCTTCGGTCGCGGCCGCGCGGAGCGCCGTGTGCGCCTCGTCCACGAGCCCGGTACGGATGCACAAGTCGCCGGCGAGCAGGAGTCCGTCGAGACGCTCGGAGCCGTGGCGGTCCCGCTGGGCCGCGGCGAGCTCCAACGCCTCCCGGGCCGTGCGGGCGCTGACCCGCCCCGTAGCGGCTCGTGCGTGGAGCTCGAGCAGGCGGGCCGAGCGGGCCGCGTCCGGGCGGCCGAGCCGGCGGTAGGACGTGCGGGCGCGGCCGGCGAGCTCGAGCGCTCGCTCGAAGTCTCCGGCCACGAGGAAGGTCGTCGCCGCGTCGGCGAGGCCGTCGGCACGGTCGTTGGCCGCCCCGCGATCGCGCATGACCGCGCGCGCGAGTGAGTCGGCCACCTCCGTCGCCTCCGGGTACAGGCCGGCGGCGAGGTAGACCTTGGCCAGGTCGCGCTGCGCGTCCACGGGGACGACACCCAGCGCCTCGTACCGTTCCATGGCCTCGTGCAGCAGCCGGAGGGCACGGGGGACGTCGCCCATCCGCACCGCGCAGTCCGCCCGGCTGTGCACGGTGAGGGTGGCGTCGTAGGCCTGGCCGGCGATCTGGTCGAGGTGCTGGGCCCTCGCGTACTCCCGGTCCGCCTCGGTGAACCGCCCGAGCTCGAGCAGGGCCGAGGCGGCGTTGTTGCGAGCCCGTGCCTCCCAGAGGGAGTCGCCGCTCCGGTGCAGAACGGCCGCCGCGCGCCGGGCGTCGGCGTACGCCAGGCCAGGGGAGCCGAACATCCGGTGGACGGCGCACCGACGCACGAGGACCCGCGCCGCCGGTGCGCCGCGGAGTCCGGTGAGTGCCTCGTCGAAGGTCTGCATGCTCGCGGTGCGCTGCCCGGCTGCGGCCAGGGCCGTCCCGAGGCTGGCCTGCAGGTCGGCCCGCCGCTGCCGGGTGCTCCCGCGGTCGGACTCCGCCACCCCCGCGCGGAGGAGACGGACGGCACGCGACACATCCCCGCGCTCCCGGGCCACGATCCCCAGGGCCTGGTATGCGAATGCGCGCTCGTCGGCGGTGGACGTGCCGGCCAGGATCGCCTCGGCGCGAGTCTCGGCCCGTAGCGGGTCGGCCATGGCCAGGTCGGGGAGGCCGGTCGCCCCTCCGTCCCGATCATCACGGTTGACCACGCTGGGATGCTAAGGCCCACGGCGACACGGGGTCGCCGTCCGACGAGGGGAGCGTCATGGCTGACGGGGAGCGGGAGAGGACTCGACTCGAGGAGCAGGTCGAACGGTTGGCGGTGAACTGCCGGCAGCGAACGGAGGACCCGTTCGAGCTGGGGGTGCGCTGGGCCGTCGAGGGACGGCGGGTGGACTACCTGTACCGCCAGCACCGGCTGGTCTGCGACGAGTCCGATCTCGAGACGGTGCTGAAGGCATTCTCCGCCATCAAGGAGCGGCGGCCGCCGGCCAAGCGGCGGAGCACGGGACCGGTGGGACTGGTGGTCCTCGACACCGAGGGGCGGGATGCGGCTGATCTCGCCGACCGCCTCAGCGAGCAGATCGGTGACGACCAGGTCGTCACGCCGGTGTACGTGCTGGACACCCAGGCGAGGGACCGGATGTGTCCTGCCACCGATCCGGTCCCGTGGGCCGGGGACGTTCCCGTGTGGCCGGAGCCGGTGGGTGGTCGCCGGGTGCAGGTCGCGGTCGTCGACACGGGCTGGGCGGAGGAGGCCGCCTCCGACTCGGGGTTCGACCGCTACGCGGCGGTCGACCGGGGGCGGTCCGAGCAGGACGACGAGCTCTACTTCGAGGACGGGACCATCCGTCCGTACGGTGGGCACGGCGCAGCCACGACGGCGTGCGTGCTCGCCACGGCCGGTGCAGCGGGCGTCACCGTGACGGTCAGGGACGTCCTCGTCGGGGGCGGCGTCGACGAACTCGCGATCATCGAGGACCTGGTGGCCGTGGTGGAGCAGGGCGTCGACGTGATCAGCCTGCAGGCCGGCTTCTACACGGCCGGCAACCGTGAGCCCAAGTCCTTCGTCAACTTCCGCCGGTACATCCTGGCCAAGAAGCGGGACACCGTCGTCCTCGCGGCGGCCGGCAACGACGGCACCGACCGGCCGCTCTGGCCGGCGGCGTTCGGATACGTCACAGCAGTCGGAGCGCTCACCAAGGGCGGTGACGCCCGGGCGCGGTGGAGCAACATGGGCCACTGGGTGGACGTCTACGCGACCGGCGAGGGCGTCGTCGTCCCGTACGCCAACGGCCGCTTTCTGTACCCCGACCGGACGAGTGCCGAGTTCACCCAGGGCAAGGCCATGTGGTCGGGGACGTCGTTCTCCACCCCGTACGTCGCCGGGATGGTCGCGCGCCGCATGATCGAGCGCGACGTCTCCGCGCGCCGGGCGCTCAAGCAGCTCATGCAGGAGGCGCAGGACGCCGCCCTTCCGACGACGGGACCGCGGCTGGTCTTCTGACGAGCTCACGTCCCCGGGACAGCGCCCACCCACGCCTCGGCGCGACCGCGGCGCGGCACCTCGCTCGCGTGAGTCCCGCCGGGCGACGGCGTTTGCCCGCCTCCGTGCCGGGAGAAAAGAGGTGATCAGAGCGCGCGCCACCGGGGCGTGCCTGATCCCCCGAGGAGCACGACATGCCCACCTGGGCCTGGATCCTCATCGCGGTGCTGGTCCTGGCGGTCCTCGCCTACGCCGTCTACGCCGGGATGAACCGCCGCAAGAGCACCGACCTCAAGCAGCACTACGGACCGGAGTACGACCGGACCGTCGACCGGCACGGTGACCGCAAGCAGGCCGAGCGCGACCTCGCCGAGCGGGCCGAGCGCCGCAAGGAGCTGGACATCCGCCCGCTGCCGGCCGAGGACCGTCGCCGCTACGCGGCCCGGTGGGAGTCGGTGCAGGCCGCCTTCGTCGACCACCCGCACGCGGCCACCGCCGAGGCGGACGCGCTCATCACCGACGTGCTCAAGCAGCGCGGCTACCCGGTGGACCGCTTCGACGACGCCGCCGACCTGGTCTCCACCGACCACCCGGACGTGGTCGAGCACTACCGCGCCTCGCACGCCGTCGCCCGCCAGGGTCACGCGGCCGACACCGAGTCGCTGCGCCAGGCCTTCGTCCACTTCCGCGCGCTCTTCGACCGTCAGCTCGGCGACGGGACCCCGACCGGGAGCCGCGCCGCCTACGACACCGACGACGAGCGGGTGGACGCCGGCACGGAGAACTCGGCCGGAAGTCACCGCCGCCACCCCGAGGAGGGTCACACCGCATGACCTCGCACCCCACCCAGCAGCCCCAGCACCAGCCCGAGACGGTCGACGCGGAGACCGGCCTGAGCCCTGAGCAGACCGCCGCGGCCGAGGGCCGGCACACCGGTACCCGCCAGGACGACGGGTACCGCCAGGACGAGGAGCTGCGCAAGGACGACGGGCTCCGCGACGACGAGCTGCGCCGAGGAGGCGACGACGACCT
>DATHTV010000103.1:0-6385 GCA_035462845.1 Jiangellales bacterium
TCCGGTCGACCTGGACGCCGCGGCCGTCACGCCACGCGGCGAGCCGACCAACGTCCGGGACGTGCTGATCCACATGATCGAGGAGTACGCCCGGCACTGCGGGCACGCCGACCTGCTCCGCGAGTGCATCGACGGCAGGACCGGCCAATAGCCGACCGGAGCTCGGGCGCGGTCGTCGACCGGGATGCGACCGTTCTGCGACCTCCTTGCGCCACGGTCGAGGCTATGGCCGCGCTGGTGACTCCGCCGTACCGTGCAAGGGTGGAGTTCGGGGTGCTGGGCCCGCTCCAGGTGCGGCGAGACGGCTCCCTCCTCCCGGTCCCCGCGGGCAAGGAGGAGGTGCTACTCGCGGCCCTCGTGTCGCGGGTGGGTGAGATGGTTCCCGCGACCGCACTCGTCGAGTACCTGTGGCCGGCTGGTGCCCCCCGGTCCGCGGCCAAGTCCCTGCAGAACTACGTGCTCCGCTTGCGCCGCCTGCTCGAGCCTGGCCGGGCCGGTTCGCCGGCCGTCCTCGTGACCAGGGGGTCCGGGTACTGCCTCGCGGTCCCACCCGAGTCAGTGGACGCGGTGCGCTTCGCGCGCCTGGCCGAGCTCGGCAGCCGGGCGAGCCGCGACGGCAGGTACGCCGCGGCCGTCGAGACCCTCGAGCAAGCCCTGGCGCTCTGGCGGGGGCGGGCGTACTCAGGGCTCCACTCGGTCGACTTCGCGGTGGCCGACGGCCTCCGGCTCGAGGAGCTGCGGATCGACACCGTCGAGACGAAGCTTGCCGCGGAGCTCGAGCTCGGTCGCACGACCCAGGCGGTGCCCACGCTGCAGGCACTGGTGACCGACCACCCGCTCCGTGAGCGGTCGTGGTCGCTCCTGATCCAGGCCCTGTACCGGGCCGGGCGGCCCGCGGAGGCGCTGGACGCCTACGACCGGGCCAGGCACGTCCTGGCGGACGAGCTCGGTGTGGAACCGGGGGCAGAGCTCCGCGACCTCTACGCCCGCGTCCTGGCGCAGGACTCCTCGCTGGTGCGGGGAACCTCTCCCGTGCCTGAGGTCCCCGAGTCGCTGCGTCTCCCCGCCGACGACGTCTTCGTCGGCCGCGCAGCCGAGATGGAGCGGCTCCGGCGGTGCTGGGCCCGGGCCGTCGACGGAGAGCCGGTGGTGGCGCTCGTGCGGGGCATGCCCGGTTCCGGCCGACGTCGGCTCCTCGCCGAGCTCGCCAGCGAGGTGGCTCGCGAGGGCGGCCGCGTCGTCCACCACGACGGCCAGGAGCCCTCCCACGCCGATCGAGACGGGTCCGCTCTCACCGTGGTCACGGGTCTCTCCTCGGCGCAGGTGACCACCGTGGCGGCTGCCGGATGGGGCAGCGGAATGCTGGTGCTCACCGCTTCACCGTCCGCGACCACCGGCGTCCCGGTCGAGGTCGTGGACGTGGGTCCGCTCGAGGACGCCGAGGTCCAGACCCTCCTGAGAACGTACCTCGCCGCCGACGAGGTGGACGAGGTGCTTCCCGACGTGCTTCGAGAGTCCGGAGGTCTGCCGGGACGCGTCCATGACGGCGGGTTCCGCTTCGCGCGCCGTCGTGCTGCGGGCAGAGTGAGCCTTGCCGCTGCCCGTGCCGGTCGTGTCCACCAGGAGCTCGACGTGGCGCGGGCGGATCTCCGCGACGACGTGTCGGCATTTCGCGAGATCGCGCTTCGTGCGGACGCAGCGCCGGCCGACATGTGCCCGTGGAAAGGGCTCGCGGCCTACGACGTCGAGGACGCACGCTGGTTCGTCGGCCGCGAGCGACTGGTCGCCGACCTCGTCACCCGCCTGGCGACGACACGTCTGCTGGCCGTGGTCGGCGACAGCGGCAGTGGGAAGTCCTCCGCGGTCCACGCCGGGCTGCTGGCAGCCCTCGATGCTGGGGCGCTGCCCGGCAGCGAGGGGTGGACCCGATGGGTCATGAGACCCGGGGCGCACCCCATGAGCGAGCTGGTGCGGGTGGTGCTGCAGTCGACCGAGCCCGAACCGGACCGGGTGGCCGACCTGCTCGACCGGTTGGTGTACGGCGGGGCGGTGGGCAGCCGGACGTTGCTCGTCGTCGACCAGGCCGAGGAGCTCTGGAGCACGTGCGAGGACCCGGCCGAGCGCGAGGCATTCCTGGACGCGCTCACGGAGGCGCTCGCTGCTGCGTCGTCTACTTCGGTCGTCGTCGTCCTCCGGGCAGACCACGTGGCGCGACTCGGCGAGCGACCGGAGCTGGCCGAGGCTGCGGCCGACGGAACCGTCCTGGTGGGATCGCCAACCCCACCCGAGTTGCGCCGAGCCGTCGAGGAACCGGCCGCCCGGGCGGGGCTTGCCCTGGACGTCGGGCTGGCGGACGCCCTGGTCGAGGACGCCGGACGCGAGCCGGGCCTGCTCCCGCTCTTCTCGACCGCCCTCACCGAGCTGTGGGCGCACCGGGTGGACCACTACCTGACCCTGACGGCGTACTCCCGGTCGGGGGGCCTGCGCGGCGCCGTCGCCCGGATGGCGGAAGCGGCGTTCGGGCGGCTGACGCCGGCCGAGCAGGAGGCTGCCCGGGTGCTCCTGCTGCGACTGGCGGTGCCCCTCGGCGACGGCGTCGGCGCGAGTCGGCGTCGCGTCCGGCTCTCGGAGCTCGAGGCACTCCCCAACCCGCTGGTGGCGAGCGTGGTGCGGCCGCTGGCCGAGGCCCGGCTGCTGAGCGTGGGCGCCGGACACGTCGAGGTGGCGCACGAGGCGCTCTTCCGCGAGTGGCCCAGGCTGCGCGGCTGGCTCGAGGACGACGCCTCCGCACGCGCCGTGCAGCACCGGCTCGGGACGGCCGCCGAGGAGTGGGACCGCGGCGGACGGGACCCGCTCGAGGTGTGGCGAGGCGCGCGGCTCGCCTCCGGGCTCGACTTCGCCACTGCGCACCCTCACGAGGTCACGTCGACCGAACGGGCGTTTCTCGAGGCCGGCGCGGCGCGACAGGACGCCGAGCGGGCCGAGGCGGAGCGTGCGGCCACCGAGACAGCGCGGCAGAACCGGAGGCTGCGCGGCCTGCTCGGTGGCGTGGCCGTCCTCCTGGTGGCCGCTGTGGTGGCCGGTGGACTCGCACTGACAGCACGTGAGCGGGCCGCCACCGAGGCCGTGGTAGCCGGTGTGCGGGAGCTGACGGCGGCCTCGGCAGCAGTCCTCGAGAGCGACCCCGAGCTCGCCGTCCACCTCGCTCTCAACGCCTTCGAGGACGTCCGCGCGCAGGAGACCCCCGTACGCCACGACGCGGAGACGCAGCTGCACGCCGCAGTGACGTCGGTGCGGCTCGTGGAGACTTTCACCGACATCGGTGGCGCGGTCGCCTGGAGCCCGGCCGGGGACGTCTTCGTCACCGAAGGGCCTGAGGACACTGGGTTGATCGACGTCCGCTCCGCCGCCACCGGCGACTCGGTGCGGGCATGGCCGGGGCACGACGTGGACGTCAACATGGTGGCGTTCAGCTCCGACGGGGCCCTGCTGGCCACGACCGGTGACGACGGAGCGTTGCGCGTGTGGGACGTCGCCACGCGTGCCGCGGTCGGCGGGCTCCAACTCGGGGGTGGGCAGGTGTGGGGGCCCTCGTTCAGCCCGGACGGCTCGCTCGTCGCAGCAGCCTGGCACGCGACGGAGGAGTCTCCGCCCGCCGTCCTCGTGATGGAGCCGTTGTCCGGAACCGTGCTCGCCCGGGTCCCGACCGCCGGAGACGTGCGCTCCACGTCGTTCAGCCCGGCGGGTGACCGGCTCGTCGTCGCCGTCGACGACCCGCCGCAAGTGCTGGTCGTCCGGCTCCCGACCGGTGAGGCGACCGAGCTGCTGCCGCCGCACAGGTGGCCGGTCAACCAGGTCGCCTGGAGCCCGGACGGGCGCTGGATCGCCTCCACGAGCGCGGACGGGACGGCCCGGATCTGGGACGCCTCCCTCGCCGCCGTCTGGGCCACGCTCTACGGACACGGGTCCCAGGTGATCGCCGTCGCGTGGAGCCCGGACTCCACCCGGCTGGCGACCGGCGGCGCCGACGGGACGGCAAGGGTCTGGGGGCTCGATGACGTCGGAGCCCGGCAGCTGCTCCGCCTCTCGGGCCGCTCGACCCGGTCCGGTGTCGTCGGTCTGGCCTTCTCACCCGACGGTCAGCGCCTGCTCACCGGGGACGACGCCCTGTCGGCGTCGGTCTGGGACGTCGGCGCGGGCGGGTCGGCCGAGTGGGTCACCCTCCCTGCACCGTTCGGGGCATTCACCGGCGTGGACTTCACCGCGGACGGCCGAGCGGTCGTGACCACAGGTCCGCAGGCCGACGCCGTCGTCAGCGACCTGGCGGACGGCCACGTCCTGCTGCGGACCGGGAGTCACGGCCCGCCGGGTGACCCGGGCACGGGAACCCACGTGTACGAGCTCGAGGCCAGCCCCGACGGCTCACGCATCGCCACGGCGACCGACGCCTCGGCGCGGATCTGGGACGCCGCCACCGGGGACCTGGTGGCAGCCGTGGAACCCGGAGCCGGCCACGTGTCGTGGAGCTCGGACGGGTCCCTGCTGGCCGTGCCCGGCGATGCCGAGGGCGGCAACGCTCCTCGTGGGGGCGTGACGACAGTCGTCGACCGCGACGGCAACCTTGTCGCCGAGGTCTCGGAGGGACCGGGGCGAGCCGTCGACGCAGCAGCGTTGAGTCCCGACGGCCGGCTGTTGGCCACTGGCTCGTCACTCATCGAGCGGGTGGACGCCGACGAGGAGCGGGTGACCGTGTGGGACTGGCAAGCCGGCGAGGCGCTGCTCACGCTCGAGACGTCGGCTGCGGACGTCGAGTTCTCACCCGACGGTTCGCTCCTGGCCACGGCTCAATTCTCGCCGTCCACGGCCTCGGTGTGGGACGTGCGGACCCGCCGACGGGTGGTGACCTTGGAGGGCCACGGTGCGCCGGTGACGGACGTGCAGTTCAGCCCCGACGGCCGGCACATCGCAACCGGCAGTTATGACGGCACGGCACGGATCTGGGACGTCACGACCGGGGCGGAGCTCCTGGAGCTGTCCGGTGGCGAGGACACAGTGTGGGCGGTGCGTTTCAGCCCGGACGGCAGCCGG
The DNA here is from genome assembly GCA_035462845.1 of Jiangellales bacterium. Lineage (GTDB taxonomy): Bacteria > Actinomycetota > Actinomycetes > Jiangellales > Jiangellaceae > DASTQL01. The sequence goes on from DATHTV010000103.1 coordinate 5,089, forward strand.
CTCGCCTCGACGAGCGCGAACGGACTCGTCCGGGTCTGGGCGCTCGACCCCGACGACCTGATCGACCTGGCCCGCCGGAAGCTGACCCGCCCCCTCACCGAGGCCGAGTGCCTCCAGTACCTCCACGTCCCCAGATGTCCCGGAACAGGTGGCTGACCGAGGGCCGAGGACGTGACCAGGCACGAGCAGCGCACTGCGGCACTGCGTTCCTGCGTCTTCGGCACGCACTCGAACCCGATCGCCGGGGCGCGCGTCTCCACCGCTGCCTGGCGGCGCGCGGTCGACGGCGCCCCCGCACCGTGCCGGGCTGCGGGAATGCCCGGGGAGGACGACGTCTGCCAGCAGCACCTGCACGCCGAACCGGCGGAGGCCTGAAGGGCCGGCCGGCGGACCGCGCTGTGACCGGACTGCGACCTGGTACGACCGAGGAGCGACCGTCCTGCGACCTGCTCGGCGCAGCGTCCCGGGTGAGGCACGGGAACGGACCCGGGCCAGGTCCCCGGAGGGATGTCATGAGCATCACCCGTCGCGCCGTCGCCGGCAGTATCGCTGCCCTGACGGTGCTCAGTACCACCACCGTGCTGGCTGCGCCGTCGGCGTCAGCCGAGCCCCGTCCCCAGCACGAGGCCGTGGCACAGTCGCAGCCCCAGGGAGCTGTCGCCGGCACGAAGGCACAGCTCGAGCGTGACGAGCTTCTCGACCGCCGCACCAAGGCCGCGATCGAACACGGCGAGTCCGTGGCGCAGGCACCGGCCGCGAGGACCGTCCCGCCTGACGACGGCTCCGCACTCCCCTGGGTGGTCGGAGGCATCGCGCTCCTCGGGGTCGCCGGGGTGGCCGCAGCCGGCGGCGTACTGCCTCGCCGCCGACCGTCCCGGCCGCGTCCCGCCTGACGTCGCCCCTGCCGGTCCCCGCGGGAACGAGAGCGCGCCGGCGGGGACCGTGCCGACCCTCACGCCGCGCGGATTTGACCCTGACGACGTCCACCTCGTAACTTCTCCTTCGCCTCGCTGGGTGCGGGACGCCGGGAACGGCGGCCGACCGGGAGGAACTCACGCTCGGAAGCGCGGCGGCCGTGGTCGCCGTGCTGTGGCGCGAGGGCTTGCACGGCATGGATGACGCGGTTTGACCCGCGGCTGCCAGTCGGGTAAGTTATGAGAGTTGCCCTGAGGGTGGCCCGCGGTTGGTGGGTTGGTCTTGGTGGGCGTCCGATCCTTGAGAACTCAACAGCGTGCCTATATGTCGATGCCAAATTTTGTTTGACCCCCGTCTGCGGGTGGCTGCACTGTCGTTGGTT
>DATHTV010000104.1:0-12974 GCA_035462845.1 Jiangellales bacterium
GTCACTATGTCCAGGTCGATGCGTACGGTAGGGCTTGCCCGACCTGCTGAGCCGCCGGCCGGCCTCAAGGTACGGCGCTAGGACATCGCGCAGCCTGGCGGCGTTGGCCTCGGACAGGACGATCTCGTAGTCTCGGCCGTCTGGGTCCTGGTCGGACCAAGTAGTCTCGAGGCGGTGATAGCGTCCTAAGTGTCACAACAGGGTCCTGCTGTGCGGCTACCACCACCGGCTCATCCACGCCGGCGACTGGGCCGTGGTGATGGCCGCCGACGGCCACCCCGACTTCCTCCCCCCACGGTGGATCGACCCACACCGGAAGCCCCGGCGCAACCCCCGACGACATCACCGACGACCGGCCGCCTGACCGAGCGGTGCCAGGCGATCCGGTCACGCGACGAGGCAACACGGTCACACGGTGATGTCCAAGATCGCCCTCGCCCCGTGTGGACGCGTAGCCTCGACACGGTCCATCGCGAGCGACACCGGGAGGGCATCAGCATGCCGAGCCGACGAATCCTCGGGCCGGACGACGGTGAGCTGTACGAGCCCGGGAACGCCTGCGGAGACCGATTCCTGATCGACGGCAAGGACTGGGGCGGCGGGTTCTCGCTCGTCGAGCACCGGTTGCCCCCGCGGGTGCTCGCCGCGCCGATGCACAGGCACACGCAGGAGGACGAGTTCAGCTTCATCCTCGAGGGCTCGGTAGGCGCGGTGTTCGGGGACGAAGAGGTCGTGGCCGGCCCGGGCGACCTGGTCTTCAAGCCCCGCGGTGAGTGGCACACGTTCTGGAACGCCGGCTCGGACCCGGCCAGGCTCCTCGAGATCATCTCGCCCGGGGGCCTCGAGGAGCTCTTCCGCCGTCTGGACAAGGCGGGTGGGGACATCGGGCCGGACGAGCTGGAGCGGGCCGCCGCACCGTACGGCTGCTCGACGGACCTGGCGGCCACCCTGTCGCTGGTCCAGCGACACGGGCTGGTCTTCTAGCCGCTGCACGATCCCAGGTCACCCATCCCAGGCCACCCATCCCAGGCCACCACGGCCCGTCCGGATCAGGACAGCGGCAGCCGCAGGCTCACCGTCCCCCGCAGGTCCAGCCAGGCGGAGTCCCGACCACGGACGAGGCGCAGGACGACCTGGTCGCACCCGGCGCAGCGGGCGACCAGGCCAGGTGCGCGGCCGTAGACGCGCAGGCCCGCGACCGGCCCGGTGCGGCCGCAGCCGGAGCAGCAGACCACGGCGACCGTGACGTCCGCGCCGAAGACCTCCGACAGCGGGCCGGCCAGGGCGTTGCCGTCCTCGTACGCGCCGTCGGCCGTGGCCTCGTCGATCACCTCAGGCGCCACCTCGGCGCGCTCGGCATCCCCGTACCCGTCCGCCATCACGTACCTCCCGAGGGGCCGAACCGCTCCGTCCGGATGCGAGCGGGGTCGTGGCCGAGCGAGACGAGGGCGTCGGCCATCGCCTCGACGAAACCGGTGGGACCACATACGAAGCACGTCGGCTCGAAGTCCGGCGGCCACCCGTGGGTGATCAGATCGTCACGGCCGACCCGGCGCGGCGCCGCGGACGACCCGGCCGGGACCTCCCGGGTGTGGACGATCGCGACGTCCAACCCGGCGTCACCCGGCCCGGGCCGCCGCAGCTCGGCGGCGTAGTAGACGTCTGCCGGCGTCCGTACGGAGTAGACGAGCCGGAACGGCACCCGACTGCCGAGCGCGCGCCGGGTCCGGATCATCGCCATCAGCGGCACGATCCCGGCGCCTCCTGCGACGAGCAGCACCGGCGACGCGTCCTCCGGCCGCCACACGAACCACCCGCCCAGCGGGCCGCGCACCTCCAGCGGGTCACCCTCGGCGAGCGACGTGGCGAGGTACGGCGACACCTCGCCGTCCGGCACCTGCTGGACGGTGACCTCGATCCGGTCACCGTCGGGGGACGCGGCGAGAGAGTAGCTGCGCACGGCCGCGTACCCGTCCTCGGCGGTGAGCCGCAGGTCGACGTGCTGGCCGGCCAGGTGTCCCGGCCACTCGGGCACGTCGAGGACGAGCGTCGCCGCGGTCGGCGTCTCCGGGCGCCGCCCGACCAGCCAGGCGACGCGCCACGCCCGCCGGGCGCTCAGTCGCCCTGGTACCGCTGCTCGCGCCACGGGTCGCCGTAGTCGTGGTAGCCGGCGGTCTCCCAGAAGCCCGGCTCGTCCTCCAGGGTGAGCTGGATGCCGCGTACCCACTTCGCGGACTTCCAGAGATAGAGGTGCGGTACGAGCAGCCGGGCCGGGCCGCCGTGCGCCGCTGACAGCGGCTCCCCCTCGTACGAGTGGACGATCCAGGCCCGGCCGTCGAGCAGGTCCTCGAGCGGCAGGTTGGTGGTGTAGCCGCCGTAGGAGGAGACGTACGCGTAGTCGGCCGCCGTCTCCACGTCGGCGAGCAGCACGTCGAGCGACACGCCACGCCACGACGTGCCGAGCTTGGACCAGCGGGTCACGCAGTGCAGGTCGACCGTCGGCGACTCCTGCGGCAGCGCCATCAGCTCCGGCCACGACCACGTGTAACGGCGCCCGGCCTCGTCCGCGACGACGAGCTCCCAGTCCTCGGTCCGGACGCGCGGGGTGGGGCCGGCGGAGAGCACCGGGAAGTCGTGTACGAGGTACTGCCCGGGCGGCAGGTCGCTGCCGCGGTCGCGCGCTCGCCCACGGAAGCCGGGGGTCACGATGCCCACGGCGACCACCTCCTCGTACGGCCGTGCCGATCCTCGCACCCGCGAGGGCCACCCGCACAAGTCCTCCCAGCGGCACGAACGTTGCGCAACCCGCCACGTCGCCGGCGCGGGGCAGGGGCACCGCGCGGCTAGAGTCCGCGACAACGGTGACGAAGGGGACGGTGAGGTGCTGAAGGAGGCGGCGGTGCGGCCGTCCGGTGGCAGGTCCGCAGCAGCGGCGACGGCTGCGGGCCGTCGCCGGCGGGTGGCCGAGCCGGTGGTGGTCGCCGGCGTCGCTGGGGTCACCGCCCTGCTCGCGTGCCTGCCCAAGCTGCGCGAGCCGCTCTTCTACCACTGGGGGGACAACGCCGAGTCCTTCGTCCCGCTGTGGCACCACCTGGGCACGGAGCTTCGCGCCGGCCGGTGGTCGGCCATGGACCCCGAGCGCTGGATGGGCGGCAACGACCTCGCCGAGGCGGCGCACGGGGTGCTCAACCCGGTGACGATGACGGGCGCGGTGGTGGTGTCGTTCACCGACGACCTGGCCCGGGCGACCTTCCTGCTCGCGGCGGCCTTCCTCGCGCTGCTGGCCACCGGCGTGTACCTGCTCGCCCGGGAGTACGGGGCGGCGCGGTGGCCCGCCGCCGCCGTGGCGGTCGCAGCGCCGTTCTCCGGCTTCACGCTGTTCTACGAGGCCGGCAACTGGCTGACGGGGCTGATGGCCGCGGCGTGGACCACCCACACGTGGTGGTCGTTGCGGCGGTTCACCCGAGGTCGGCTCACCCCGCTCGTACCGTTCGGCTTCGGCGTCCTGGCCGTGACGACCGGGAACCCGTACGCGACGGTGGGCGTCGTGGTGGTGCTCGCGGCACTCGCCGTCGAGGTCGTCGTGCAGCGGCAGGGCCGTCGGCTGCTGCCGCTGGTGCTGCTCGGCGCGAGCATCGGCACCGCGACGCTGCTGGTCTTCCTGCCGTTCCTGCTCACCTCCGACGTGACCTGGCGGGTGCTCGAGACCGCCGCGCCCCGCCCGGGCTACCTGCGGCCGGGGCTCGACGACCTGCTGGGCCTGAGCACGCCCACGTACCGGCCGACGATGGCGGCCTGGGGCGGCGACGTGGACAAGGTGCCGTCGACCTACCTCGCGTGGTTCGTCCTGCCGCTGCTCCCGTGGCTCCGCTGGGACCGGCTGGCGGGTCGGGCGCGGGACGTGTCCGGCCTGCTCGCGGGGGGCGGGATCTTCCTCGCCCTGACGCTGGGCGCCACGTCGCTGTGGATGTTCCGCTGGCCGCTCCGGATGATCGAGTACTCCTCCCTGACGCTCGCGGTCCTCTTCGCCGTCGCTCTCACGGACGGCTTCGCCCACGGGCGCGTACGGGTGCGGGCGGCGCTGTCGGTCGCGGTCGTGCTCGCGGGCGGACTGCTGGCCTGGGGCGCGGAGCCCGACCGGCTCGCGCGGCACGCCGGTGGCGTCGCCGTGGTCCTCGCCCTGCTGGCGCTGCTGGCGCTGGCCGCCCGGCGGGGAGCGGCCGCCACGCTGGCGACCCTGGTCGCCGGCACGACGACGGTGCTGGTCGTGCAGTCCGGGCTCTTCTGGTGGACGAATCCCGCGCTGCTGCCGGTCGTGCGGCCGCACGACGTCGCGGTGCCGCACGACCTGGCCCTGCTCCGCGAGGCCACCGAGCCGTACGAGGGAAGGGTGCTGCAGGTCGCCTCCGTCGACGCGCCGCTGGCCGCCGACGACCTGCTCAGCGGCCGGGTGATGACCGGCCACGTCTGGGCGGCAGCCGGGGTGCGCAGCGTGAACAGCTACTCCGGCATCGGCTTCGTGGACTTCGTCGACACCGTGCGCATGGACTACCGCGGCGACGTCGTCGACCGTCCCTACGTACGGCTGTGGGAACCGACCGGGGACGGCGTGCCGGTCCCGCTGGTCGACGCCCTGCGGGTGGACACGGTGGTGGTGCAGGACAGCTACGTCCCGGGCGTGAGCGAGGAGCGACCGCCGAGCGGCTGGCGGGTCGCGCTCGCGGACGGCACCCGGACGGTCCTGGTCCGATCGCGACCCCTGGCGGACGTCGGCAGCGTGGCGTGGGCGTCGCCCGGCACCCGGGTCTCGCTCGCGTCGTCGGCACCTCACCGGGAGACCCTCGACGTCGACGCACCCGCCGGCGGGGGCACCGTCCAGCTCGCCCGGCTGGCCTGGCCGGGCTACTCCGCGAGCGTCGACGGTGAGCCGCTCGAGGTGGTCGCGGGGCCGGCCGGACTGGTCGTGCTCGAGGTGCCGGAGGGCGAGCACCGGGTGGAGCTGAGGTTCAGCCCGCCGGGGCTGGGCGCGGGCGCCGCAGCCTTCGGCCTCGGGCTGCTGGTCGTGACCGGGCTTGCCGTGGTGGAGCGGCGACGCCGGATCACCCCGCGTGGATGAGGCGGTCCCCTCACGGCGGGTGTTGCATCCCTGGTGAGAGGTGGTCCCCATGTGTCGATGGCTCGCGTACTCCGGCTCGCCCGTGCTGCTCGAGGACCTGCTCTACAAGCCCGAGCACTCGCTCATCGTGCAGAGCCTGCACTCCCGGCTCGGGGCGGAGACGACGAACGGGGACGGGTTCGGCGTCGGGTGGTACGGGGTCCAGCCGACGCCGGGCGTCTTCCGCAGCACCGAGCCGGCGTGGAACGACCGCAACCTGCGTGACCTCGCGGCGCACGTCAGCTCGCCCTGCGTGCTCGCGCACATCCGCGCGTCCAGCGGGTCGCCGGTCCAGCAGACGAACTGCCATCCGTTCCGGTACGGCCGCTGGCTGTGGATGCACAACGGACTGATCAGCGGCTTCCCGGGAGTGAAGCGCGACCTCGCTCTGGCGGTCGACCCGGAGCTGTTCCCGGCCATCGAGGGCTCGACCGACTCGGAGCTGTTCTTCTTCCTGGCGCTGACGGCCGGCCTCGAGCAGGACCCGGTCGGGGCGGTGGCGAGGGCCGTCGGGCAGATCGAGGCCGTCGGGCGCCGGCACGGTGTCGAGCACCCGGTCCAGATGACCGTGGCCACGACGGACGGCGACGGCCTGTGGGCCTTCCGGTACTCCAGCGAGGGCCGGTCCCGGTCGCTGTTCCACAGCACGGACGTCGCCACCCTGCGCCAGCAGTACCCCGACGACCCTCGCCTGCACGGGCTCTCCGACGACAGCCGGCTCGTCGTGTCCGAGCCACTGGGCGACCTGCGCGGAGCCTGGAACGAGATCCCCGAGGCGACATCGGTCACGATCCGCGGTGGCCGCGAGGAGCTGCGACCGTTCGCCCCGGTCACCGCGTGAGGCGATGACGTGCCGATCGCCGGCCCACCACGAGGCTCGCGAGGCGATCAGCAGGCGTCGACGCCTCGTGGTGACCCCACCACGGTGGTGAACGTGGTCATTGTGGGCCCGGGTCGTACCGGGGGTGTGTGGTGGTGCGCGAGGGGGGAGTTGAACCCCCACACCCTTTCGGGTACACGGACCTGAACCGTGCGCGTCTGCCTGTTCCGCCACTCGCGCGCGTCCGGCGCCGCGGGGCACCGGAAGCCGGGAAAGGCTAACACGGGGCGAGCGGCGCCCCGACCGGCGTGAGCGGCGCCCGCGCGGATGACCGGAGCCCCACGGCACGGGGTGCAGCGATCGGTGTGCACCCGGTGGCTACGATCGGGGGTCGATCGACCGGCAGGGTGACCGAGGCCCCGTACACGCATCGCCGTTCCCACCGCCCACGCTGCGGGACCGGCGCCGAGAGGAGGAGGCCGTGGGAGTGCTCCAGCGCTTCGAGCGCCGCCTCGAGGGACTCGTGTCCGGCGCCTTCGCCCGCGCCTTCAAGTCCGAGGTCAAGCCGGTCGAGATCGCCGCCGCGCTGCAGCGCGAGCTGGACAACAACGCGCAGGTCGTCAGCCGCGAGCGGTCCCTGGTCCCCAACGACTTCGTCGTCGAGCTGGGCCCGCACGACTACGACCGGCTGGGCCCGTACGAGCAGACGCTGGCGGCCGAGCTGGTGGAGCTGGTGCACGAGCACGCCGACGTGCAGCACTACGCCTTCCCCGGCCCGGTCGCGGTGGCGCTCGAGGAGCAGGAGGACCTGGGGACCGGACAGTTCCGGGTCCGCAGCACCGTCAAGGCCGGCGTGGACCGTGGCCGCCAGTACTCCCCGAGCCAGACCGCCGAACGACGCGCCGCGGCGTTCATCGTGGTCAACGGCAGCCAGCACGCCGTCCTGCCTCCCGGACTGGTGATCGGTCGCGGCGCCGAGAGCGACCTGCGCATCGACGACCCAGGCATCTCCCGCCGGCACGCGGAGATCCGCGTCCACGGCGACGGTCCCGACGCGCAGGTCGTCATCGTCGACCTGGGGTCGACGAACGGCACGGTCGTCGACGGCGTCCGCATCACCCAGGCACCGCTGTCCGACGGCTCGCGGATCGTGCTCGGCTCCACCGTCGTCGACGTCCACCGCCGGGCGCGCGGGTGAGGCGGGTGAGCCGGTGTCCGAGCTGACGCTGACCGTCATCAAGCTCGGCTTCCTGGTCGTGCTCTGGCTGCTGGTGCTGTCCGTCACGTCCGCGGTCCGGGCCGACCTCTTCGGCGTACGACCGGGGCGCGCGGCCCGCGAACCCGCGGCCAAGCCGGTCAAGCAGCCCAAGCCGACCCGGACGGTCCCGACCCGGGTCGTCGTCGTCGACGGCCCGGCCAAGAACGCCGTGGTGGCCCTCGGCGAGGCACCGGTGACCGTCGGCCGCAGCCCGGACTGCACGCTCCCCGTCGACGACGAGTACGTGTCGACCCGGCACGCCCGGCTCGTCCCCCGCGACGGTCAGTGGTTCGTCGAGGACCTCGGCTCGACCAACGGCACGTACATCGGCAACGAGCGGATCACCCGCGCCGTCGCCGTGGGTCCCAAGAGCCGGGTCCGGTTGGGCAAGACGATCCTCGAGCTCCGGAAGTAGCCGCGCGGATGCCCCTGACCCTCCGGTACGTCGCGCGGTCCGACGTCGGGCTCGTGCGCGAGGGCAACGAGGACTCCGGCTACGCCGGGCCCCGCGTCCTGGTCGTCGCCGACGGCATGGGCGGGCACGCCGCGGGTGAGGTGGCCAGCGCCGCCACGGTCGAGGAGATCGTCCGGCTGGAGGGATCGCTGCCGGCCGCCGGGCCGCGGGACCCCGCGCAGCCGGACCAGGCTGAGGACGGTCTCGCTCAGGAGGCCGCCCCTGCCGCGAAGGCAGCACACGCCGCCCAGGCGGCACAGGACGCCCTGGCCGCCGCGGTGCACGGCGCCAACGACCGGATCCGCAGCCTGGTCGAGGAGGACCCGCGCCGCGAGGGCATGGGCACCACGGTCACCGCCGCGCTGTGGACCGGCGAGCAGCTCGTCCTCGCGCACGTCGGCGACAGCCGGGCCTACCTGCTGCGGGACGGTGAGCTCTCCCAGGTCACCCACGACCACACCTTCGTCCAGTCCCTCGTCGACGAGGGACGCATCACCGAGGACGAGGCGGGCGTGCACCCGGCCCGGTCGCTGCTGCTGCGGGCGCTGACCGGCTCCGGCGAGGTCGAGCCGGACCTCGTCGTGGTCGACGTAAGGGCCGGCGACCGGGTCCTGCTGTGCAGCGACGGGCTCTCCGGCGTCGTCCGCTTCGCCACGATCGGGGAGGTGCTCGCGGGCAGCGAGAACCTCGAGGAGGCGGCCGACCGGCTGGTCGAGCTGGCCCTCAAGGGCGGTGCGCCGGACAACGTCACCTGCGTCGTCGCGGACCTCGTCGAGCAGTCCGACCCGCCGGCGTCCGCGCAGAGCGACCCGGTGCTCGTGGGCGCCGCGGCCGGCCCCACCGAGCGGCGCAGCGACACCGGCCGGCTCGACCGGGTCGCGCCCGCCGCAGCGAGCGCCCGCGAGCGCGGCGAGCGCACGATCACCGACGACGACCCCGAGGCGTTGCGATACGCCCCCCGGCCACCGCGGCGGTTCATCTGGCTGCGCCGGCTCGCCGTGCTCGCGGTGGTCGGCGCGATCCTCTACGTGGGGCTGCGGCTCGTGTCGTCGTGGGTCGGAGAGCAGTACTACGTCGGCGACGAGGCCGGCGACGTGGCGGTCTTCCAGGGGCTCAGCCAGGAGGTCGGCCCCGTCCGGCTCTCCGAGCTGTACGAGGTCGCCGACGGGCTGCCGGTCGAGGCACTGCCCAGCATCTACCAGGAGCAGGTCGCCGAGAGCATCGCCGCCGACGACCTCGGGGACGCGCGGCGGATCGTGACCCGGCTCCGCCGGGAGGCCTGCGCCGCCCACCCTCCGGCGACACCCGAGCCGACGGTGCCGCCCACGCCCGCGGTGACGCCGGACCCGGCGGGCACCCCCCTCCCCACCGTCGCCCCGGCACCCGAGCCCGGCGTGGCGACGGCGCCGCAGCCCACCCCGGTGGCGCCGGCCCCGACCCCGACGCCGTCACCCACCCCGACGCCGGGGTTCCCGGGCCTGGACTGCGAGGAGGTGAGCAGGTGAGCGACGACGCCACCCCGCCGCTCGCCCCCCGCCAGGGCCGCGGCCTCGAGCTGGCCCTGCTGCTCTTCGCGGTCGGCATCTCGGTCGCCGCCTACGTGTCCGTCGACATCGGCGCGCTCGGGCGGGTCCCCCCGAACGCCCTCGCCTACTTCGGCGGCCTGGCCGCCCTGGCGGGCATCGCCCACCTGGTGGTGCGGTTCCTCGCCCCGTACGCCGACCCGACGCTGCTGCCCCTCGTGGTGACGCTCAACGGCCTGGGCCTGGCGATGATCCACCGGATCGACCTGGCCGGGGCCACCGAGGAGGAGCTGGCGAGCGGGGTCATCGACGGCGCGGCGGCCCCCTCGCAGCTCACCTGGATGGTGGTCGGGGTGGCGCTGTTCGTGGCCGTGCTGGTGCTGGTCCGCGACTACCGCGTGCTGGCCCGGTTCACGTACACGGCCGGCTTCCTCGGGCTCTTCCTCCTGCTGCTGCCGCTCGTGCCCGGGCTGGGCCGCGAGATCAACGGCGCGCAGATCTGGATCCGGCTCGGCCCGTTCTCGTTCCAGCCCGGCGAGGCGGCCAAGATCGTGCTGATCATCGCGTTCGCGGGCTACCTCGTCCACACCCGCGACGCGCTGGCGCTGGCCGGCCGGCGGGTGCTCGGCGTCGACCTCCCGCGCGCCCGGGACCTGGGCCCGATCCTGGTCGTCTGGGTGACCGCGCTGGCGATCCTCGTCTTCCAGCGGGACCTCGGGCCGTCGCTCCTCCTCTTCGGCATCTTCGTGCTGATGATCTACATCGCCACCGAGCGGGTCTCGTGGCTGGTGCTCGGTGCGCTGCTCGCCGTGGTCGGCGGGCTGGCGGCCAACGCGCTGTTCTCCCACGTCCAGGTCCGCGTCGAGGCGTGGCTGGACCCCTTCGCCGACACCGACCGCTTCTACCAGGTGGTGCAGTCGCTGTACGGGCTCGCGTACGGCGGGCTGGTCGGGACCGGCCTCGGCCAGGGCCGCCCGGACCTCGTGCCGTTCGCCCAGAGCGACTTCATCGTCGCGGCGCTGGGCGAGGAGCTCGGCCTCACCGGCCTGATGGCGATCATCCTGGCGTACGGGCTGCTGGCCGCCCGCGGCCTGCGGACCGCCCTGGTGCAGCGCGACCCGTTCGGCAAGCTGCTGGCGGCCGGTCTCGCGATCAGCCTGGCGCTCCAGGTCTTCATCGTGGTGGGCGGGGTCACCAAACTCATCCCGCTCACCGGCCTCACCACCCCGTTCCTGTCGCAGGGCGGGTCGTCGCTGGTGATGAACTGGGTGCTCGTCGCGCTCCTCGTCCGGATCAGCGACGCGACGCGGCGCCCGGCGCCGCCCGCCCCGCCGCCCACCGACGAGGCCGTCACGCAGGTGGTGCGGCTGTGAACACCCCGCTGCGCCGCGTCTCCGTCGGCTTCATGCTGCTCTTCTTCGCGCTGCTGGCCAACGTCACTTATGTGCAGGCGTTCCGGGCCGACGAGCTCAACGGCCGCCAGGACAACCGCCGGGTGGTGCTCGACGAGTACTCGCGCGAGCGCGGGCCGATCATCGTCGCCGACACGCCGGTGGCCCGGTCGGTGAGTACCGACGACGAGTTCGAGTACCTGCGGCAGTACCCGGAGGGGCCGCTCTACGCCCACACCACCGGCTACTACTCCTTCCTGTTCGGCCGGTCCGCCATCGAGCGCTCGGAGAACGACGTGCTCGCGGGCACCGACGACCGGCTCTTCGTCCGGCGCCTCGTCGACCTGGTCACCGGCCGCGAGCAGCGCGGCGGCAGCGTCAAGCTCACGATCGACCCGGCCGCGCAGCGCGCCGCGTACGACGGCCTGGGCAGCCAGAAGGGCGCCGTCGTGGCGATCGACCCCACGACCGGCGCGATCCTGGCGATGGCGAGCACGCCGACGTACGACCCGAACCCGCTGGCCAGCCACTCCGTCGCGGAGCAGCAGGCCGCCTGGGACACCCTGACCGCGGACCCGAACCGGCCGATGCTCAACCGCGCCATCGCGCAGACCCTTCCGCCCGGCTCGGTCTTCAAGATCGTGACCTCCGCGGCGGCGCTGGAGTCCGGGCGCTACACCCCCGAGTCGGTGGTCCCCGGACCGGCGGAGTACCAGCTGCCGCAGTCGACGCGGACGCTGCCCAACCAGAACGGCCAGGCCTGCGGACCGGACGGCCAGACGACGCTCACCAACGCGCTGCGCATCTCGTGCAACACCGCCTTCGCCTACCTGGGCAACGACCTCGGCGCCGACGCGCTGCAGGAGCAGGCCGAGCGCTTCGGCTACAACAGCCAGCCGCTCCCCGAGATGAACGCCGCCACCAGCGTCTTCCCGGACGACCTGGACGACCCGCAGACCGCGCTCGCGGCCATCGGGCAGTTCGACGTCCGCGCGACCCCGCTCGAGATCGCGATGACCTCGGCGGCCGTCGCGAACCGCGGCGTACTCATGCGCCCGTACCTCGTCCAGGAGATCCTCGGGCCCGACCTGGCGGTCATCGACGAGACGCAGCCCAGCGAGCTCTCCCAGGCCACGTCCGCCGAGACCGCCCGAGACCTCACCGCGATGATGGTCGAGGTCGTGGAGAACGGGACCGGCGGCAACGCCGCGATCCCAGGGGTGCCCGTGGCCGGCAAGACGGGCACCGCTCAGAGCGCTGCCGACCGCCCGCCGTACGCCTGGTTCACGTCCTTCGCACCGGCGGACGACCCGCGGGTCGCCGTCGCGGTGGTCATCGAGGAGGCGGGCGAGAACACCGACATCTCGGGCGGCCGGCTGGCGGCGCCGATCGCCCGGGCCGTGATGGAAGCGGTGCTGGGCTCGTGAGTCGATCGGGTGGCGACGGGATGGCGCGCACCGGCACCTGCCGGGGCGTCGAGGCAGCAGGGAAGGGCCAGGGATGAGCGAGCTTCGAGTGCTCGGAGACCGCTACGAGCTCGGCGAGGTGATCGGCCGCGGCGGGATGGCCGAGGTGCGCCGCGGGCGGGACAGCCGCCTGGGCCGCACCGTGGCGATCAAGATGCTGCGCGTCGACCACGCGAGCGACCCCACCTTCCAGGCCCGGTTCCGTCGCGAGGCCCAGTCGGCCGCCTCGCTCAACCACCGGACGATCGTCGCCGTGTACGACAGCGGCGAGGACATGCTGGGCGGCGCGCGGGTGCCGTACATCGTCATGGAGTATGTCGAGGGCCGCACGCTCCGCGAGCTGATCAAGGACCGGGCACGGTTCACGCCCGAGCGGGCCATCGAGATCACCGAAGGCATCCTCGAGGCGCTCGAGTACAGCCACCGGGCCGGCATCGTGCACCGCGACATCAAGCCCGGCAACGTCATGCTCACCACCGCGGGCGATGTCAAGGTCATGGACTTCGGGATCGCCCGCTCGCTGGCCGACGAGGGGCTGACCCTCACCCAGACCGCGGCCGTCGTCGGCACCGCTCAGTACATCTCGCCGGAGCAGGCGCGCGGCGAGGCGGCCGACGCCCGCAGTGACCTGTACGCCGTGGGCTGCGTCCTCTATGAGCTCCTCACCGGCCGGCCGCCCTTCGTGGGCGACTCGCTCGTCTCGGTCGCGGTCTCGCACGTCCGGGAGATGCCGACGCCACCGTCGGCGCACGACCCGTCCATCACGCCGGACCTCGACGCCGTCGTGATGAAGGCGCTCGCCAAGGACCGGCTCGAGCGCTACCAGAGCGCGCAGGAGATGCGCGACGTCCTCCGCCGCGTCGCCGCCGGCCTGCCCGTGGCGGCCGGGTCGGAGGCCACCACCGCG
>DATHTV010000105.1:0-7231 GCA_035462845.1 Jiangellales bacterium
GCCGCATCGGTCGCGGCCTCGCCGCCTGCCGTACCCGAGCCGTCGCCCGAGTCGCCGCAGGCGGTCAGCGAGAGCGCGAGCGCCGCGGCGGTCGCCGCGGCCAGCAGATGACGGGCCGTCAGGTGTCGGGGTCGCATGCCGGAGGCCTCCGGGTGTCTGGGTCAGGTGCGGCGCCACTGTAGGTTAGGCAAGCCTCACCTGGCTATGCCGCCCAGCGTGCCCTCGCTCACAGGCCGCGAGGGGCGGGACCTCCGGCCTGCCGCGACGGTCTCTCGACCGGGTCCCGGCGAGCGGCCGGCGTCCATGCTGGGACCGTGGCTGCGACCAGGGCGACGACGACGGCACCGGACACCCGACACCGGGACGAGGGGGGTGGGGCGCGGACCGCTCGGCGGTGGTCGTCGCTGGTCGCCCTCGCGGGGGCCGCCGGCGTGGTGGCCACCGGCATGCAGCTCGTCGACCGGATCACGCTGGCCGAGAACCCCCAGGCATCTCTGGTCTGCGACGTGAGCAGCACGTTGTCGTGCAGCTCGGTGCTCACTGCCTGGCAGTCCTCGGCCCTCGGCGTGCCCAACGCGATGATCGGGCTCGCCGTCTTCAGCGTCTTCCTCTCCGGCGGCCTCGCCGGCGCCCTCGGCAGCGGCCTGTCGCTGCCCTACCTGCGTGTCCTGGAGGGCATGGCCCTCGGGATGCTCGGCTTCACGCTCTGGTACCTCTTCCAGACGACCTTCGTGCTCGGGGCGCTGTGCCTGTACTGCACCGTGGTCGGGACGTCGGTGGTGCTGGTCAACCTCGCCGTGCCGCGGCTGTGGCGGCGGGCAGGCGGGCTCGGCGGGAGCGGCCCGGCCGCCCGCTTCGCGCGCGGCTTCGTCGACTCCGGTGACGACCGGTGGGTCTGGGGTGCTCTCTGGGTGGGCGTGGCCACGGTGATCACCCTGGTGCTGGCCACCTGACCGGTCATCCGCCGACGGAGCTCGTGCGCACCGCCCACGTCGCCAGCTCCGTCCTCGAGCCGAACCCCAGCTTGGCCAGGCAGCTGCGCACGTGCGACTCGACCGTGCGCTCGGAGAGCACGAGCCTCGTGGCGATGGCGCGGTTGGACAGGCCCTGGGCCACGAGGTCGGCGACCTCCCGCTCGCGCGCGGTGAGCGGGTCCGCCGTCCGGGCGCGGGTCACGAGGTCGGCCAGCAGCGCGTCGGCGACGGCCAGCGGGCCGGGCATGTCCAGCCGCCGGGCCTCCGCGGCGGCAGCCCGGGCGAGCTCGGCCGCCCGACCCAGGTCTCCCCCCTCGGCCCCGTGCGCGACGGCCCTGGCCAGGTCCAGCCGGCCCAGCACGACGCAGGGCCTGGCTCCCAGGCGTTCGTCGACGGCGAGACCCTCGCGCAGGTGCCGGGCGGCGGCCTCGTGGTCGCCGACGCCGAGGTCCAGGCGGCCCTGCAGCCGCGCCCGTGAGCCGATCAGGAAGACGGTGCCGGACCCGTACGCGCGGGTGGAGCCAGGCATGGCGGCGACCACCTGGCGGAGCGCCCTGCACGCGTCGACGTCCGCGAGACCCGTCGCCACCTCGCTGAGGTAGGCGAGCATGGCGAAGGTGCGGACGTCGGTGGCTCGGGAGAGCGCGCGCACGAGCCCTTCGTAGGCGGCCCGCGCCTCGTCGTGCCGTCCCGTCAGGTACAGGAACGCGGCGCGGGACGCCTGGATGACGGGGAGCGGAGGCGACGCCGCGAGCACTGCCTCGGTCCCGTCTGCCAGTTCGGCCGGGTCGCCGCGGACGAGTGCCAGGGACAGGTGGAAGGCGAAGTGCATCCCGTCCGCCGACTGATCCCGCATCGCGTCCGCGAACGGCTGGGCCTCCCGCGACGCCGCGCGGGCGCCGGCGAAGTCGCCGAGCAGGGCCAGCCTCGACGCCCGCTGGCGGTACAGGTGCCAGCGCACCAGCGGCAACCCGGTGCGCGCCGCGAGCTCCTCGAGCGCGGCGGTCTCCGCGTCCGCCGCAGCTCCGTGGCCGAGCGCGAAGGCCGCGTCGAACCGCCAGAGGCGGCCCCAGAGCTCGGCCAGCGGCCGACGGGTGGGGGCGGCGAGCTCGAGCGCCCGGCGGCCGAGGTCGAGCCGCTCGTCCTCGTGACCCGGCAGCGACGTGACACCGGCACGGGCGCGGACGGCGTCGAGCTCGGCGAGCGGGTCGGCGCTGCCCCGGGCCCGCTCCAGGGCCTGCGCGGACCACAGCGACGCCTCGTCCAGGTCGCCGATCTCCACCAGCGCGCAGGCGAGCTGCGCCTCGACCCTCGCCCGCAGCGGCGGGTCGTCGGCCCGGTGGAGCACGGCCAGGGCCTGGCGGCAGAGCCGGTCCAGCTCACGGTTGAGGGCCGGGTGGCCGATGCCCTGCACGACCACCGCCGCCCGGGCCACCACGCCGGGCCGCCCCGTCCGCTCCCCCTCGCCGGCGGCCTCGCGGCAGGCCGCCATCGCCGCGTCGAGCCGGCCGGAGAGGTACTCGGCGCGGGCGAGGTCGAGCAGGAGCTCACCCTGATCGACGCCGTCGACGGGACCCCGCGCCCGTCCCAGCGCGTCGAGCGCCGCCCGCAGCGACGCCGCCGCCTCCTCGTACGCGCCGAGGTCACCGGCCGCGGCGGCGGCCCGCGCCGCCCATGCCGCCGACCGGTCCGCGATCCCCGCCCTGCTCCAGTGGTGCGCCACCTCGCCGGCCCGGCGCGGGTCGGCCTCCGCCCGCGGCTCCAGCAGGCCGGCGGCCCGGTGGTGCAGCGCGGTCCGGGCCGTGGCGACGAGCCGCCCGTAGACGGCGTCCCGGACCAGGGCGTGGGCCAGCCGTACGACCGCGTCGCCGGGCACCGACGGCTGGACGAGGCCCAGGGGGACGGCTCGGTCGAGCCGTCCGGTCACCTCCGCGCCCGGGACCTCGAGCAGGTCGGCGAGCAGGTCCACATCGGACCGGCCGCCCAGGACGGCGAGGGCCTCCACCGCCCCGGCCGCCTCCGGGCCGGCCGCGGACAGCCCGGCGGCCACGAGGTGGGCGAGCTCCGGTGCCCCACCCGGTTCCGCCAGGGCGCGGACGCCCAGCCGGGACAGCGTGTGCAGGTAGAGCGGGCTCCCTCCGGAGCGTCGGACGGCCTGGTCCACGAGGGCGGGGTCGGCCCCACCGAGGGCTCCGGCGAGCAGCTCCGCCGCCTCGCCCGGCGGGAGGGGGGCGAGCGGCACCGTCTCGGTGCCCGGCCGGGCGAGCAGCGCGGACAGCGCCTCCCCCAGCGCCCCTGCCCCGGTGTCCCGACAGGTCGCCACCACCAGCATCGGGGTCCGGCGCACCCCGGCGGCCACGCGGTCGAGCAGGGCGAGGGTCGGCCCGTCGGCCCAGTGCAGGTCCTCGAGCACCAGGAGCAGGCCACCCGATGCCCGGGCGTGGTCCTCGAGGGCGTCCACGGCGGCCACCTGCGCCGAGAAGGTGGCAGCGACGACCTCCTCGGCCGAGCCCGCTCCCGTACGGCCGCTGCCGGAGAGCGCGGCCGCGGGACCCGGCATGGTGCGCACCGCCCGCTGCCACGGCCACAGGGGCGGCATCCCCGCGTCGTCGATCGCGGCTCCCCAGCCGACCGGGACGTCGCCGGCCCGGCGGACCAGCTCCTCGGCCAGCCGGGTCTTCCCCTGCCCGGCGGGTGCGGTGACCACCACCACCCGGCCGGTGCCGGCCCGGGCCGCGGCGAGCGCGTCGAGCAGCAGCGCGAGCTCCCGCCGGCGCCCGACGAACACGTCCGCGACCTCCGGCGGTGCCACGACCGCAGTATGGGCCCGGGCCGCCTCCGTACGCGATCTCCGTACCGGAGACCCGCGGACGTACTGAGGACCGGCGACCGGGCACGGACGACCCTCCTGGCAGGCCGGGTCCACGGGCGACCCGGGAGACGCAGGAGGTCGACGTGTTTGCACGGGTGCAGGTCATCGGCGACGTGGAGCAGGTGCCGGGCGACGGGGCGGTGGACGTCATGGAGACGGTCTCAGGCCATCCCGGCTTCGTGGAGGCGTGGGTGACGCGCCAGCTCGGCGGGTCGGGCGGCGTCCTCGTCACCGTGTGGGGGAGCCGGCAGGACGCCGAGCTGGCATCGGAGCGCACCGCTGCCGCCCGCGGCGGGCCACGGCCGTTCCGGCTGGCGCAGGACACCGTCTACGAGGTGGTCCACTCGGAGGCCGGACCGGCGGCAGGCGACGAGCCCGCGGTGTGCCAGCTCACCTGGTTCGACGGCCCGCGCAGCGAGGCGCAGGCGGCAGCCGACGAGCGCGCCGGGACGGAACGGATCTGGCCCGCTGTCCGGGACACCCCGGGGCTCGTCCGCTCGATGGCCCTGCGCGCCCCGGACCGGGCGCTGCTGCACCTGGGCCTGGCCACCGGCACTGACGCGCTCGACGCCGTCCAGCGCCGGGTGATGGCGACCGAGCTGCTGCCCGGCGAGGACCCCGCCCTGCTCGGCGGGCCGGACCGGATCGACGTGTGCACGGTCCTGGCATCGCACGCCCGGCCGGTGACCCAGCCAGCGACGCCCTGAAGGAGGAGAGAGCACGATGAGCATCCAGGACAGCAGCCCGGCCCGGCTCCGCACCCACACCACGGACCTGCGGTCCGGTCGATGGCTCGTGGACTGCGTCGCCAGCACCGCGACCTTCCGAGCCCGCGACTTCGCCCGGCGCCAGGTCGTGGGGACGTTCCCGGTCGTAGCGGGCCACGTCGACGTGGCCGGGCGGCCGGTGGCCGCCGAGGCGGTGCTCGACGTCGCCGGGGTGGCGACGGGCATCGCCAAGCGGGACCGGGACCTGCGGTCCCGTCACTTCCTCGACGTCGCCGGCTACCCGACCATGGTCTTCACCGCGGCGGACGTCGAGCCGGGAGACCGCGGCACCTGGACCGTGGCGGGGACCCTGCTCGTCCGCGACGTGCCCTGTCCGGTGCGGCTGCACGTCCGGCTCGAGAGCCTGGACGACGACTGCGCGGTCGTCGTCGCGACGACAGAGCTGGACCGGCGCGACGCCGGCATCCGGACGGCGCCGGGGTTCGTCGTCAGCCACCGGGTCGGCGTCGAGGTCCGGGCACGGCTGGGCGCGCCGGCCCCGCACGAGTGATCACCCGGCGACCGGGTGCGGCGCCTCCTCGCGCTCGCGCAGCTCCTCGACGCTGCGCCGGACCGCGGCGGCCACCGTGTCGGCGACGCCGGGGTGGAAGACGCTCGGCACGACGTACGAGGGGTTGAGCTCGTCGTCGCTGACGGTGGCCGCCAGCGCCTGGGCGGCGGCGAGCAGCATGTCCGGGGTGATCCGGGTGCTGTGGGCGTCGATGAGGCCGCGGAAGACGCCCGGGAAGACGAGCACGTTGTTGATCTGGTTCGGGTAGTCGCTGCGGCCGGTCGCGACGACCGCGGCGTGCCGGGCGGCGGCTACCGGGTCGACCTCGGGGTCGGGGTTGGCAAGGGCGAAGACGATCGCGTCGTCGGCCATCGTGGCGATGTCGTCGCCGGTGAGGATGTTGGGGCCGGACACCCCGACGAAGACGTCCGCGCCGGCCAGCGCGGCCTTGAGGGTGCCCGTGACGTGACGCGGGTTCGTGTGCTCCACGAACCAGGCGGCGGCACCGTGCAGGTCCTCCCGGTCGCCGTGGATGACCCCGACGCGGTCGGCGGCCACGATCTCGCCCACCCCGGCGTGCGCCAGCAGCTGGGCGATGGCCCGGCCCGCCGCACCGGCTCCGGCCATGACGACCCGGACGTCCTCGATCCGCTTGCCCACGACCTTGAGCGCGTTGAGCAGCGCGCCGAGCACGACGATGGCGGTGCCGTGCTGGTCGTCGTGGAACACCGGGATGTCGAGGAGCTCGCGCAGCCGGGCCTCGATCTCGAAGCAGCGCGGTGCGGAGATGTCCTCGAGGTTGATGCCGGCGAACACCGGGGCGATGAGCTGCACCGTACGGACGATCTCGTCCGGGTCCTGGGTGTCCAGGCAGATCGGGAAGGCGTCGATCCCCGCGAACCGCTTGAACAACGCCGCCTTGCCCTCCATCACCGGCAGCGCGGCGACCGCGCCGAGGTTGCCCAGCCCCAGCACGGCCGAGCCGTCGGTGACCACCGCGACCGTGTTGCGCTTGATCGTCAGCCGGCGGGCGTCGTCGTGGTTGTCGGCGATCGCCTGGCAGACCCGAGCGACCCCCGGCGTGTAGACGAGGCTGAGGTCGTCGCGGTTGCGGATCGGCACCTTGGAGACGATCTCCAGCTTGCCGCCGAGGTGCATCAGGAAGGTGCGGTCGCTGACCCGGGCGATCCGGATCCCCTCGACCGCGCGCAGCGCCTCGACCAGCTCCTCCGCGTGCGTGGTCGACGTGGCCGCGCAGGTGACGTCGAGCTGGATCCGGTCGTGGCCGGAGCCGGTCACGTCGAGCGCCGTGACCATGCCCCCCGCCCGCTCCACGACGGCGGTCACCTGGCTGACCGCGGTGCCCCCGGCCGGCAGCTCGAGCCGGACGGTGATGGAGTACGAGACGCTCGGCACGCTCGCCACGACGGGTCTCCTTCGGTGGGGTCCGGGTCCGGACCGATCCTTCCACTCTCGCCGCAAGACGTGCCCACGCGACTGGCCCTAGGTTGTCCCCGTGATCGTCGTCGCCGGTGAAGCGCTCATCGACCTCGTCGCCGACCCGGACGGCCGCTACCGGCCGATCCCGGGCGGCTCCCCCGCCAACGTCGCCGTCGGGCTCACCCGCCTCGGCGGGACCACGGAGCTGCTCGCCCGGCTGGGCACCGGCGTCTTCGGGCGCATCGTGCGCGCGCACCTGGAGGGCAACGGGGTCGGCCTCGCGCACGCCGTCAGCACCGACGACCCCGCGACGCTTGCCGTGGTGGCGTTGGACGACCAGGGGCGGGCCGCGTACGACTTCTACGTCGAGGGCACCGCCGACTGGGGGTGGTCCGCCGACGAGGTGCCGGACCCCCTTCCCGACGGCACGCTGGCCCTCTGCACCGGCTCGCTCGCGGTGGCGATCGAGCCGGGCGCGAGCGTGCTGGCCGACCTGCTGCGCCGTGAGCACGGGCGAGGCGAGGTGACCCTCGTGCTCGACCCCAACGTGCGGCCCGCGCTGCTGGGGTCTCCCGAGCAGGCTCGTCCCGCCCTCGAGGCGCTGGTCGCCCTCTGCGACGTGGTCAAGGTCAGCGACGAAGACCTCGAGTGGCTCGCCCCCGGCGAG
>DATHTV010000106.1:0-11574 GCA_035462845.1 Jiangellales bacterium
GAAGGCCCCTCGTCGGCGGAGTGGCCGCGCTGGCCGTGCTGGCGGCCGGGGCGGCGGCCGGCGTGGCTCCGCTGCTGTCCCCCGCGCCACCGGACCAGGACGTGGTGTCCGGGTTCTCCACGGAGCGGGCGCAGGCCGACCTCGCGGTCGTGGCGGACGTCCCGCACCCCCTGGGGTCGCCCAGCCAGGCTGCCGTCGAGGAGTTCCTCGTCCGCGAGCTGTCCGCGATGGGGCTCGACCCGCAGGTGCAGGTCGAGACCGTCACGATGGCCCCCGACCCGGCGAGCTCGGTGTGGACCGCCGAGGTGCGCAACGTCGTGGCGAAGCTCGAGGGGACGGGCGACGACCACACCGATGCGGTCATGCTCGCCGCGCACTACGACTCGGTGCCGAGCTCGCCGGGTGCCGGGGACAACGGCGCGGGCGTCGTCAGCGTGCTCGAGACCATGCGGGTGCTCTCCGCCGGGCCACCGCCCCGGCACGACGTGATCGTCGCGTTCATCGACGGCGAGGAGCACGAGATGCTCGGGTCCCGGGCGTTCGTCGACTCCCATCCCTGGATCCGCGACGTCCGGGTCGCCGTGAACACCGAGGGTGTCGGCAACGCCGGCCGGGTCACCCCGGCCCTCACCACCGAGCGCAACGGGTGGGCGTTGCGGCAGTATCTGCAGTCGGCGCCCTCGCCCGTCGTGTACTCGGCGTTCGGCGCTCCGCTCAACGCGACCCAGCAGGGCGCGGACCTCGGGAACTACCAGGAGGTCGTGCCGGCCGGGCTCGAGTTCGTCGTCGTCGGCGGACTCCCGGCCTACCACGCAGGGACCGACACGGCCGCCGCCATGCACGACGGCACGCTGGCCGAGTACGGCACGAGCATCCTCGCCCTGACCCGTCAGCTGGCCGAGGGCGACCTCGACGCGGTCGAGGCACCCGACCTCGTGGCGTTCACCGTCGTGCGCGGCCTCACGCTCGCCTACCCGTCGACGTGGTCGCTGCCGCTGGCCGTGCTGGCTGGCCTCGCGGTGATCACGGCGATCGGCGTGGCCGCCCGACGGGACCTGGTGGCGATGCGGCGGGTGCTCCTCGCCTGGGTGGTCCTGGGCGCGGGCGCGCTCGCGGGCATCCTCGCGGCGACCGGGCTGTGGCTCGCGGCCCGAGCCGTCGACCCCCGCCTGTCCGACGCCCTCAACGGGGGCAGCTACCAGCGCACCGCATTCGTCCTCGCGGCGGTCTCCGCCGGGGCCGCCGGCGTCCTGCTGACGCTGTGGCCGCTGCGGCGCCGCTGCAGCGCGGTGGAGGTCGTCGCAGGAGCGCTGGTGGGCTGGGCACTGGTCGGCCTGCTGCTGGCGGCACTGCTCCCTGATGCGGCATACGCCGCCACCTGGCCGCTCCTCGCCGCGACCGCGGGCTTCGCCGTGCTGGCCCTGCGGCGGCCCTCGCCTCTGGCGGCGACGGCGGTGGCGACCCTGGCGGCGCTCCCGGCGGTGCTGCTGCTCTCGCCGCTCGTGGCGCTGTACTTCATGCTGTCGGCCCGCTTCGAGCTGATGCTCCCGGTGGCCACCCCGCTGCCGATGCTGTGGGTGGTCCTGGGCCTGACCGTCGTCCTGCCGCTGGCGCTCGTGTCCGTACGTCACCTGAGCTGGCGCCCTGCGGCCCTCGCCGCTGCCGTGGCGGTAGGTCTGGTCGCGGTGGGGGTGGTCGTGGACGCGGCGGACGACAACCCGCGTCCGGACGCGCTCGTCTACGTCGCCGACGCCGACACCGACAGCGCCCGCTGGGTGGCCCTGCCGCCCGAGCCCGACGCGTACACCGGGCAGGTCGCCGACACCGGCTGGCAGCCGACGGACTTCGAGGCCTCACCGTTCCACCAGCCCGGGGTGACGACGGCGGCCAGCGCAGTCGACGCGCCGCGCCTTCCGGCGGCGGACCTGTCCCGACCGGAGGCCACCGTGACGCGGGACGCCACGCGCGAGGGCGACCGCGAGATCGGCTTCACCGCTACGGCGCCGGACGGTACGTATGCCCTGACCGTGGACGTGCGTGCCGCCGGTGGTGTCGAGGCCGTCACCGTCGACGGAACGCCCGTGCCGGGTGCCACATCGGGCAGCCCGGACTCGGTCCGCGTCGTCGCGTTCAGCCCCCGGGCGGCGGTCCCGGTCACGGTCACGGTTCCCAGTGGCGGGCAGGTGGAGCTGGCCATGACCGCGTACCGCCTCGGTCTGCCGGATGCGCCGGCCCTGCAGCTCGAACCCAGGCCTGCGTCGCTCACCACCGGGGTGCACGAGGTCACGGACTCCACCGTCGTCACCCGGACGGTCAGCCTGGGGGCGGGGGATGCGGCGGGTCCGGAGTAGTCCGCGGGTGCGTCCGGGCGACCGGCCCTCGGGGAAGTCTCCATGAAAGGCCACGGTCGCGTGGGCCCAGGGTGCCCGGCGGCCGTGGCCTCACCACGGAGCATCCGTCTCCGCGGGCAGGGTCCGCCAGAGCCGAAGCGGGCGGTGCTGGGGGGCGAACGGCCCTTGGACCTCGCGCGCCGGGCGTACGCGGGTCAGAAGTCCGCCAGCTGGCTGCCCGTCAGCCCGGACAGGCCCATGGCGTCCATGGTGCGGGCGCGCTGCGCGGCGAAGTCCTCGTCGGCGACGATCGACGCGATGCGGATGACGGCGTCCATCGTGGGGGTGGGCACCGACAGCTGCCGGGCCAGGTCGGTGAGGAACACCATCGAGTAGCCCACGTCCTCGGTCAGGTAGCGGTGGTGCAGCTCGTCCTGCGCCTTGATGCCGCGGAAGCCCGGTGCGGTGGAGTAGCCGGTGGAGTAGTTGGGCTCGGTCATGTAGCCCTGACGCACGCCCAGATCCGGCTCGGCGAGGATGGAGACCCCGAGGGCCTGCGCGATGGCGAGCCGTTCGTTGTCGACCGCCTGCATGAACCGTCCGACGGCTTCGGTGACCCCCTCCTCGTAGAACATGAAGTCGCCGCCCGTGCGCTCGATGAGCGCCGCGTTGAGCAGCGTGACGGCCGGGTGGATGACCGGGTTGCCGTTCTGCAGGGTGGTCTGGAAGATCCCTGCGGCCTCCTCGGTGTTGCGGTAGACCTGGCGCAGGACCTCCAGGAGCCGAGGCGTGTTGCTACGCGGGGCCGCGGCGGCCGAGAAGCCGGTGTCGAAGCGGTGGAAGATCCGCACGCTGGCGTGCAGCGAGGCCCGCGAGGCGTACGGCAGCGTGCTGGTCTCGCCCACCACGATGCTCTCGTCGTAGAGCTCCAGCCCGGCAGCGTGCTTGAAGGCGAGGCTGCCGACGCACGAGCTGGGGCAGACCACGACGGTCATGCCGGGGTGCAGATGGCCGCGGGCGTCGGCGCCGAACGGCTCGGTGGCGTACGCGGGGCCGACGACGAAGACGACCTCGACACCCTCCAGCGCCTCGGCGATGTCGGTGGTGACCGTCTCCAGCGCGACGAACCCCTCGAGCAGCCCTTCGGCCTGGATGCCGCCGCGATCGCGGACCGGCGCCAGGTGGTGGTCGTGGGTCTTCTGTGCGTACAGGGAGACCCGGTGTCCTTGACTCGCCCACTCGTAGGCGACGGCCAGCCCTCCACCGCCTGCACCCAGCACCGCGACGTTCATGAGGCTGACTCCCCTCGCCTGCGCGACTCCTGCATCGTCGACGCCAACCGTCTCATGGACGGTGGCGCCGTGACCGCCGGCAGGCTCACGGCTCGTCAGGCCACGAGTCGCCACTTCTCGACGGTGCAGGTGAACGCGTGGTCACCGTTACCGGGGCGGTCGTCGTTCACCCGGAGCTCCATCCGGGACTGGAAGGGGACGGCGTGGTACGAGGAGGTCCCGGCGTGCCGCCACGCTGTGGTGTACGTGGAGGTCGTGTCCTTGAACCGCGCTATCGCCGCGAACGAGCGCCCGCCGTACCAGCCCGACATCGGGAAGGTCCACGGAGCCGCGTCGGCCCACCCGTCCGGCCCGTTCTCACCGGTGAGCCACACCCCGCCCCACACCTTGCCGGTGCACCTGATGCGTGCCTCGTCACCGCGTTCGAAGGTCATGTACACCGGCACCCCGGCACTGCTCTCGGGAACCTTGACCTCCCTCGACTCGATCGGCGTCCACGTCGGCGCGGCCTGGGCGACCCCCGTTCCCGCGATCGCGGCGCCGCCGACTACTGCGGCGCTGAGAACCGATGCGGACAGTCGGCGAACCATGCGGCTGGACCTGCTCATGCTCACTAACCCCCATGACTGCGGCCGCCCCTGTGGCGGCCATCACGGGCAAAGAGCAACAACTCCCGCTGCAGATACGTGAACGGCCGAATTCGGCTCAGCGCACCCTTGCCGATGATGGTCATGACGTCGTTGCTCGCTGCTCGAAGCGGTGTGTGGGTCGAGCGCCCGACGTGAGCAAAGAGCAGTAGGACTCTGCCGCCAGGGTTCTCGCAGATGGACCATCTGGGCGAGATTCGAGGGAGGTGAAGACCTCATGAGGCTAGCCATCCTGACGCCCCACACGGCCCCTCGAACCGCCTCCGGCGCCCACAAGGAGTGCCGCGCTGTCACCACCGCCGTGACGGTGATCGGGCTACTCGTCGCCATGGCCGCGGCCGAGCACGGGGTAGGCGAGGTCGTGCAACGCCCCGACCTCGGCGACGGTCCCCTCATCACGTCCTGGCCGGACGCGGCGGTCTTCGAGCAGCTCGACGGGGAGCCGGCGATGACGCTCCTTCCCGGCCCGGTCCTCGCGGGGCTGGTGACGATCGCACTCGCGGCGCTGTTCGCCTGGGTCGCGCTGCGCAACGGCGCAATGCCACACGCCGGCGCCGCGCTGCTCGTCCTCGCCGGTGCGCTGCTGCTGGCGGGCGGCGGTCTGGCGCCGCCCCTGATCGGGTCGCTGTTGGGGCTGACCTGGTTCGTGGTCCGACGCCGAGGCGGACGGCGACCGGGCCGTTTCGGACAGCGGCTGGCCGGTGAGTGGCGGGTGGCTCTCGTCGCCACGACTGTCTGCTACCTCGCGTTGTTCCCCGGCACCGTGCTGCTGCACTGGTGGTTCGGCGTGAACAGCGCTGCGCTGGTCGCGGTGCTCGGACTCGGTGCGTTCGCGGGGCTGTTCGTCCTGCTGCCGGCCGCGGTGGCTGCAGACCGCTTCTCTCGGGAGTCGCAGCCATGACGCCGGCGGCAACCGGCACCACGTCACGAACGGGGTGGCACGCCACGGCTGCCCGCACAGTGGAGGACTTGCACAAGGAGTACGGCCAACCCGGCTGTTCCCCGAGACGGCCTGGACTCGGGTGCAGCCCATGCCGGGGACCGCTGAGCGCTGAGCGCTGACCTGGGTGGATGCGCCCGACTACACGTTGAAGCGGAACTCCACCACGTCGCCGTCCTGCATGACGTAGTCCTTGCCCTCCATCCGTACCTTCCCGCGCGCCTTGGCCTCCGCCATCGAGCCCGCGTCGACCAGGTCGTCGTACGAGACGATCTCGGCCTTGATGAACCCGCGCTGGAAGTCGGTGTGGATCACGCCCGCGGCCTGCGGTGCGGTGGCGCCGACCGGGATGGTCCAGGCGCGCGCCTCCTTGGGCCCGGCAGTGAGGTAGGTCTGCAGGCCGAGGGTCTCGAAGCCGACGCGGGCCAGCATGTCGAGGCCGGACTCCGGTTGCCCCATCGACTGGAGCAGCTCCAGGGCCTCGGCGTCGTCCAGCTCCACGAGCTCCGCCTCGATCTTGGCGTCGAGGAAGATCGCCTCGGCCGGGGCCACGAGGGAGCGCAACTTGTCCTTCAGCGCGTCGTCGGCGAGCTCCTCCTCGTCCAGGTTGAAGACGTAGAGGAACGGCTTGGCGGTCAGCAGCGACAGGTCGCGCAGCGGTCCACGGTCGAGCCCGGCCGTGAACACGGTCCGCCCGCTGTCGAGCACCTCCCGGGCCTCCTCGACGGCGGCCACCGTGGCCTGCTTGCCCTTGACGAGCTTCGCCTCCTTCTGCAGGCGCGGCAGCGCCTTGTCGATGGTCTGCAGATCGGCCAGCACCAGCTCGGTGTTGATCGTCTCGATGTCGTCGGCCGGGTCGACGCGTCCGTCGACGTGGACCACGTCGGAGTCCTCGAAGACGCGGATCACCTGGCAGATCGCGTCGGCCTCGCGGATGTGAGCCAGGAACTTGTTGCCCAGACCATGCCCCTCCGACGCGCCCTTCACGATCCCGGCGATGTCGACGAAGCTCACTGTCGCCGGCAGCTCGCGCGCCGAGCCGAAGATGCCCGCCAGCACGTGCAGTCGAGGGTCCGGCACCCCCACCACGCCGACGTTGGGCTCGATCGTCGCGAAGGGGTAGTTCGCCGCCAGCACGTCGTTCTTGGTCAGGGCGTTGAAGAGCGTCGACTTGCCGACGTTCGGCAAGCCGACGATTCCGATGGTCAAGGTCACAGGGCACAAGGGTACGACCGCACGACGCGCCGTCCGGCCACCGAGGTTGTGTCCACCCCACCCGGCAGAGTGGCCTCATGGCAGCGACGGACCTCGTTCTCGTGCTCCTCGGCGCCCTGCTGGGCGCCCTCCTCGCCGTGCTCGTGGTCCGTACGAGGTCGGCGGCGACCCTCGCCGCTCTTGCCGCCGAGCGCGACGCCGTACGTCGTGAGGTGGAGGTCACGCGGGCCGAACGGGACGACTCGCGGCGCCGGGCGGAGGCGGCGGAGCGCTACCGGGCCGCTGCCGAGGCCGAGGCGCGGGGTGCAGGCGCACGGCTGGAGGCCGAGCGGCTGGGCGCCGAGCGCCGGCTCACCGACCTGCGCGAGCAGCACGAGCAGCTCGCCCAGCGCTTCCGGGCGCTGTCGAGCGAAGTCCTCGAGCAGACCCAGCGGCAGTTCCTCGAGCTGGCCGAGGAGCGGCTGGCCCGGGCCCAGCAGCGCGCCACCGGCGAGCTCGACCAGCGCCGGCAGGCGATCGACGAGCTGCTCGCCCCGATGCGGGAGTCGCTGGGCAAGGTCGAGACCCAGCTCGGCTCGGTGGAGAAGGAGCGGGCCACCGCCTACGCCGAGCTCCGCCAGCAGGTCGAGTCCATGGGCAGGACGTCCGAGCAGCTGCGCACGGAGACGGCCCAGCTCGTCGCGGCGCTCCGTGCTCCGCAGGTGCGCGGTCGGTGGGGCGAGATTCAGCTGCGCCGAGTCGTCGAGAGCGCCGGCATGGTGGAGCACTGCGACTTCGTCGAGCAGGCCTCGGTCGACACCCCGGACGGGCGGCTCCGCCCCGACCTGATCGTGCAGCTGGCCGGAGGCAAGCGGGTGGTCGTGGACTCCAAGGTCGCCTTCAGCGGCTACCTGGAGGCCATGGAGGCTCGCGACGACGCCACCCGGGCCCGACGGCTGAGCGCGCACGCCCGGCACCTGCGCGGGCACGTCGACGACCTCGGCAACAAGCGGTACTGGGAGCAGTTCCAGCCGACGCCGGAGTTCGTCGTGATGTTCGTGCCTGCCGAGGTCTTCCTCAACGCCGCCCTCGAGCACGACCCGGGGCTGCTCGAGCACGCCTTCGAGCGCAACGTCGTGATCGCGACGCCGGCCACGCTCATCGCCTTGCTGCGGACCATCGCCTACAGCTGGCGCCAGGAGGCACTGGCCCGCAACGCCGCCGACGTGCTCAGGCTCGGCCAGGAGCTGCACGGCCGGCTGTCGACGCTGGGCGAGAAGATCAGCAAGCTGGGGCGGCAGATCAACGGCGCCGTGAAGGCCTACAACGAGACCGTGGCCTCGCTCGAGAGCCGGGTCCTCGTGACCGCCCGCAAGATGGTGGACCTCAGGGTCGCCGACGCCGAGATTCCCGTGCCGTCGCAGGTCGAGGCGGTCGCCCGCGAGGTGCAGGCGCCGGAGCTGGTGGCCTCGGCGACTCCCACGCTGGTCCCCTTGGAGGACATCGGCCTCGACCCTCGGTACGGGCTGACCGCCGGGCCTCGGGACGACGCGGACGAGGACGCAGCCAGCGGTCGAGCCGCCGGCGCGTGACCGGGCGGCGCGGTCACACCGTGACCGCGTAGGCCTCGCAGAACGTCAGGACCCGATCAGCGGTGGCCCTGGCCAACGCCTCGTCGACACCGTCGCGCTCGAGACGACGGCTCAGCGCCTCGGAGTCCGCCGGCACGCCGTGCCGCAGCGCCTGCCAGGCGAGGCCGACGACGGCGTACGCGCGTGCGAAGTCGAGCCCCGCGACCACTCGCTGCACGTCGTGGGCGACCCACTCCCGGTCGAAGGTGCCGCTCGGCGGGCCGAACACCCGCTCGCCCTCCACGTACCCGGGGTGCGGTCGGTCGGCAGGTGGGCGGCGAGGCACGGTCTCACGCTAGAGCCGGGGCGTGTCTCCCGCATCGCGAGCCGCGACGGCCGTACCGTCGACGGGCATGGAGGTGGCACGTACCGTCGGGGCCTGGCTGGCCACCGTGCGGCTGACCGCTGCGGGGACGCGCGTCCTCGGCATCGGGGCGGCGCTGCTCCTGGCCACCTTGGACTCGGGCGTGTCGCCCGGCCTCGGGCCCTTCTTCGTCGTGACCGCCACCGCGCTCTGTGGCTGGCTCTCCGCACGGGCGCGGCGTGAGGCCCTCTTCACGGCGGCGGTGCTCCCCCCGCTCGTCTTCCTGGCGGCGTCGATGCTGGCCGCGGCGCTCGGCCGCGGGATCGATCCGGACTCCGGCTGGTTCGTCGCCTCGGTGCAGACCCTGGCCGCCACTGCTCCTGGGCTGTACGTGGCCACGGCCGTGGGGACCGGTCTCGCGCTGGTACGCCGCCAGCTCGCCGGGCCGCGACATAGCGCCGGGCTGGTCCCTCAGGACGAGGCGGACTGGGCGGCCCGCAGGTCGCGGCGGAGCTCCTGGGGCAGCGAGAAGATCAGCGTCTCCTCGGCCGAGCGGACCTCCTCCACGCGCGGGTAGCCGCGCTCGGCCAGCCAGTCCAGGACACCGCGGACCAGGATCTCCGGCACCGACGCCCCACTGGTGACGCCGACGGTCCGTACGCCGTCCAGCCAGGCCGGGTCAAGCTCCCCGGCGTGGTCGACCCGGTAGGCGGTCCGGGCTCCCGCCTCCATCGCCACCTCGACGAGGCGCACCGAATTGGAGGAGTTCCCCGACCCGACCACGATGACGAGGTCGGACTCGGCCGCGATCTCCTTGACGGCCACCTGGCGGTTCTGGGTGGCGTAGCAGATGTCGTCGCTCGGCGGGTCGATCAGGTGGGGGAAACGCTTGCGCAAGCGGGCGACGGTGGTCATCGTCTCGTCGACCGACAGAGTGGTCTGGGACAGCCAGGACACCCGTGCGGGATCCCGCACGGCGACCTTGTCCACGTCCTCGGGACCCTGGACCAGCTGGATGTGCCGCGGCGCCTCACCGGCCGTGCCCTCGACCTCTTCGTGCCCCTCGTGGCCGATGAGGAGGATGTCGTAGTCGTCGGACGCGAACCTGCGTGCCTCGTGGTGGACCTTGGTGACCAGCGGGCAGGTCGCGTCGATGGTGCGGAGCTCGCGCTCCGCGGCCTCGGCGTGCACCGCCGGGGAGACGCCGTGGGCGGAGAAGATCACCCGGGCACCCTCGGGCACCTCGTCGAGCTCCTCGACGAAGATCGCTCCGCGTTCCTCGAGGGTCCGGACGACGTGCAGGTTGTGGACGATCTGCTTGCGAACGTAGACCGGGGCCCCGTAGAGGTCGAGCGCCTTCTCCACGGTGACGACGGCACGGTCGACGCCCGCGCAGTAGCCGCGGGGGGTGGCGAGCAGGACGCGTCCGGGAGCTTCGGTCATACCGTCCATGGTAGGTGCGCACGGGAAGCCGGCATCCGCGCGCCCGCTACGGTGCCCCGCATGGCCTTGCAGACCTCGCCCGAACGGCCGGCCCCCGTCCGCGTGGTCTCGCAAGCCATCGGGGGCTGGATCGAGCGGCTGGGCGCGCTCTGGATCGAGGGGCAGGTGGCGCAGCTCAGCCGCCGTCCCGGGGCCCGGACCACCTTCCTCGTACTGCGCGACCCCGCCGCTGACCTGTCCCTGCAGGTCACCTGCCCGACCGCCGTCCTGGACGCCGTGGTGCCCCCGCTGACAGAGGGTGCCCGCGTCGTCGTCCACGCCAAGCCGGCGTGGTACTACCCCCGCGGGACGATCTCCCTCGCGGCCGACGAGATCCGCCAGGTCGGGCTCGGTGAGCTGCTCGCCCGCCTCGAACGGCTCCGCCGCCTGCTCGCCACTGAGGGCCTCTTCGACGCCGACCGCAAGCGCTCGCTGCCGTTCCTGCCCCGTACGGTCGGGTTGATCTGCGGTCGCGCCTCGGCGGCCGAGCGCGACGTGCTGGAGAACGCCCGGCGGCGGTGGCCTGCCGTCCGGTTCCGCGTGCTCGAGGTCGCGGTCCAGGGGCCGACGGCGGTCTCTCAGGTCCTCGACGCCCTGCGTGCCCTCGACCGCGACCCCGAGGTCGAGGTGGTCGTCCTCGCGCGCGGCGGCGGCTCGGTGGAGGACCTGCTGCCGTTCTCCGACGAGGCACTGGTGCGCGGTGTCGCGGCCTGCCGTACCCCCGTCGTCAGCGCGATCGGGCACGAGAGCGACACGCCCCTCGTCGACCTCGTCGCCGACGTCCGCGCGTCGACCCCGACCGACGCCGCCGAGCGGGTCGTGCCGGACGTCACCGAGGAGCTCGCCGGTCTCGCCCAGGCCCGGCTCCGCTCCCTCAGGGCGCTCCGCCACCGGCTGGACGGGGAGACGTCGCTCATCGCCTCACTGCGGTCGCGCCCGGTGCTCGCCGACCCGCACCACGGACTGGACGTCCGCGCCGAGGAAGTGTCCGGCCTGCTGCACAGGGTCTGCCGCACGCTGGACCACCGGCTCGACCGGGCCGCCGATGACCTCGCCCACGTCCGGGCCCGTGTCCGGGCGCTCTCGCCCGCGGCGACCCTGGAACGCGGGTACGCGGTCGTGCACCGCGCCGACGGCGCAGTCGTCCGGTCACCGGCGGAGGTGGCCGAGGGCGAGCACCTGCGGCTGCGGCTCGCCCAAGGCGAGCTGGGGGCCCGCGCCGAGCACTTGGACCGTCCCGGCTGACTCCGGTCGATCGCAGTGAGCCGCGTCGCCCGGACCGCGGCTGAAGCTCTTTCAGCGGGTCCTCACCCAGCGGGTCCTTGAACAGCGGGTCCTAGGCTGGCACCCATGCCCCAGCATGCCGGTCCCGCCGACCCGACCGAGCCGGCCAGGCCGGCCGAGCCCGAGGTCCTCGCTGCGACCGCTGACCCGCTCAGCTACGAGCAGGCACGCGACGAGCTCGTCGAGGTCGTGCGCCGCCTCGAGACCGGCGGGACCTCGTTAGAGGAGGCGCTCGCCCTCTGGGAGCGGGGCGAGGAGCTGGCGGCTGTGTGCGAGCGCTTCCTCGAGGGCGCCCGCGCGCGGCTGGACGCCGCGGTCGCCGCGCGCGAGGAGGCCGGTCGAGGCTGAGGGGCTCAGACACACTGTCGTGATTCCGCACGGAATCACGAGAGCCGCCGCCCACGTCCGGGAGCGCCCCTGCCCGTCAGAGCGAGCACGCCGCGACCCGCCTCCGGCACCTGAGAGGATCC
>DATHTV010000107.1:0-17138 GCA_035462845.1 Jiangellales bacterium
CGGCCACGTCGTCCACGCCCCACGGCGGCACGGTCACCCAGGGCTCCGGCTCGGCGGCCAGCGCCGCCTCCCACGCCCCGCCCGCGCCCACGACGGCCAGCACGTCGTCGGCGCAGCGCAGGAAGGCCTCGACGCACGCCGGGTCGAACCACCCGCCCGAGCGGCGCCGCGCCATCTCCGCCGCGGCCGCCACCCCGCCCGTACGGTGGAAGGGCACCGCCTGGTCGGCCAGCACCATCACCCGGGCAGCGACGTCGATGGCCTCCCCGGCCAGCCCGCGCGGTCCGCCCTTGCCGTCCCAGCGCTCGAAGACCTGCTGCAGCACCGGCCCCACGCCCGCGCCGACCGCGAAACGGCGGACGAAGGCGGCCATCCCCTCGCAGTCGGCCCGGGTGATGTAGCGGTCG
Organism: Jiangellales bacterium; assembly: GCA_035462845.1. Taxonomy (GTDB): domain Bacteria; phylum Actinomycetota; class Actinomycetes; order Jiangellales; family Jiangellaceae; genus DASTQL01. The sequence continues at coordinate 408 of DATHTV010000107.1, forward strand.
ACCTGCGGGCCCTTGACCGTGGTGGCCAGCAGCGCCCGGGTACGGTGCCCGCGCCCGGCCCCGCGCACGCTCGCCGCCACCGCCCCCAGCGCCTCTCGCGGCCGCGTCATGTCGACGTCGGCCACCGCCCGTACGGCGGAGAACTCGTCGCCGAACCAGCCGACCAGCTCGTGCGCGAAGCCCGTGCACCCGACCGAGCGCAGCAGCGTCGCGTAGTACAGGTCCGTACGGGTGGCCGCATCCAGTCCCAGCTCACCGGCGATGGCCTGCGCGACCAGGGTGATGCGGACAGCGGTCTCCGGCGGCACGCCGAGCCCCAGGTCGGTGGCCACCGACAACCCGGCCAGCAGGTCGGCCAGCCGGACGCGTTCGGGCGCCGTCACGCTTCCGAGCATCCCCCGGCGGAGACCTCGGCGCGAGCATCACCGGGGTCGCCGGGGCGCACCCGGCGCACCGACTCGAAGCGGGCGAAGTCACGATCGAGGGTGGCGACTGCAGCGCCGTGCTCGACGGCCACGGCGGCGAGGACGGCATCGGGGATGAGATCCCCGGATGCGTCGGCCTCGAGGCAGAGCTGACGAACGAGAGCGAGATGGCGAGCCCCAGGCTCAGCGGCCACGTGTCCGGGCTGGGCCGTGATCGCGTCGACGAAGTCGAAGGCGTCCCCCAGCGGTGTCGGCACGACGAAGACCCGGCGGTGCGTCGCGAGGCGGAGGAACGACGCCCAGACGAACCGTGGCACGCCGAAGTCGCTGCGCGCGGCCAGGAGGGACTCGAGCCACGTCCGCACCGGGTCGTACTGGGGGTGATCGGTCCGATGGGCAGCGAGCAGGACGTTGACGTCGAGGACCAGCATCATCGGCGCTGGAGCGGATCGGATTCCTCGTCGAGGAGCTCCCGCAGGGCGCGATTGGACGTGAGGTCCACACCGGACCTCGGCCCGTCACCGCCCCGGAAGACCGGCACCGGCGGCGGAGTCGGCTCGTCCTCGCTCGCAAGAGACCTGCGGAGCGCCTCCTCGATCACGGTGCCCAGCGACACTCCCCGCTCCCTCGCCCGACGCTTGGCCGCCGCCAGCAGCTCGTTGTCGACGGAGATGGTGGTGCGCATGATGAGGACTCTAGCGCATCAGTGTCATCACCGTCCGGTCGCGTGGTGGGGGCGCCGGCTCCCGCAGTGCGTGAAACGTCTGCCTGGACGAGTCCTTACCTCAGGTCGACAAGAAGCCGGCCAGCACCGGCGCCAGGATCTCGGGTGCGACGACGTGCTCCTGGCCCTCCAGCACCTCATGACGACCACGGGGCATGGCGGCCGCGACCTGCCGGCCGATGTCGATCATCCATGCCGGGCTCGCCCCACCGGTCAGGACGAGGGCGGGGACGCCCACCCGGCCGGCCTCGTCGACCGGGATGGTGCCGCCGGAGCGGTCGCCCATCACCTCCGATTCGTAGGCGAGGGTCGGCGCCATGGCGACCATGCCCGGCCACGACGGCTCGGATCGCAGCTGCTCGACCGTGTCGGGCGGGAGGCCGACGGTGGTCAGGAACAGCTGGACGGCCTCGTCGTGCCTCCTCTCGGCCAGGAGCCGGTCGAGGTCGACCACGTAGTCCCGCGTGGCCAGCCGCGCCTCCTCGTCGTCGGGGTTGTACGGCGGCTCGTGCAGCACCACGCGGTCGACCGGCACGCCGTGCGCGGCGGCCCGGAGGACGAGACCCGCTCCGGACGAGTGCCCGTACACCGAGGCCCGGCCACCGAGCGCCTCCACGACGGCGCGCAGGTCCTCGGCCTCCCGTTCGACGGAGTACGGCGTGGTGACCCCGCTGTCGCCGCGACCCCGCCGGTCGTACGTGACCGCGGTGAAGGAGCCGGCGAGCTGCTCGGCCAGCTGCCGGTGCGCGGCACGGTCGCAGAGCGCGCCGCCCACCAGGACGACGGGGGGACCGCTCCCGTGTCGCTCGACCGCGATCGGCGTACCGTCCGCCGACGTCACTCTCACCATGTCCGTACCTCCGCGCTCAGCCTCGCGCGTCCCCTCGCGGACCCGCGGACGTGGTAGACCCGCGGCGGCGCCGCAACTCATCGGCCCCCAGACCGCCGACAGCCGCTCGGGCACATGAGCCCGGCCCGGCAGCGGCTGCCGGTGGTTGACCCTGCAAACTGGTCACTCTCCGTGTCGTGGCACGCTGTCGACGTGGCGGAGGTGGACGACGACGTCGACCTGCCGGCGGTGGCGATCGTGGCCGGCACGGCGATCCGCGGGCTGGCCGCGACTCTGATGATGCAGGGCGTCATGCGCCGGCACCCCAACGCCTTCCTCGTGACCCTCGAGCGCTGGGGGGTGACGATCCCGCTGCACGAGTCCCAGTCGTACGTGCGCCAGGCCATCAGCGACGGGCTGGAACGGATGGACCGCGACCTCGACGAGCCGGTAGTCGTCGTCGGTCACTCGCAGGGCGGGCTGGCGGCGCTGCGCTACGGCGTCGACCACCCGGGGCAGGCGCGGCGGATCGTCACCGTCGGCGCCCCCTGGAACGGCGCCCGGCTGGCCGGCACCGTCAACGGCCTGGCCCGCAGGCTGATCCGGCGGGACGTACCCGCGCTGGCCGACATGACCCCGGACTCGCCGTTCCTGCAGGCCCTGCACGCCGACGTGCCCGCGATCGCCGAGCGGGTCACCAACATCTACAGCACCCATGACGGCCTCATCGAGCCGTACGTGTCCGCCCACATCCCCGTCGACGGCGTGACCAATGTCCTCGTCGCCACGTGGGACGAGTACGAGCGTCACGTCCGCCGGTTCGGCCTGAGCCACCCGATCGACGAGCTGATAGAGGGTCGGGTGAACCACCTGGCCGAGATGAGCGACCCGCAGATCCGGAGCGTCATTTGGCGGGTCGTCGACGAGCTCGACCGCTCGCTGTGACACGCACGAGCGTGGCTCCCGAAGCAACGCGCGGCGTCAGGTCGTGGTCGTGCACCGCTCGATGAACGGCAGCACCCGAGCCCACATCAGCTCCGCCTCCTGCGGCTGGTGCTCGTCGACCTTGCTCGGGTCGGCGAACAGGTGTCCGGCGCCTCGGTAGTCGAAGGCCTCGATCGTCGCCCCGCCCGCGGCGGCAGCGGCGACGGCCGCCTCGATCCCCTCGTCCCGCCAGGGGTCGTCGACCGTGGTGTGCACCTGCCCGTCGACCCCGGCCGGCCACGTGATCCCGAGGTACCGCGGGTCCATCGCACCGGCGAGCATCACGACGCCCGCGACGCCGGGCCTGATGCCCGCGACGTACTGCGCCATGCCGGCGCCGTTGGACATGCCGAGGGTCACGAAACCGTCCGGCAGGTCCTCGGTCGCGCGGGCGGCCCGCGCCATCAGCTCGGGGAAACCGATCCCGGTCATGAACTCCGCAGCGGGCTCGTAGTCGTCGAAGACGCGCCCGTCGTACTGGTCGACGACATGGGCGTCGTGACCGTGCCCCCGCAGCATCTCGGCGATCTCGTACATCCCCGGGCGCGGGCCGAGGACGGAGTGGAACAGAGCGATCTTGGCCATGTGCGCACGCTACCCACGGCCCCTGACAATCCGACTCCGCTCAGCAGCGAAACCGGGCGGATCGGCCTTCGTGGGCGGAGTCGACCTCCCGCTGATCCACGCGATCCAGGCGGGTTTCGAGGTGGGGGCGGGCGGTCGACGCCGACCTCGTGGTGGTCAGGGTGTACCTGACGCCGGCCCACGACATCAGCGGCTTCGGCGGCTCGCCCTGGCGAGCGCTCCCCGCCCGGGACTCGTATGCGAACCGGACGCACACCTGCTCGCCTTCCTCCGGCTGGTACTCGTCCGGCTTGCTCGGATCGACCACGGTTGGACGGCGGGACCGATGGCCAGACGGGTCCCTTCCTCTCGGACTGATGCGCACTTGCTGCACCGAGATGCAGCAAGTGCGCATCAATCACGAGCGCGTGCCTACCGTCCCGGGGCTAGGAGGCTTGCTCCTCGTGATCATGGTCGTGCGGCCCTTCCCCGCCCAGAGGACCGGCGAAGGTGTGCTCGGGTCCGGCGGGCTCCGTGGGGATCGGGAACCTGCCCGGCACTCGCTTCCCGAGGACGCCGTTGATCGCCTCGGTCGAGTATGCGTAGGTGAGGACGGCGAACGCGACGGCGTCGGAGTTGACCTCCAGCGCGTGCAGGCTGATGTTGTCGTACGTGTCGCACGGCAAGTGGTAGCACGGGTCGAACTGCTGGCCGGCCGTGCCACCCCAGATCGCCTGCTGCTGCGGCGTCTTGACGACCTCGGCCCCGGTAAAGAGACCGCTGGACGGGATCCCCTTGAGGATGAACGCCTGGTAGTCACTCCGGCCGCTGAACTCGGAGTCGTCGTAGGGCTCGCCCCGCAGGGTGTAGAAGAGCTCGAACGTGCGCTCCAGCTCGGCCGAGCCCGGCGGAACGGGGACGGGAGCCACGAAGCTGGACTGGTTGGCGTCGTACACGCCGAAGAAGTAGTTCGGCGAGCCGATCATGTCGAAGTTCAGGTACAGCGCGATCCGGTCCAGCTCGGCCTGGCTCAGCCCGTTGACGTACTGCGTCGAGCCGATGAGGCCCGCCTCCTCGGCGCCCCACCAGGCGAGGCGGATCGTGTTCTCCGGGCGCAGCTTCCCGAGCTGCTGGCCGACCTCGAGCAGGGCGGCCGAGCCGCTGCCGTTGTCCTGGATGCCCGGACCCCGCTGCACGGAGTCCAGGTGCGCGCCGGCCATGACGACGTTGTTGGTGTTGCGCCCGGGGAGCTCGGCGAGCACGTTGACCTGCGGGCGGTCCTCGGGTGGGTCGACGTTGACGAACGCGGTCGAACCAGGCTGCGCGAGTGCCTCGCCGTCCGCGAAGGAGGCACCGACCACAGGGATGTCGACGACGTCGATCCCCCCGAGCGTGCCGATGATGAGGTCGGTCCGCGTGGGGGTGTCACCCTGATTGAAGATGATCACGGCCTCGGCGCCGGCCGCCTCGGCGTTGATGGCCTTGTCGGCGAAGGGGCAGGTTCCGCGCTGGATCAGGGCGATGTCGGCGGGGCCGCTCCAGTCGATGCCGGCGAAGTCCGCCGCCTCGCAGCCGCTGGTGCTCGCGCGCGGCGGGACGAGGTTGATGTCCACCGGGATCACGTTGCCGGTCACCGTGCCGTAGCCCGTGCCGGTGAAGGCGCCGGTCTCGTACGTGGCCGAGATCGGGGTCAGCTGCTGCAGCGTGGGCGGCGGCACGAAGACGAACGGGAACTCGTGCAGCGTCACGGTCCAGCCGGCCGCCTCCATGATGTCGACCACGTAGTCGACGCTGTCGTCGTAGCCGGGCGTGCCCGCGGCGCGGTTGCCGCCGTTGGCGTCGGCGATCGCCTGGAACGCCGCCTGGTGCTCGCGCACGCCTTCCAGGCGTACGCACTCCAGGAGCTTCTCGTACGTGTTGTTGGTGCGGTTGTCGCATCCGTCCGAGGCCGGGGCGGCTCCGGCGGGGGCGGCGGCGAGCGCCGCGGCGATCAGGCCGCCGGCGGCGAGCCCGCCCGCGAGGAGGCGGGACGGTGGGCGTCGAGACATGCGCAACCCCTCTCACACGGTTCCCCGAGCAGACCGGACCGTACTCCGCGTCCGCAGGTTTGCCTACTGTCGAACCCGATGCGCGAGCCCGGACCGTCGCGTCCGGGTCGCCCTTGACGACGGTCGACACTGCGGGACGATCCGGACTCGGGTCCTCGGGGTGGTGGGAGTCGGACGAGGGGAACAACCTCACGTGGGTCCGGTTCCGGCTCGACCGCAGCAGCGGCGCCAACCCCTCGGTCGTCGTCCTCGGCACGTCGGCGTGCGAACCGGCGATCATCTGCGCCCAGTTCAAGGGCAACCCCGGCTGACGGCCTGGTGCTGCCAGGGGCCAGGACAGCTCCTCAAGGCCGGACGAGCCGGCCCAGCGCCAGCCGGGCCAGCGGGGCGTACGCGAGCAGCACCGGCCACGGCCCGTGGGCGGCGAGGGTGGTCAGCGTGCCCCGGCCGTCCACCCGGTCGTCCGGCGCGACGGAATGGTCGAGCGCGAGGTGCACCGGTCCCACTGAGACCGTCCAGCTCCAGGTCCGGGCGTCCTCGTCGACAGCGCTGACGGTGAAGCGCACGGGCACAGGCCCGTACGAATGGACCGCCCCGGTCAGTCCGGGAGCGAGCCGGTCACGGCGTCCGTCGAGCTCGACCCGCCGGATCTGCGGCGACCAGCCCGGCCACCGCGCCGGCTCGGCGTAGCGCTCCCACACCGTGTCCGGGCTCGCGTCGCCCCGCGCCTCCAGGGTGATCGTGCCGTCGAGCATCACGCCGGCCCACCCCGTCGTGCGCGCAGGCCGCTGGCCCGGACCACCTGTCGGGTGACCGCCGCCCGTACGGCCTCCTCGGTACCGATGACGCGTACGGCTTCGCGGGCGCGGGTGACCGCGGTGTAGAGCAGCTCGCGGGTGAGCAGCGGCGACTCGGGCGGCGGCAGCAGCACCGACACGCGCGCGAACTGGCTGCCCTGCGCCCGGTGGACCGTCATGGCGTGGACGGTGGCAGCGGCCCCGAGCCTGCTGGGGGCGACCTCCACCAGCTCGGTGCCACGGGCGAAGACGGCAACGGGACCCGGCCCGCCGCGGTCCACGACCACGCCGGTGTCGCCGTTGTACAGACCGAGCTCGTAGTCGTTGGCTGTCACGATCAGCGGTCGGCCGACGTACCACTCGCCGTCCAGGGCGTAGCCGTCCACGGCCGCCGCCAGCCACCGCTCGACCTCGATGGCCCACCGCGCCACGCCGTACGGGCCGCGGCGGTGCGCACACAGCAGGCGGTGCTGCTCGAGGGCTCGCAGTGCCAGCTCGGCGTCCCCGTGCCGGGCGGCAGCGACCATCTGGCGGCCCGGGGCGACGACGTCGGCGCGCAGCGACGCCAGGCCCGCAGGCGTCCGGGCCGCCACGGTGACGTCCTCGACGAGCCGGACCATCTCGTCGCCGCCGCGCAGCACCGCCACCGTGGCGTCAGCGTCGCCGCGCCGGATCGCCTCGGCCAGCTCGGCGACCGCCCCTCGGTAGCGGTGGACCGTACGCAGTCGCACGACGTCGTTGCACAGCTCCGCCTCCACCTCCTGGGACGGCTGGAGGTCCGTCGGGAGCAGCCGGCTCAGCAGCTCCAGGCGCCGGTCCGGGCCGGGCCGCGGCGGGCGGTGGACCAGGTCGCCGAGGACCGCCCCTGCCTCCACCGAGGCGAGCTGGTCCGGGTCGCCGACGAGCACCAGCCGGGCGTCCGGACGTACCGCCTCGAGCAGCCTGGACATCAGCGTCAGCGACACCATCGAGGTCTCGTCCACGACGACCACGTCGTACGGGAGGTGGTTTCCGTGGTCGTGCCGGAAGCGGCTGTGCGAGTCGGGTCGCCAGCCGAGCAACCGGTGGAGGGTCGAGGCGGCCGGAGGTGCCGGGACCTCCACACCGTGGCCGGCGAGCCACGTGAGCTCGGCCCCGACCGCCTCCTGGAGGCGGGCCGCCGCCTTGCCCGTCGGTGCCGCGAGCGCGATGCGCGGTTCGGTCTCGAGCAGCGCGTGCATGACCGCCACGAGCCTGGCCACGGTCGTGGTCTTGCCGGTGCCCGGGCCGCCGGCGACGACCGTGACCCAGCCGGTCGCCGCGGCCGCCACGGCGAGACGTTGGTGGTCAGGGGCGGAACCGGTGAAGAACCGGCCGAGCGCTGAGTCCAGCCGATCGAGGTCCACCGGAGGTGAGGGGCGAGCGGCCCGCGCCGCCAGCACATCGGCGACCAGCCGCTCCTCCCGCCAGTACCGGTCGAGGTAGAGGAGGTCGCCGACCAGCCGGACGGGGCGGGCGGTGGAGTCGTTCTCACCCACGGCGACCAGCGGGCTCGCCTCGACAGTCCTCCGCCAGGCCTCGGCGTCCGGCCAGGGCAGGGAGTCCAGGTCGACCGGCTCCTCGACGTCGCCGACCGACGCCCGCGCCGCGGACAGCTCGAGGCAGACCGACCCCTGTCGCACCGCGCGCACGGCCAGAGCAACGGCGAGGAGCACCGACTCGTCGGCCTCGTCGCCGAGCCGGCCGAGCGTGGCGGCGACGTGGACGTCCGCGGCGGTGATCACACCGGCGGCGTTGTACGTCGCGAGCAGGCCGGAGGCCCGGGTCGCGAGCCGCGCGTCGTACGGGTCCAGGACAGCCGTCACCGGTCAGCGCACCAGATCGGCGGGGACGATCCGTAGGGGGAACGGCTCAGTGAGCTCCAGGGCCTGCGAACCCTCGGCGTGGCCGACCTCGACGTAGGCCGTCGCCGCGAGCTGCCAGGCGAGGATGCTCGGCTCGTCCGGGTCGACGACCCAGTACGACGCGCAGCCCGCGGCGCGGTAACGATCGTGCTTGAGGACCACATCCACGCGGCGGGTGCTGGGCGAGAGCACCTCGACCGCGAGGGTGGGCGCGACCGGAAGGTCCCGGCGGGTGAAGGCAGCCCGCGGCGCGACGAGGATGTCCGGCTGCAGCACCGTGGAGTCATCTAGGACCACGTCGAGCGGGGCGACCATGACGTCGAGCTGGCGCGGCGCCTCGGCCAGCAGGGCAGCGCCGAGACGGAGCACGGCGCGCTGGTGGGCGGGGCTCGGTGCCGGGGTCACGATCAGAGCACCGTCGAGGAGCTCGTAGCGGTGGCCGTCATCGGGCAACGACGCCAGGTCGTCGCGAGTCAACGCCCGGCCGTACGGCAGCGTGGTCACAGCCTTCATCGTGCCCCCTCGTCGTCATGGGTCCAACCAGCACCAGTGCCGATGGCCCGACGCACGTTGTCCACAGCCGGCACGTGACCGATCAGCCCGCGAGGGTTCCGCCGAACACCTGCCATGCGAGCGCGGACTTCACCACCAGGCTGAGCGTGATGTAGGCGCGCTCGCCGACCAGGTAGTCGCTCCAGCGCCCGACCTGCTTGTACTGGAGCCACTGGTTGACTGCGAAGACGTTGAAGAAGACGAACAGCGACACGATGATCGCGTACACGAAGACCGGTGGCTCCGCCCCGCTGGTCGAGCCAGGCGCGACGACGTAGACCAGTCATGGAGCCTCCCCTCGTCTCCCGGCCAACGTCAGGCGTCGAGCAGTTCCGACACGGCCTCGACGAGGGCCACGGGCGGCTGCCACGAGAACACCCCGCACGGCACCCCGTCGACGACCGGCGTCTCCGGGCCGCACATGCCGCGGACGAACAGGTACAGCACCCCCCCGAGGTGGCGGCCCGGGTCGTACGAGGGCTGGCGCCACCGCAGGAACCGGTGCAGTGCAACGGCGTACAGCAACGCCTGGAGGGGGTAGTGCGCGCGGATCATCTCCTGCGCCAACGCGGCCGGCCGGTAGTCCCAGGCGGTGAGCGGGTCGGCGCCGGCCGGACCGAAGCCGCCGAGCCAGTTGGTCTTGTAGTCGACGACCACGTAGCGCGGCTCCCCGCCGGCACCGCGCAGCCTCAGCACCGCGTCGATGCTCCCGGTCAGGTAACCGCGCAGCCGCTGGCCGCGCAGGAGCGGCACGTCGAGCGCGTCAGCGTACGAGGCCAACGGGTCCGTCGTCGGCAGGTGCCGGCGCAGCGAGTCGGCCACCTCGGCGAGGGTGGCGTCGTCCGTACGAGGCGAGTCGCCGCCGGCCAGCGGCAGCTCGAAGTCCAGCTCCGCAAGCCGGTCAGCCGGGGTCACGTCGGCCAGGGTCACCCCGGCGCTTCGAGGTGCGGTGGCGGTGAGCGGACCGAGCGGCGTGACCAGGACCGGCAGGAGGGCGGCGGCCAACGCCTCCGGCTCGACGGTCGTTCCGAGGCGTGCGCCCACGGCGTCCCGGCAGCGCAGCCGCAGCTCCGCCGCGAGGTCGGCGGCGCGCGTGTCCACGGTCTCCAGCACGCCGTGGACGAGGGTGCCGAAGGCCGCACCCGACGGCAGCTCCGCCATCGGCGACGGCACCGACCGCAGGGCCTCGTCGAGCAGGTCGCCCGGTGCCTCCGGGGGCGCCATGAGCTCCGGTTCGTCCTGTCTCTCCTCGACCTCCGGCTCGCTGGCGACGCCGACCGGCGTGGTGTGGCCTTCGTGGACCGCTCGGGTGAGCCCCGTGTACGAGGTGCGCCGCCAGCTCGCGTCGAGGCGCCGGTCGAACGACGCCGCGGCAAGCCCGGTGGGCTCCGCCGGCCGGGGGTGCCACCGCGCCGGCCGGTCCTCGCCGACCTGCTCCACGGCGAGCGTGCCTCCCGACTCGGCGGCCAGGGCCTCCAGACGCTCACGTACCGCGGCATCGCGGGGTAGCGACACCCGGGCCGGCGGCTGTTCGCCGCGTGCGACGTCGCCGAACAGCAGCCGGGTCAGCGGCGCGTGCTCGCTCGTCGTCGCCGGCGCCCACCAGGCGACGACCTGGCAGCGGGCCCGGGTCATCCCCACGTACAGCAGGCGCAGGTCCTCGCCGAGCTCCTCGGACACGTGCTCGAGCCGCCGGTCCTCGTAGCCCGGCCCCTCCTTGCCGCCCACGTCGAGCAGCCGTACACCGCCGGGGTCGTGCAGCCGCAACGGATCGGGGCTGTCGCCTACGTGGCGGTCCCAGCCGAAGGGCACGTACACGACGGGGAACTGGAGGCCCTTGCTGCCGTGCACGGTCACCACCTGGGCGGCGTCGGCGTCGGACTCGAGTCGGCGGGTCCGTTCGTCGGCGGTGTCGGCCGCGGCCTCGCTGATGCGCCGCTGCAGCCACGCGACGACGGCAGCCTGCCCGAGCCGGCCCGACACCGCCGCGGCGTGCAGGGACTGGCCGATGTGCCGGATGTCCGTGAGCTGGCGTTCACCGTCCACGTCCGCGAGCAGCCGCTCGACCAGGCCGGTGGCGGAGGTCATGACCTCCTGCAGTGCGGCGACCCCGCGGTCGGCCAGGACGTCGCGCCAGCCTCGCAGCAGGCGACCCAGCTCGTCCGTGCCTGCGCTGTCGTCGGCGGCCAGCCGCTGCGGGGACCACCCGACGAAGGAGGTGAGCGCGGCGGCTCGGGCGAGGCCTGCCCGGTGCGGCTGCTCCAGTGCCCGGAGCAGCGTCAACCACTCGCGGGCGGCCGGTGCGAGGAACACGCTCCGGCCGCCGGTCAGCACTGCCGGGACGCCGGCAGAGTGCAGCGCGTCACGCACCATGGCGGCCTGGTCGTTGGTACGGACCAGCACTGCCACGTCACTGGGGGAGAGCGGGCGGGCCTGATGGTCGAGCGCGAGCCGCGCCGGTCCCTCCAGCAGGCTCACGACGTCGCGGGCGACGTCCTCGGCGACGATCGGCCGGGCCTCCTTCACCGTGATCCTCGCCCGCTCCGGGGCATCGACGAGAGCCCGCCCGAGCACCCGGAGCCGCAGCGGTGGTCCGGCTCCATGCAGCCGCCGGACGTCGTGGTGGGCGTGCACCGCTCGTACGGGGATGCGCCGGTCTCCCAGCGCGGCGCCGCGGAACACCGCGCCGAGCGCGATGAGCAGCGGGGCGTCGCTGCGCCAGTTGCGGGCGAGGGTGCGGCGCGTGGTGGCCGCCTCGGTGGCCTGCAGGTAGGTCACCAGGTCGGCCCCCCGGAAGGCGTAGATCGCCTGCTTGGGATCGCCGATGAGGACGAGCGTCGTCGCGCCGTGGAAGGCGGTGCGCAGGATCCGCCACTGCAGCGGGTCGGTGTCCTGGAACTCGTCGACGAGCACGACCCGGTAGCGGGACCTCACGCGCTCCGCCGCGGCCGCACCACGGACGGGGTCCTGCAGCGCGTCGTCGAGCCGCGACAGCAGGTCGTCGTAGTCGAGTACCCGGCGAAGGCGCTTGCGCACCGCCACCTCGTCGCGGGCCGTCGTCGCCATCCCGTACCGCAGCTGGGCGACGGTGCCCGCGTCCGCGTGGGAGGGGACGAGGGTGGCCTGGGCGTCGCTCACGGCTGCGCGGGCCACCCGCAGCGCGGTGGCGTGGTCGATCCGTGGTGGGTCGGGATCGGCGGCGAACTTGCGCAGGTAGAGGTCTCCGACCACCTCCGTGACGAGGTCGTCGACGTCCTCGACGAACGTCGCGTCGGGGTCGAGGTCGCCGGCCATCCCCAGCCCGGCGAGCATCTGCTGGCAGAAGCCATGCGTCGTCGCGATCGTCGCGGCGTCGAAGCCGGCCAGCGCCCGGGTCAGCCGGTCCCGGCGCGCGGCGACCTCGTCGTCGGGGGCGTCCGCGAGCAGCTGCAGCAGCGTGTCGTCCGCGGCGGCGCGTGCCCGTACGGGGTCGACGAGGCCGCGTTCGGCGGTGACCAGCCGCTCGCGTACTCGCTCCCTCAGCTCCTGCGTGGCCGCCCGGCTGAACGTGACGAGCATCAGCTGCGGTAGCTCGGCCACGCCCTCCGCGACGTAGCGGGCGGCGAGGGCGGCGATGGTGTAGGTCTTGCCCGTGCCGGCGCTGGCCTCGAGGACCGTCGTGCCGGTGGGCAGCGGGCCGGACACGTCGAAGGGCGCATCGCCCCCCGCCTCCTCCGGCTCTCGCAGCGGCTCCACCCCGGGGACCCTAGTCACTGGCCGGGACACATCCGCGGACTACTGTCGCCCGGGGGACCGGCGAGCAGAGGGGCAGCTCATGACCGACACGGACGAGATCGCGGCTGGCGCCTCGCGCGCCCCCGGTGGTCCTGGAGTCGTACAGCAGACGGGGCCCGAGCGACGTGCCCGGAAGCCCCGGCAGGTCGCACACCTGACGCCGGAGGAGCGGGCCGCGCGGGGAAAGGCCGCTCGCGCGGAGGTTCCCAGGTCCAGCCACGCGGTGTTCGATCCACCCGCCACCCGGCCCGACCCCGTCGAGCTGCTGCGGCAGCAGGCGGAGACGCGGGTCCCGGAGCTCGTGCCGATCCGGCACGGGCGGATGCTCGCGTCGCCCTTCGCCTTCTACCGAGGGGCCGCGCTGATGATGGCGTCGGACCTGGCCGGGACCCCGTCCACGGGGCTGAGAGTGCAGCTGTGCGGCGACGCCCATCTGGCGAACTTCGGGCTGTTCGCCTCCCCGGAGCGCCACCTCGTCTTCGACATCAACGACTTCGACGAGACGCTGCCCGGGCCGTGGGAGTGGGATGTCAAGAGGCTCGCCGCGAGCCTGGAGATCGCCGGTCGCAACAACGGCTTCACCGATGTGGAGCGCCGTGACATCGTCCTCGCCGTGGTCCGCTCGTACCGGACGGCGATGAGCGGCTTCGCCGGCATGGGCAACCTCGCGGTCTGGTACGCGCAGTACCCGATCGAGGAGCTCCGGTCGCGGCTCGACACGAGCACCCGCAAGGTGATCGAGAAGCGGGCCGGGAAGGTCGTCGCCAAGGCGCAGTCCCGCGACCACCTCCGCGCGTTCGCCAGGCTCGTCCACATCGTCGACGGGGAGCCACGCTTCAACAGCCAGCCGCCCCTGCTGGTCCCGGTCGAGGAGCTCTTCGGCGGGGAGGTCGCGCCGGAGGTACTGCAGGCAGCGTTGGTCAGCGCGATCCGCACGTACCGCAGCACGCTCACGACCGAGTACCGCAAGCTCCTCGAGAGCTACCGCTTCGTCCAGCTCGCGCGCAAGGTCGTCGGCGTGGGCTCGGTGGGCACGCGCGCCTGGGTGGCACTGATGCTCGGCCGGGATGCGAGTGACCCGCTGCTCCTGCAGATCAAGGAGGCGCAGCCGTCGGTCCTCGAGGCCTTCGTCGGCAGGTCCGAGTACTCCAACGCCGGCCACCGGGTCGTCGCCGGGCAGCGGCTCATGCAGGCGGCGAGCGACCACCTGCTCGGCTGGCAGCGCCTCCAGGGAGTCGACGGCCGCACCCGCGACTTCTACGTCCGCCAGCTGCACGACTGGAAGGGGTCGTTCGAGGCAGAGCAGATGGTGCCGTTCGGCATGGGGCTGTACGCCGAGATCTGCGGCTGGACCCTCGCTCGGGCGCATGCCCGCTCCGGGGACCGGATCGCCATCGCCTCCTACCTCGGCAGCAAGGACACCTTCGACCGAGCCGTCGCGGCGTTCGCGAGCCTGTACGCGGACCAGAACGCGCGGGACCACGCGGCCCTGGCGACTGCCGTCACCGAGGGCCGCGTGCAGGCGCAGTCCGGCGTGTGAGCCGTCTGCGTCGTCGGGTGCTAGGCCAGTGCGGCGCAGAGTGCCTCGAAGTCTCCCTCGAAGGCTTGGTGCGGCCCGGAGAGCTGCACGAGCACGCCATCACCGTCGAATTCGGCGTATCCGACGTCGAGTAGGACGACGCCGTGCCCCGGGATGTTGAAGCGGATGTAGAGGCCGCGGATCGTGGAGGTCCCGGTCCCGGCGTCGAACGTCTCCAGCCAGTTGTCCCGGCCGGACGCGGTCTTGCCGTTGGCGGTCGCCGTTCCGTGGTCCTCGCCCTTGATCTGGACTCGCACCAGGTTGCCGGTCCCGTCGTAGAACTCGGTGATCCGCAGAGTGCCGGCGAAGCTGACCTCGACGTCGAACTCGCAGGACTCGGTGTCGGTGAACACGTCGGAGAACTCCTCCGTGTACGTCACCGGCCTCGCGGCCTCGGCCGGGATCACCGCCAGCAGGCTCGTGACCAGTGCGGCGATGGCCGCGCCGACCAGTACTCGCGCATGCTTCATGGTCCCCTCCTGACTGGGCGTTGCGCCTCGCGACTCGGCCGCCGCCCGTCACGGCGGCCCGCCCTCACTTCGAGCGTCCGCTCGCTGCGATCGGCGGGCAATCCCGAAGGAGTGGCGAAGCGGTCACCGGACGCGGTCGGAGCCAGCCCACACCCGACGAGGGCGCGAGGCTTGGCAGTAACGAGGCGTACGCGGTGACAGGTCAAGACAGGTCAAGATCACTGTGTCCGGTCGGTTGCGCGAGCCGCGACGGGGGGCCCACGGTGATCTCGAGACGGGGTCGGGTGGCGGAGCTCACCAGGGGTGCGGCGGCCAAGACGGAGATCACCGTGGACGCTGTGTGCCGGTAGGCACGACGTCGAACCCACACCGATCACCTGGCCGGGTGGACCCCTCCGAGCGCGCACCGCGACGGTCACCAGCACGCCCCAAGGCTCGGTGTCACCACGGATACCGGACCGGCGTGACCGGTGCCATGCTCCATGCATGGGGGTGCGTGCCGGTGCGACCCCGGTGTCGAGGCCCGCCGCGGTGGGCCTCGGCGCCCTGGTCGCGCTGGCCGTCGGCGCCGGTGGAGTGCTGCTGGCTGCCCGCGCGGACGGCGTGTCCTACTGGGGGACGTCGCTCGCCCTCGCCCTCGGCCTGCCGGTCTCCGTCGTCGTCACGGCCGCGCTCGGCTGGCGGGTCCTCCGCCGTGCGGACCGGGTTCTCGGCCGCTGGGTGCTCGCTCTCGCGGCGTCGCTCCTGCTCTATCTGGCCGCTGTCACCGTCGTGACCCGGGCGGTCGCCGTCGAGGGGCGTACCGGGACGGCCCTGGACTGGATCGCGGTCGAAGCCCTGGGCGGCTTCGCGACCCCGCTCGTCCTGCTGCAGGTGAGCCTGCTGGTGGCCCGGGACAGGTTCGCGGGCACGGGCAACCGGCGGTTCGTCATGGTGGCTGCCCTGGTGGCCGTGCTCCTCGCCAACCTGCTGCTGGGGGCGGCCTCGCTCGACCCCGACCCGCCGCTCGACGGCCTGCAGGCCCCGCTGGGGGACACGTGGCTGAGGGTGGTGGCGGACAGCTGGGTGGCCGGGGTGCTGTACCTCGCCTGGCTGCTGTCGGTCCTCGTGGGACCCGTCGCCTTGTGGCGCGCCGTCGGCCGCTCCTCCGGCATGGCTCGCCGACGGCTGTCGGTGGCCACCGTGGTCTCCCTGCTGCCCGTGAGCGTGATCGCCTGCTGCGCCGTCTTGCTGCCGGTACTGGCCGTCGCGGACCTTCCGGACGCGGTCGCCGTCGAGGTGATCTTCGCGTTCTTCTGCCTCGCGGTCCCAGCGACGGTCGCTGGGCTGGCCGTCGCCGCCGGCGAGCGGGAGGAGGGGCTGCGCCTGTCCTCCCGAGGCCTCGAGATCTCGGTCGGGACGGTCGTCGGCGTCCTGGCCGCACTGGTCGCCGTGGCGGCGAGCACCGTCGTGGCGGTCGCGGTAGCCGACTCCGTACCCCTGGTCGTCGTCGCGACGGTCGCCGTCGTCTCCCTGCTCGTTCCCGCCCGCCGTGCCGTCGTACGCCGGCTGCTCCGGCGCGCGGATCCTCGCCTCGCCACCGCAGCGGAGCTCGTACGCGAGGTGGAGGACGCCGGCGCCGACCACCCCGGCGCATCGGTACGCGAGGTGCTCCGTGCCGCCCTCGGCGACCCGGATGTCGACGTCGCCGTGCGACTGCCGGACGGACGTTCGTGGGCCACCGTGGACGGGGCCCCCGCGTCGCCACCCGACGACCTCGACGCCGACCACCTGACCCGGGTCGGGGACTCGGACGGGCAGGCTCGGGCGTACGTGCGGCACACGACGACAGCTGCGGATGCGGCCGGTGTCGTGGGTGTGGCGCGTCCCCTCCTGGAACGTGCGGTCCTCGAGGCAGCGGTGCGGGATCAGTCGGAGCGGCTGGCCGCGGAGCGCTCCCGTGCCGACCGGGCCGCCGAGGACGAGCGCCGCCGGCTCGAGCGGGACCTGCACGACGGCGTTCAGGGCCGCCTGCTCGCCGTCGCGCTCGACCTGCAGGCCGCGGACGCTGCGACCGAGGACGGCGGCGCGCACCTCGTCCTCACCGACGCGGTGGGCTCCCT
>DATHTV010000108.1:0-10829 GCA_035462845.1 Jiangellales bacterium
CCGCCCCCCGCCCCGCTCGTCCTCGGGCAGGGGCGAGCGCCAGCGCACCGACCGGCGCACCGCCAGCACCCCGACGCCGGCCGGCCCGCCCCACTTGTGCGCGCTCGCCGCGAGCACCGACCAGCCGTCCGGCACGGCCACTCGGCCGAGGACCTGGGCCGCGTCCACCAGCAGCGGCACGCGCGCCTCCGCGCAGATCGCCGCCACCTCCGCCACCGGCTGTACGGTGCCGACCTCGTGGTTGGCCGCCTGCAGGCAGGCCAGCGCCGTGTCCGGTCGGGCGCCGAGCTCTGAGCCGTACGCGGCCGGGTCCACCCGTCCCAGCGAGTCCACCGGCACGATGGTCACCGTCCCGCCGCGCGCCTCGTGCCACCGCGCGGCCTGGAGCACGCACGAGTGCTCGACCGCAGACACGACCAGGTGCCGGCCGGAGCGCGCCCGCCCGGCCACCGTCCCCAGTACCCCCAGGTGCACCGCCTGCGTCCCGCTGCCGGTGAAGCTCACCTCGTCCGGCCGGGCCCCCACCACGGCCGCGACCACCTCCCGGGCGTTGTCGAGCAGCAGCCGGGCCCGCCGGCCCGCCCCGTACAGGCGCGCCGGGTCGGCCCAGCCCTCGTCCAGGGCGGCGAGCAGCACCTCGCGCGCCGCCGGGTGCAGCGGCTCGGTCGATGCGGCGTCGAGGTAGCCGGCCGCCCCGGCGGGCGCCGCCGCCGGCCCCGGGGAGGGCACCGAGGTGGGATCGGACACGAGTGAACCGTAATCCGCGCCCTCCTGGGGTGGTCCGGCCGTCTGGGCGCTAGTGTTTCCACGGCAGCGAAAGGCCGTCCTTCGCCTGCCCGCCGGGGTCCGGCCGGGTGGGGGGAGTACCAGCGTGGAAAGGCGCCCCGTGGGTCGGATCGGCAGCCCTCGCCCTGGTCGACGCCGGGCCCCCGTTCTGCTGGCGCTGGCGGTCTCGCTGGTCGTGCTCAGCGGGTGCTCCGCCGAGCGCGTGGAGCAGTGGCAGCGGGGCGGACTCCCCGTGCCGGCGAGCGAGGAGAGCTCGATCGTCGGCAACCTGTGGAACGGCGCCTGGATCGCCGCCCTCATCGTCGGCGGGATCACCTGGTTCCTCATCCTGTTCGCCGCGATCTACTACCGCCGGCGCAACGACGACCTGCCGCCGCAGACGCGCTACAACGTGCCGATCGAGGCCTTCTACACGATCGCCCCGGTCTTCGTCATCGCCGTCCTCTTCTACTGGACCGTGGTGAGCCAGAACGACCTGCTGGACGAGAGCGCCGAGCCCGACGTGACCATCGGCGTCGTCGGCCAGCAGTGGTCGTGGGCGTTCAACTACACGGACGCCGATGTGTACGAGGTGGGGACCGCGGTCGAGCACCCGACCCTCGTCCTGCCGGTCGACCAGGTCGTGCGCTTCGAGCTCCGCTCGCCGGACGTGATCCACTCGTTCTGGGTGCCGGGCTTCTACTTCAAGATGGACGTCATCCCGGGCCGGGAGAACCTGTTCCAGCTCACGCCCAACCGTGAGGGCACCTTCATGGGCAAGTGCGCCGAGCTCTGCGGCGCCTACCACTCGCGCATGCTCTTCAACGTCGAGGTCGTCTCCCAGGACGAGTACGAGCAGTACCTCGAGGAGCTGCGTGACGCCGGCCAGACCGGCCAGATCGACGCACCGCTGCGCGGCGCCTACGACACCGAGCCGCTCGGACCGATACCCCCGCAGGGCCGTAACGTCGGGAGCGATCAGTGACGACATACCTGGAGCGCTCGGTCGACCAGCCGGTCGTCGAGCAGCCGGTGCGAGTCCGCCGGCCCGGCAACGTGGTGGTCCGGTGGATGACCTCCACCGACCACAAGGTCATCGGGTACCTCTACCTGATCACCTCGTTCGCGTTCTTCCTCTTCGGCGGGGTGCTGGCGCTGGTCATCCGCGCCGAGCTCTGGGCGCCGGGGACCCAGGTCGTGCCGGACAACGTGTACAACCAGCTGTTCACGATGCACGGCACGATCATGCTGCTGCTCTTCGCGACACCGCTGTTCATCGGCTTCGGCAACATCATCGTCCCGCTGCAGATCGGCGCGCCCGACGTCGCCTTCCCGCGGCTGAACATGATGAGCTACTACCTGTTCCTCTTCGGTGGGCTCATCGCCGCGGCCGGCTTCCTCACCCCGGGCGGCGCCGCGGACTTCGGCTGGTTCGCCTACACGCCGCTCTCGACTGGCGTCTACTCGCCACAGATCGGCGGCGACCTGTGGGTGATGGGCCTGGCTCTCGGTGGCTTCGGCACGATCCTCGGTGGCGTCAACTTCATCACCACCATCACCTGCATGCGGGCTCCCGGCATGACCATGTTCCGGATGCCGATCTTCACCTGGAACATCCTCGTGACGAGCATCCTCGTCATCCTGGTCTTCCCGCTGCTGGCCGCTGCGCTGTTCGCGCTGTTCGCCGACCGCAACTTCGGCACGCACATCTTCGACCCGGCCAACGGCGGGGCGATCCTCTGGCAGCACCTGTTCTGGTTCTTCGGGCATCCCGAGGTCTACATCATCGCGCTGCCGTTCTTCGGCATCATCAGCGAGGTCCTGCCGGTCTTCAGCCGCAAGCCGATCTTCGGCTACAAGGGCCTGGTCTTCGCCACCCTGGCGATCGCGGCGCTGTCGATGGCCGTGTGGGCGCACCACATGTACGTCACCGGCGCGATCAACCTGCCGTTCTTCGCGTTCATGACGATGCTCATCGCGGTCCCGACCGGGGTGAAGTTCTTCAACTGGATCGGCACCATGTGGCGCGGGTCGGTGACCTTCGAGACGCCGATGCTGTGGGCGATCGGCTTCCTGGTGACCTTCCTGTTCGGTGGCCTGACCGGGATCATCCTGGCCTCGCCGGCGCTGACCTTCCAGACGTCGGACACGTACTTCGTCGTGGCCCACTTCCACTACGTGGTCTTCGGCACCGTGGTCTTCGCGATGTTCTCCGGCTTCTACTTCTGGTGGCCGAAGTTCACCGGCCGGATGCTCGACGAGCGGCTGGGCAAGCTGCACTTCTGGCTGCTGTTCATCGGCTTCCACACCACCTTCCTGGTGCAGCACTGGCTGGGCGTCGAGGGCATGCCGCGCCGGTACGCCGACTACCTCCCCGAGGACGGCTTCACGTTCCTCAACCAGGTGTCCACGGTCGGCTCGTTCCTGCTGGCCGCCTCGACCCTGCCGTTCCTCTGGAACGTGTGGATCACCCGCAAGAAGCCCAAGGTGCAGGTGGACGACCCGTGGGGCTGGGGGCGTTCGCTCGAGTGGGCGACGTCCTGCCCGCCGCCCCGGCACAACTTCACCTCGCTGCCGCGCATCCGGTCCGAGTCGCCCGCCTTCGACCTCAAGTACCCCGAGGTCGCGGCGCAGGAGTACCCGCAGAGCAACCCCAACGCGCTCGACAAGGTCTTCGGCGCGCCCGACCTGGGAGAGAGCAGCAAGTGAAGACCGAGGGACTCATCTTCGTCGTCATCACCGTCTTCTTCGCCGTGGTGACGCCGGTCTACTGGTTCATGTCCGGCGACCCGACGGGGACGACCGCGCTGGTCCTCAGCTTCGGCCTGGGCTTCCTGGTGGCGTTCTACCTGCTCTTCACCGCCAAGCAGCTGCCTCGCCCGCGCCCCGAGGACCGCAGCGACGGCGAGATCTACGAGATGGCCGGCGAGTACGGCTTCTTCAGCCCGCACTCCTGGTGGCCGCTGGCCGTGGCGTCCGCGGCCGCGGTCGTCTTCCTCGGCCTGGTGTTCGGCTGGTGGCTGTTCATCATCGGCGTGGCGCTGGGCACCATCGCGGTGCTCGGGTTCGTCTTCGAGTACTACCGCGGCGAGCACGCGCACTGAGCGCTCGTCGATATCCCCGACTCCTCCGTCGGAGCGCGTGCCGCTGTGGGTCGCTCCCCGCCGGAGCGGTCATGCGTCCGTCACGGCGTGGGAGCGGAAGCCCGCGAGGCTGAGCTCGTACGGGAAGCTCTCCAAGTCCCACAGGCGAAGCAGCGTAGTCGCGACGCCGGCGAAGCCCACCATGTAGGCGTTGTTGCCGCGCTCGTCGCCGTCGTCGCTGAGCCATCGCAGCTGGCCGTCCGACTCGACAGCGAAGGCCAGCAGGAGAGCCCCGAGCTCCCAGGCCTCGCTGAGCCACCCGGGGTCGCCGGTGGCCTGGTGCAGGTCGAGCAGGTACTCGATGGAGCCGGCCAAGCCGTGGCACTGGCTGGTGCCGGCATGCCGCCCGGCGTGCGCCACGGTCCTGCCGGCCGCCCCCGCCACGGCGAGCGGCTGCTGGCCCAGGCCCAGTGCGGCGAGGCGCAGGAACAGGCGCCCCACGCCCGCGGCGCCGTAGCACCACAGCCCGCTGAACCCGGCGCCGTGACCCCAGTCCAGGCCGCTTCCGTCGGGCAGGGTCGTGACCGCCTGGCGTCGCACCCACGTGGACGCGCTGACCGCGGCGTCGGCGAGCGCCCGGTTGCCGGTGGCCTCGTACAGGTCGAGCAGGGTGTCGGCGATGCCCGCTGCGCCGTGGGCGTAACCGGGTTCGGTGAGGCCGCTGAACCCGCCGTGACCGGCGCCGATCGTCCAGCACAGCTCGTCCGGGCGTGGGGCGGTGGCCTGGGCGAGGAGGGCGTCGGCGCACGCCCGGGCGTGATCCAGGACTGCCGGGTCGCCGATGTGCCGCCAGAGCAGCACGACGAAGCGCAGCCGGCCCGCCGTGCCGTGGTAGAGGTCGGGCATCTCGTACGGGTAGTCGCGCAGGCGCCGCTCGGTGCGGCGGGCCTCGTTGACCCAGCGGTCGTCCCGGAGAACCTGCCCGGCGCGGAGCAGTGCAGCCCCGACGCCGGCCTCGCCCGCGTGGAGACCGGCGATGAGCGCACCTGGCAGCGGTGCCGACGTGGCCAGCCACGAGCAGGCCTGATCCACCGTGGCCCGGTGCCGCGGCACGCCGAAGGCTCGCCACAGCTCGGTCAGGGCCAGCACGACGCCGGGGGTCCCGTTGTTGATCTGCCGGTACGGGATCGGCAGGCTGCCGGGGGCCGTGCTCGTCCAGGTGAGGTGACCGCCGGGGGCGCTGACCGCCTCGTCGCAGAGGGTGTCGCCGAGGCGGCGAGCGTAGGCGGCGCAGCGTTCCCGCCGGTGTGCCAGGTCCGGGACGGGCCGGGCGACCGGGGTCGCGGCGGGGACGGAGTCCGGGGGCGCAGCGTGGATCGCGGTGAGCTGACGGGCAACTGCGGCCATGTCCGCGGGGCGTCGGCCGGGATCGGGGCACAGGCAGGCGGCGATGGTGTCGGCCAGCGCCGGCGGGACGGCGGGGTTGATCAGCCGGATCGGCCGGGTCAGCAGGTTCCGCGGGTCGGGGGCCCGGCACGGGTCGGCGCCGGTGGCGAGCAGGTACAGCACGGCGCCGAGCCCGTACACGTCGTCGACGTACGCGGACGGCTGCCCTGCCAGCTGCTGCGGTGACAGGTAGCCGCGGGTGCCCACGCCGCGTGGTCCGGTACCGGGCGGGGCGGCGAGCTCGAAGTCCAGCAGCCGGGGCTGGCCGTCGGGGCCGAGGACCACGTTGGACGACTTCAGGTCCCGGTACACCAGCCCGGCATGGTGGACGGCGGCCAGCATCGTCGCCAGCTGGCCACCGATCGTCGCCACCGTTGCGGCGTCGAGGAGCCGCCCGGTGAGTGCGGCGTCGGCGACGTGTTCCGCGAGGGTTCGGCCTGGGACGTCCTCCATGACCAGGACGACCTCGTCGTCGAGCTCGAGCAGGTCGTAGAAGGCTGGAGCGCCGGTGGTCGGTCCCAGCCGCTGCAGGACGGTCGCCTCGCGTCTGAGCGCGGCCGCGGCCTCATCGTCCACGTGGCCGCCGCGGTGCGCGGTCTTGAGCACGCAGCGGCGACGGCCGGCGACGTCCACGCCGAGCAGCACCGATCCGCGGCCGGACTCGGCCAGCAGGGTGACCACGCGGTACCGGGTGTGCTCGGTGGCCGCCGAGGCCGCGGTCACCGGGTCGGCGCCCCCAGTGGTCCGGAACGGGTCGGCGGCCCAGTCGGGTGGGCTGAAGTACGGGTGCCGCTCGTCCGGCACGAGCTCCCCGTCGGGCGTCGTAAGGGCTGAGGCCACGGTGCCGTCCGGCAGTTGCAGCAACGGTCCGTCGAAGCTGCCGAAGCGGTAGTGCACCAGGCTGCCGGGCCCGAGCCGGCGGTCGGACGGCACGGCCGGACCAGGGAGTCCTCGCGTCGCGGCGTCGAGATCGGCGGCGACTCGCACGGCAATGGCGTCGCCGTCCGGGTACACGGTGATGAACTTGCCGATCTGGCTGGGTCCACCGATGCCGATGTTGAGCTGCGCGACGACGCCGACCGACGCCGCCACCTTGAACCGGACCCGGTGGGCACGCAGCACCGGCAGGCAGCGGTCAAGCACCGTCCGGGCGCTGGACGGATGTGCCGACACGTGCAGTTTCCAGCCCTGCCGCGGCGACGCGACTCCGGCGTTGCCCGGGCGGACGACGAGCCACTGCTCCTGCCGCTCCACGACGGCATCCGGCCCGCTGCCGCCGAGGACCACAGGGAGCAGGTCACCGTCGGTGGACGTCCGGGTCATCCCGACGTCACCGACGAGGACTGCGACGCCCCGTGCTCGCCGCCAGCGCGGGCCGGACGTGCCGCCACCACAGGGGTCAGGACGATGTGCGGAAGGTGCCCCAGTGGTCGCACCAGGAGATCCAGCAGGTGGTGTAGTCGCACGGCCGGGCGACGGTCACGTCACCCTTGGCCTTCCCCGTGCTGAAGGCCCTGATCTCCTTGCTCACCTCACCGATCGCCTTCCCGTGCAGCCCTGCCTCACGCAGCGTGGCCTCCGGGTCGGAGTTCAGCCGGCTGCCGAACTCCTCGTCACCCCGTGCCCGGTCCAGGATCTGGTCGATCTGGGCGCGGACCTCCTCGACGGACGGCTCGGCCATCT
Source organism: Jiangellales bacterium (assembly GCA_035462845.1). Lineage (GTDB taxonomy): Bacteria > Actinomycetota > Actinomycetes > Jiangellales > Jiangellaceae > DASTQL01. The sequence continues at coordinate 6,978 of DATHTV010000108.1, forward strand.
GTCTCCCCCTTTCGCTCGACAGATCTTGGAACGTACTCCCGACCGGAAGGTGCAACAAGCGGCCGATTGTCTCTTTCTTGTCGACGGACGGCGGAGGCGGGTGACAGGCACCTCCGGCGATCAGTCGTCCGCGGCCCGGCGAGCGCCCCCACCCTCAATCGCGCGGCGACAGAGGGGACTGGGTAACCTCGGCCCCGGGGTCGACGGAGTAGGGGGTTACGTGGTCGTGCCGCATCTGCGGCCGCTGGCGCGTGTCGTCGGGCCGGCCCGGGGCACCGGCTGGGTCTGGGTCGTCGGGTGCGTGGTCGTGCTGGCCGGCTGCGGCGTGAGCACCAGCCCCAGGCAGGTGGTCCCGGAGGTGTACGTCGAGGAGGCGACGATCGCTCCCGAGGCCGAGCAGACCTTCGGCGCCGAGGCGGTGGCGAACGCCTACCGCGAGGTGACCGACTTCGCCGTCGAGGTGGCTTTCCAGGAGGAGCTCCTCGACCCGCAGCGCGTGGACTACACCGTGGCGGAGCTCACCGAGTCCGTGCTGCCCAGCCTCAGCGACGCGGCCGACGAGGGGTGGTCGGCGCTGGTCGACCGGGCCCTGGCCGGTGACCCCGAGGCCCAGGACGGCCTGCGGGTGCTCCAGTTCTACCGCTGGGACCAGCCGACCTGGACGGTCCCGCCGGACGGAGCGCTGCGCAGCCAGCGCATCACCGACGCGGAGATCAGCCTGGCCGAGCCGGAGCCGGACGGTCCGCCCAGGCTCCAGGTCACCTTCGACCACGCGGCGAGGATGACGTACGTCGAGGACGGCGGCGAGTTCGACGTGGTCGTGGAGAAGCCGATGACCTACGTCCTCGTGCTGTCCCCGTGGGAGTCAGGCCCCTCGTGGCTGATCGACGCGTACGACGGGTCGTTCCGCGTCGTGCCGGGGCGGCGCTGACCAGCAGGTCACCCGGGACCGTCGAGCGCGCCGGCCTCACCGAGCACCTCGAGAACCTCGGGCAGCCCGGCGAACGCGCCCTCGACATCTGCGGGAACGGCCACCCGATGCGCGTTGTCCGCCAGGTACTGCCGCAGCGCGTCGTCGAACGCCTCCTCGCCGGCGGCGCGGCGGGCCTCGAGCAGTGCGGCCCCGCCCGCCACGTACACGCCCGCCACGTACGCCGAGCTGGGCTCGTCGAGCGTTCCCCAGTACGACATCGGCTGCCCCACCTGCCCGGTCCGGGACGCGGGGGAGGCGCCCGTCGCCGCCGGGTCCTCGTCGTCCACGACGAGCTGGACGAAGGTCGCGAAGGACTCGTCGAGCCACGGGTCCCGGGCCTGGTTGTTGCCCACCAGTCCGTAGAACCACAGGTGGGCCACCTCATGCGTGACCAGCCAGGCGTCCCGTCCCGGCGAGATGTCGCCGAACTGCACGGCGCCCGGGAACTCGATCCCGTCCGTCTGGTCCGGGAGCACGCTGACCCAGACGTCCTCGTACGGCGGCGGGCCCAGCTGGTCGGCCACCCGCGTCATCGACTCCGCGACCACGTCGGCCCACCGCTCCAGCGGTGCCCGCGTGCCCGACCGCGGTGCCCCGAGGTGCAGCCGCACCCCGTCGACCTCGCGGTGCAGGACCTCGAGCCGGCCCACGGTCACCGTGACGTCCCGGACCGCTGTGGCGGCGAAGCGGTGCGTGGTGAGACCCGTGCTCTCCTCGGTGCCGAGGGCCTCGCCCGTCCCGAGCACCTCGTAGCCGGGCGGCGCCGAGACGTCGAGGGACCGCAGCTCGAAGGTCTCGCTGGTGGCCATCTCCCCGGCGACGGCCACCGCCGGGTCGCGGGCCCAGCCGCGACCGCGCTCCCAGGCCAGGAGGGGGAACGCGGTGCCGAAACAGGCAGCGTCACCTGCCGTGGCCACCCCGACCCGCTCGTCCGTGCCCTCGCCGAGGGTGAGCGCGAAACCGAGCTCCGCGGTGACCGTCGCCCCGGCGGCCACGCAGGAGGGGAGCGGCACCTCGACCAGCGTCCCCGGCGCACCGTCCGGAGCACCCGCAGACTCGGCGACGGGCTGCACGACCAGTCCGTCGACCTCCGCGCTCGTGACCTCCAGCGCGTTGCCGTACGCAGCGGTGGCGGGCTTGTTCGGCCACAGCCGGAACACGAGCTCGCAAATGTCGAGGTCGGGGGTGAACTCCACCCGCTCGGTGCCCGTGACCGACGTGAGGTCGTCGGCGACGGTGAAGGCGAGGTCGACGACCGGCCGGTCCGGTGAGGCGTCCGGCCAGGCCTCGAGCGCGGCAGCCGTCCCCGTGGCGGCGGGGTCGGCCGGTGACCCGCTGCACGCGGCGAGGAACAGGGCCAGTGCGCCGACCGCCGGCCGTGCCGATCGCCTCACATCGCCCCGTGCAGCAGGGTGGGGGCCTCGCGCTCGCTCACCCGCACAGTCTGCACACCGAGCACGGCGACGCACCCGACGTGATCGGTGCCCGCGTCCAGCTCGTGCAGGGCGATCGCGGGTGGCACCGAGGACCACGCCCGCCGGCGCAGGTGACCGGCCGCGGGAAGGGCGCCGACCAGGGCCGGGGGGCACCAGGGCGGCGTGACCTCGACCAGTGCCGGCGGCACGGCGAGCCCGTCGCCGGTCGCCTTGAGCACCGACTCCTTGCGGGTCCACCAGACCGCGATCGCCCGAGCCCGCTCGTGCTCGTCGAGCCGGTCGTACGCGGTGAGCTCGGCGGTGGCCAGGACCTCACGGCTCAGCGTGGCCGGCAGCTCGCCCTGGGCGGAGACCCGTTCGACGTCCACGCCGACGTCCACCGGGACATCGACCCCGGACTCCAGCCCCGCACCATCCAGCCCCGCGGCGGGTGAGTCGACCACGGCGACGACGACCCGGTCGCCCGAGTGGGCCAGGCTGAAGGGGGTCGCGCGGCCGACCAGCTGCGGCTTCCCGTGCTCGGGATCGCCGCAGCGGCGGCAGGTCCGGTCGAACCTCAGCCGTGCCGGGTCCTCGCCGGTGAGCTCGCCGAGCAACAGGCGGGCGAGGGCGTGTGCGGTCACGTACCGGTCGCGGTCCTTGCGGTGCGCGAGCCGTACGGCGCGGTGCAGCTCCGTCTCGTCCAGCAGGTGCAGCAGGGCCGGGTCACCGCTCGGCGCGGACCACCACACCTCGCAGTGGGCCTCCCCGCCGACTCCCGTCCGTACGGGGGACGGCGTCACGCGGCCCCCCGCGCCCGGTCACCCAGCACCCGGTCGACGAGGTCCAGCCCCAGGTCCAGCGCCAGCGGCTCCGGCCGGCGCAGCCCGGCGTCGTCGAACCAGTCGGCCGTGGCCTCGGGGTGCGGGCCGACGACGCCGACGGTCCCCCGGCCGTACGGCGCGACCACCGCGGCCGGCAGGCCGTTGCCGTACACGGCCAGGACCTCCGCGGGGCCGCGGCGCGGGTCCAGGTCGAACCACGGACCGTCCTGGAAGAACACCGCCCGCGGCCGCCCGCCCCACCGCACCTCGATGACGGTGTCCCGGTCGGAGGTGGTGGCGCAGCCGGGGGAGGAGATGTACCGGTCGGTGTCGCCGGGCAGCACGCCGAAGCCGGGGGTCTCGCCGGCGAGGTAGCCACCGAGGCAGAAGCCGAGGTAGCGCCCCCCCGAGCCGACGTAGGCCCGGATGTCTGCGGCGTGGCGCCGCAATGTGCGGTAGGCCCGCCGGAGCTCGCCACCGCCGGGCTGGGCGTAGACGGCCGCCGCGGCCAGCACCTCCGGGGACAGACGCAGGGCCTCGCGAGGGCCCACGTACTGCACGTCCAGGTCCCAGCGGGAGCGGCGGAGCAGCGCCGCGACCGCCTCGGGGCACCCGGGCTCCGACGCCGGTCCCCGGTAGA
>DATHTV010000109.1:0-2791 GCA_035462845.1 Jiangellales bacterium
ACGGTGAAGCCGTCGGGGAGCGGCCCGGCGTCCAGAACGGCTCCGATCGCGAGGTCGAGGCTGCGCAGGCCCCGCCGCCGGGTGGACGGCTCGAGCGACTTGATCCGCACCCCCCACCGGGGCGGTGCCTGGTCGGGCCGGTTCAGCAGCGCCGTGACCGACGTCGCCACGTGCGCATCCTCGACGTCGTCCGGCCGCAGGCCGTACCCGTCCTCCAGGTCGATGCGCAGGTCCTCGACCGGTTCCTCGTGCAGCTTGCGGAACAGCCGCGGGAAGACCTCCCACAGCAGCTGCCGGTCCAGGCCGGTCACCCGGCCCAGCGTGACGGGGTCCGGTGCGTGCCTGAAGACCGCGTCCAGCGCCTCCTCGCCGCAGGTGGCGGCGTGCCGGGCCCGGACACGGTCAGCCGGTACGTACAGCGTGTGCACCGGCTGCCGCCCGAGGATGCCGCCACCGGAGGCTGCGGACACCCCGGCGTCGGCGTCGGCCAGCAACGCGTCGACCTCGGCGAGGTCGTCGTCCCCCAGCCGCGGGCGGTCCATCAGGTCACCGGGCCCGTGTCGTGCCATCTCCGCCGCGCGTCGTCCAGCCCGGCGCGGTCGGGACGCCCCCACAGGCGCAGCCTGGACATCCCGCCGTCCGGGTGGATGACCATCCGCACGTGCGTGGTACGCGGTGTCGTCCCGAGCAGGAAGCGGTGCCGGGTGTCCGGCTGGACACGCGTCCGGGACATCAGCACGGTCCATGACCCGTCCTCCCAGGAGCCACCCTCCCCGGGCTCGGCCCGGCCCGGCAGGTCGGCCCCGAGCAGGGTGACGGCTCCGGGCGCGTTCCCGAGGAAGCCGGTCGTGTCGACCTCCGCGACGCGGACGTGGCCGGGCGTCGCAAGCCGCAGCACCACCCAGTCGTCGCCCCCGTCACGCCGCCGCGCCGTCTCCCAGCCCTCGCCGGTGTTCCTCGTCGTGCCCGGCGAGATGAGGTTGTCGGGACGGGAGTAGAACCAGTTGCTGCACCCGACCACGGCACCACCGTGCTCCAGGGCCGCCAGGTCGACGGTGCCCAGCGCGTCGAGGAGGTCCGGGTCGGGCACCACCTCGCCGTGGACGCGAAGACGCGCCACGCCTCCGTCCGGGTAGATCGACAGCCGGACATGGGTCCACCGGCGTGCGGAGCGCACGGGGAACTCGTGCGCGCTGTTGCCGGAGAGCGGACCGCGCGGGACGAGCTCCGTCCAGTCGGCGGCCAGGACCTCGTCCACGGCCGGGTAACCGGCCAGGCACGCCGCCTCGACCGAGACCTCGGGCGGGTAGTTGCCGGTGAACCAGGCGGTGTCGACCACCACGCCGCGGATCACGCCGGGTGCGCCGAGGCGGACGACCGCCGAGTCGTGACCGGGCTCGCGGCGGCGTCGGGTCTCCCAGCCGTCGTACACCTTGCCGCGGGCCCCGTAGAGGCCCGGGTCGAACACCGGCGGTTCCGGGCGGATGAGGTGGTGCCGCTCGGCGAAGGACTCGTCGTCGGCATGGACGACGCTGCCGCCCAGAGGACGCGCAGCGAGGTCGGGGAGCCGGCGGACGTCGTCGCCGGCCGGCTCGTCCACGGCCCTGCTCGCGCTCATGAGCCTCCCCTGACCAGCAGCCGGCCGCGCGGCACCCCGTCCACCTCGGTGCCCCGCAGCCACGTGCGCCGGACTGCACCGGTGAGCCTACGGCCCTCGTACGGGGTGAGCCGGTGCCTGCTGCGCAGCATCTCGGCCCGCACGGTGACCGGCTCGTCCGGGGCGAGCACCACGAGGTCGGCGTCCGCACCCTCGGCGACGCGTCCCTTGCCCGGCAGGCCCGCCAGCAGGGCCGGGGCGTACGCCGCCCACCGGGCCACGTGCTCGAGCCCGTGACCGCGCCGGCGCGCCTCGGTCCACAGCAGCGGCAGCCCGAGCTGCACCCCGGCGATGCCACCCCAGGCCGCGTCGAACCCGCCGGCCTTGAGCTCCGGCGGGCAGGGCGAGTGGTCGGACACGACCAGGTCGAGCAGTCCCTCCGCCAGGCCCCGCCACAACGCCTCCCGGTGCACGGCCTCCCGGACGGGAGGGCAGCACTTGGCCTCGGTGGCGCCGTCGGGGATGGTCGCCGCGTCCAGCACCAGGTAGTGCGGGCAGGTCTCCGCGGTGACCCGCACACCGTCCGCACGGGCCGCGGCGAGCAGGGGCAGGACACCGGCCGACGAGACGTGGACCAGGTGGACGCGCACCCCTGTCGTACGCGCGGTGTCGAGGACGGCCGCAGCCGCCCGGTCCTCGGCCGCGGCAGGACGCGAGCCGAGGAAGCGGGTGTACGAGGGACCGCGGGCCGGTGGAGCGGAGGCCAGCAGCAACGGGTCCTCGGCGTGCACCAGCAGCAAGCCGTCGGCGGCGGCGAGCTCGGCCGCCACCCGGCGCAGGTCGTCGGGTGCCAGCGGAGGGAACTCGGGCACGCCCGAGTCGCAGGTGAAGCCCTTGACCCCGAGCGCGCCCGCGTCGAGCAGCGGCCGGAGCCCGCCGGGGTTGCCGGGGACCGCCCCGCCCCAGAACCCGACGTCGACGACGCACCGGCCGCGGGCAGCGTCCCGCTTGGCCTCCAGAGCGGCGACGTCCAGCGTCGGCGGCAGGCTGTTGAGCGGCATGTCGACGACGGTGGTGACGCCGCCCGCCGCCGCGGCGGCGGTGGCTGCGCGGAAGCCCTCCCACTCGCTGCGGCCCGGGTCGTCGCAGTGCACGTGGGTGTCGACGAAACCGGGGAGCAGCACCTCGTCGTCG
>DATHTV010000110.1:0-12807 GCA_035462845.1 Jiangellales bacterium
CCAGGAGCGACGCGGACACCGTCAGGCTGTCGAGCCAGCCGCCGTAGCGGCGGGCGGCGAAGTAGCCGAGCGGGATCCCGAGGACGATGGCGAAGGTCATCGCCGCGAGTGCGAGCTCGATCGTCGCGGGGAAGGTCCGCAGCATCTCCTCGACGACGGGTCGGTTGGTGCGGACGCTGTTGCCGAAGTCCAGCCGGAACGCCCGCCCCAGGAAGGACAGGTACTGCTGCCAGAGCGGGCGGTCCAGCCCGTAGAGCCGTTAGATCTGTGCGATCGCCTCCGGCGTCGCCCGCTCCCCCAGCAGGGCGATGGCGGTGCCTCCCGGCAGCGCGCGGACCCAGAAGAAGAGCAGCAGCGACAGCCCGAACAGGATCGGGACGAGCTGGAACAGCCGCCGGACGACGAAGCGCAGCATCGTGGCTTACGGGTTCGGGTGATCGGTGATCAGTCGACCGAGACGGTGGAGAAGCGCTCGTTCTGCACCGGGTCGGTGACGTATCCCTCGACGCCCTCACGGAAGGCGACTGCGGGCTCGGTGTGCACGTAGGGCAGGCCGGGGAGGAAGTCCATGATCAGCCGGTTGGCCTCCTCGTACTGCTCAGTCCGGGCGGCCTCGTCGGTCTCCGCCTCCGCCGCGTTGAGCGCGTCGAAGATCTCCTGGTTGGCGAAGCCCCACTGCGGCTGCTGCTGCTGGAAGAACGTCCCGATGAAGTTGTCCGGGTCGCCGAAGTCGCCGTTCCAGCCGAGCAGGTACATCTGGGCGTTGCCGCCGTCGACGGTGTCGAGGTACTGCGGGTTCCACGGGGCCGTCTGCGGGTTGATGGTGAAGCCGACGGCCTCGAGGTCGGTGCGCATGAGCTCCCAGTTGGCCTGCGGGTTGGGCATGTACGGCCGCGAGACGTCGGTGGGGTACCAGAAGTCGATCGTCAGGTCGGTCACCCCGGACTGCGCGATGAGCTGGCGGGCCAGGTCGGGGTCGTACTCGTACTCGGTCACGTCCTCGGCCCAGCCGAACAGCTCCGGCGGCATGAACTGCGTCGCCACCTCGGCGCCCTCGGGGTAGTTGGTCTGCAGGAGGTTCTCCCGGTTGATCGCGTGCGCGATCGCCTGGCGGATCTGCAGGTTGTCCATCGGGGGCAGCGCCTGGTTGAAGCCCACGTAGCCCACGTTGAACGCCGGGCGCCGCTGGATCTGGAAACCGGCCTCCTCGAGCGCGTCCACGTCAGCCGGGTCGACCAGGTCGTACCCGTCGATGTCGCCCGCCTCGAGCGCCTGCCGGCGGGCCGGGCCGTCGGCGAGGACGGAGAAGACGAGCGTGTCCAGCTGGGCCGGCTCGCCCCAGTAGTCGTCGTAGCGGGAGAGGGTCAGCCGCGAGCCTCGGTCCCAGGACTCGAACTGGAACGGCCCGGTGCCCGCGGGGTTCTCGTAGCCGAAGGTGCCGTCGAACGTCGGGGCGTCACCGGTACCCGAGACGTCGTCGGCGCCACCGTCCTCGAGTGCCTTGGGGCTCGCGATCGAGAACGAGGGCAGCGACAGCGCGGTGAGGAAGGTCGAGGACGGGCGGGACAGCGTGATGACCGCCGTGCTCTCGTCGGATGCCTCGCAGCCCGCATACAGGCTCTCCCCGAGGTTGGGGTCCTCGTTCTGCGCATAGCCGCCCATGACCGTGCTCCAGTAGTACGAGACCGCGGGGCTCTGGAGGACGCCTTCGAAGTTGTACCAGCGGTCGAAGTTGAAGCAGACCGCCTCGGCGTCGAACGCCTCCCCGTCGTGGAAGGTGACGTCCTGCTGGAGGTTGAAGGTCCACTCCAGGCCGTCGTCGCTCGCCTCCCAGTCCTCGGCGAGCAGGCCCTCGATGTCGGTACCGCCCTCCTCGGTCGTCACCAGCGTCTCGAAGATCTGCCGGATCGGACGCAGCGACTCCCCGTCGCTGACGAAGGCGCCGTCCAGGATCACCGGGTCCGCGGAGGCCCCGAAGACGAGCGTGCCGCCCCCGCCCTCGCCGGACGCGCCACCGTCGCCGTCGTCGCTGCCGCAGGCAGCGAGTCCGGCGACCATGACGGTGCCGGCGGAGAGCGCGAGCAGCCTGCGAGCCAGGCTGTCGTGTCGCATTTCCCCACCTCGTGACGAGTGTGACCAGCCCGGTCAGGCCGGCGTGCCGACCGACCCTAGCCACCGAGCGGGATGCACCGATCACGCGGCGGTCGTCACCTTGGTTGCGATTGGGCAACGATGACCGTCTGCTGCCGTCATGACTCGTGGCCCGTCGGCGCCGTTCAGCCCAGCAGAGCCCCCAGGTCGGCCACGGAGAGCCCCGCGAGGCCGGGCCGTACGGTGCGCCCCGGACCCGCGGGGACGTCGACCGCGTGCGGGACGGCCAGGACGCGGCAGCCCGCCGCCTCGGCCGAGGCGGCGCCGGTCGGCGAGTCCTCAATGGCCAGGCAGCGCTCTGGAGCCACCCCGAGCCGGACCGCGGCCGTGAGGTACGGCTCGGGGTGCGGCTTGCCGCGGGCCACGGCGTCGCCGGTGACGACCGTCGCGAAGGTCCCCGCCGGGAGGGCGTCCACGACCGCGTCGGCGAGCCGGGTCCACGACATGGTGACCAGCGCGCACGGGACTCCCGCATCCGCCAGCGTCGCGAGCAGCTCCCGTGCGCCGGGCTGCCACGGGATGCCGCGGCCGACCTCCTCGACGACGTCGTCGAGCAGACGTTGCACGATGTCGTCGGGGTCGAGCGGCACCCCGCCGTGCTCGCGGATGTAGTGGGCCGACGCGGTCAGGTCGCTGCCCACGAGGGCCAGGGCGTGCTGGTCGCTCCAGGTGCCACCGAAGGCCTCCACGAGCCGGTGCTCGGCGGCGATCCACATCGGCTCGGTGTCGACGATCGTGCCGTCCATGTCCCAGAGGACGGCGTCCGGCAGAGGGCCCCCGGGTACAGGGGCCGGGAGATCAGGTGGCATTGAAGTACTTGGCCTCCGGGTGGTGGACCACCACGGCGTCGGTCGACTGCTCGGGGTGCAGCTGAAGCTCCTCGGACAGCTCCACGCCGATCCGCTCCGGTCGCAGCAGCCGGACGAGCTTGGTCCGGTCGGCGAGGTCCGGGCAGGCCGGGTAGCCGAAGGAGTACCGCGACCCGCGGTAGGACTGCCGCAGGATGCCGTCCAGCCGGTCGGAGTCCTCGGCGCCGAACCCGAGCTCGGCCCGGACCCGGGCGTGCCAGTACTCGGCCAGCGCCTCGGCGAGCTGGACGGACAGCCCGTGCAGCTCGAGGTAGTCGCGGTAGGCGTCCGCCGCGAACAGCCTGGCCGTGGCCTCGGCCACCCGTGAGCCGACCGTGACCAGCTGGAACGCCACGACGTCGACCTCGCCGGACTCGCGGGGCCGGAAGAAGTCGGCCAGGCAGAGCCGCCGGTCGCGTCGCTGCCGGGGGAAGGTGAAGCGCTCGAGCTCGCGGGCGTGGTCGTCCGGGTCGAGCACGACGAGGTCGTCCCCCTCTGACACCGCCGGCCAGTAGCCATGGACCACCCCCGCGTCGAGGATGCCCTCGGTGTGCAGCCGGTCCAGCCACATCCGCAGCCGGGGGCGGCCCTCGGTCTCGACCAGGTCGTCGTAGGACGGCCCGCCCCGGGTGCCCTTGAGGCCCCACTGGCCCATGAAGGTCGCCCGCTCGTCGAGGTACGCGGCGTACTCGGCGAGGGGGATCCCGCGCACCACCCGGCTGCCCCAGAACGGCGGTACGGGCACCGGGTTGTCGGTCGCGACGTCGGAGCGCCCGGTCGGCGCCGCGGCGTCCGCCTCGACCACCGTCCCGCGCGTGCGCCGGACACGTCGCGGTCGCAGCGCGGGCAGCTCCGCGCCCTCGACGCCCCGCCGTACCGCCACCACGGCGTCCATGAGGCGCAGCCCCTCGAACGCGTCCCGCGCGTAGCGCACCTCCCCCTCGTACAGCTCGGCGAGGTCCTCCTCGACGTACGCACGGGTGAGGGCGGCGCCGCCGAGGAGCACCGGCCAGCGAGCGGCGGTCCCGCGCTGGTTGATCTCCTCGAGGTTCTCCCGCATCACCACGGTGCTCTTGACCAGCAGGCCGCTCATCCCGATCGCGTCGGCGCCGTGCGCCTCGGCCGCGTCGAGGATCGTGCTGATCGGCTGTTTGATGCCGAGGTTGACCACGGTGTAGCCGTTGTTGGTCAGGATGATGTCGACGAGGTTCTTGCCGATGTCGTGGACGTCGCCCTTGACCGTGGCGAGGACGATCGTGCCCTTGCCGGCCTCGTCGGTGCGCTCCATGTGCGGCTCGAGGTGGGCGACGGCCGCCTTCATCACCTCGGCGCTCTGCAGGACGAACGGCAGCTGCATCTCCCCCGCGCCGAAGAGCTCGCCCACCGTGCGCATCCCGGGCAGCAGCGTGTCGTTGACGATGTCCAGTGCCGGCCGCTGGGTGAGCGCCTCGTCCAGGTCGGACTCCAGCCCGGTGCGCTCCCCCTCCACGATGCGCTGCTCGAGCCGGTGGAAGAGCGGCAGGGCGAGCAGCGCGGCGGCGCGGTCCTCGCGCATCGCGGCCGCGTCGACGCCCTCGAACAGCTCCAGGAACCGTGCCAGGGGGTCGTAGCCGGGTCGCCGGCGGTCGTGGACCAGGTCCAGCGCCACCTGGAGCTGCTCCTCGGGGATCCGGCTCAGCGGGAGGATCCGGGCCGCGTGCACGATGGCGGAGTCCAGCCCAGCCTTGACGCACTCGTGCAGGAACACCGAGTTGAGCACCTGCCGCGCGGCCGGGTTCAGGCCGAAGGACACGTTGGACACGCCCAGCGTCGTCTGCACGTCCGGGTGACGGTGCTTGAGCTCGCGGATCGCGGCCATCGTCTCCAGGCCGTCGCGGCGCGTCTCCTCCTGCCCGGTGGCGATCGGGAAGGTCAGGCAGTCCACCAGGATGTCGCCGACCCGCATGCCGAACTCCTCGGTGAGCTGCCGCACGAGCCGGTCGGCCACCCGGACCTTCCACTCCGCGCTGCGGGCCTGGCCCTCCTCGTCGATGGTGAGGGCGACGACCGCGGCGCCGTGCTCCTGCACGACGGGCATCATCCGCCGGAACCGCGAGCCCGGACCGTCCCCGTCCTCGTAGTTCACGGAGTTGACCAGCGCACGCCCGCCCAGGCACTCCAGCCCCGCCTCGACGACCGCGGGCTCGGTCGAGTCCAGGACCAGCGGCAGGGTGGACGCGGTCGCCAGCCGGCCGGCCAGCTGCCGCATGTCCGCCACGCCGTCGCGGCCGACGTAGTCGACGCAGAGGTCGAGCAGGTGCGCCCCGTCCCGGGTCTGCGCGCGGGCGATCTCGACGCAGTCGTCCCAGCGCTCGTCCAGCATGGCCTCGCGGAAGGCCTTGGAGCCGTTGGCGTTGGTGCGCTCCCCGATGGAGAGGTACGCGGTGTCCTGCCGGAACGGCACGTGCTGGTAGAGGCTCGCCGCCCCCGGCTCCGGGTGCGGCCTCCGGTGGGCGATCTCGCGGCCTCGAACCCGCTCGACGACGAGGCGCAGGTGCTCCGGCGTTGTCCCGCAGCACCCGCCGACCAGGCCGAGCCCGTACTCGCGGGTGAAGACGTCGTGCGCCTCGGCGAGCTCCTCCGGGGTGAGCGGGTAGCTGGCGCCGTCGGACGTGAGCTGAGGCAGGCCGGCGTTCGGCATGCACGAGAGGCCAACCGTCGCGTGCCGGGCCAGGTGCCGCAGGTGCTCGCTCATCTCCGCGGGGCCGGTGGCGCAGTTGAGCCCGAGCAGGTCGATGCCGAGCGGCTCGAGGGCGGTGAGGGCCGCGCCGGTCTCCGACCCCAGCAGCATCGCGCCCGTCGTCTCGACCGTGATCTGCACGAGCACGGGGACGTCGGTGCCCGTCGCGACCATCGCCCGTCGGGCGCCCACGACCGCCGCCTTGGCCTGGAGCAGGTCCTGGGCGGTCTCGACCAGTACGGCGTGCACCCCACCGTCGAGCATGCCCTCGGCCTGCGCCTGGTAGGCGTCGCGCAGGTCCGCGTAGCGCACGTGCCCGAGGCTGGGCAGCTTCGTGCCGGGGCCCACCGAGCCGATCGTCCAGCGCGGCCGGTCCGGGGTCGACCAGCCGTCGGTGACCTCCCGCGCCAGCCGCGAACCGGCCCGGGCCAGCTCGCGGATGCGGTCCTCGATGCCGTACTCCCCGAGGTTGGCGAGGTTGGCGCCGAAGGTGTTGGTCTCCACGCAGTCGACGCCCACGGCGAGGTAGGACTCGTGGACGGCCTGGACGACGTCCGGCCGGGTGACGTTCAGGACCTCGTTGCAGCCCTCGTGGCCCTGGAAGTCGTCGAGACCGAGGTCGTAGGCCTGGAGCATCGTCCCCATGGCGCCGTCCGCGACGACGACGCGCTCCGCGAGCGCCCGGCGCAGGGAGTGCCCGGTGGCAACCATGCGGAGAGGCTAGCCGCGGCGGCGAGGGCTCCCCGCGCCGTCCCGAGCAGCGGACAGCAGGCTCTACGCTGGGCCGGTCCGTGACGGGGAGGTGGCGTGATCGAGCTGGACGGCGTGCCGGAGCTGGTGGACCCGGTCGTGGTGGCCGCCTTCGAGGGGTGGAACGACGCCGGGGACGCGGCGACCGGTGCCGTGGAGCACCTCGCGGCGGCGTTCGCGGCGACGCCCGTCGCCGCCCTGGACCCCGAGGACTACTACGACTTCCAGGTGACCCGGCCCACCGTCTCCGTGGACGGGTCGGGCCTGCGCCGGCTGGAGTGGCCGACCACCCAGGTCTCGATCGCGCGGTCTGCCGGGGACCGGCGCGACCTCGTGCTCGTCCGGGGCATCGAGCCGAACATGCGGTGGCGCGGGTTCTGCGGCGAGATCCTCGACCTCTGTGTCGAGTTGGGCGTGGCGACCGTCGTGTCGCTCGGCGCCCTGCTGGCCGACGTCCCGCACACCCGGCCGGTCCCGGTCACGGGGACGAGCAGCGACCCGGGCCTGGGCCGCTCCCTGGGCCTGCAGGCGTCGCGGTACGAGGGGCCCACCGGCATCGTCGGAGTGCTGCAGGAGGCCGCGACGGCGGCGGGACTGCCGGCTGTCTCGTTCTGGGCCGCGGTCCCCCACTACGTCGCGCAGCCGCCCTGCCCGAAGGCGACCCTCGCGCTGCTGCGTCACGTGGAGGACCTCCTGGACCTGGCCGTCCCGCTCGGCGACCTGCCCGAGGACGCCCGGGCGTGGGAGCGCGGCGTCGACGAGCTGGCCGGAGACGACGAGGAGATCGCGGAGTACGTGCAGCGGCTCGAGCAGGCGCGCGACACGACCGACCTGCCGGAGGCCTCGGGCGAGCACATCGCCCGCGAGTTCGAGCGCTACCTGCGGCGGCGGGGGCCGGAGGCCGGCGAAGGGCCGCCCTGACGCCTGCCGGACCCTGCGTGGGGCGGCGCGACCAGCGTCACCTGAGGGCGACGCCGAGCAGGGAGTCGGCGACCGCCGCCACGGCGGCCGGTGCGGCCGGGTCGGACCCCCCGCGGCTGAGCGCCTCGTCGGCCCAGCGGTCCACGGCGGCGAGCGCGCCCGGGGCGTCGAGGTCGTCGGACACCCGCCGGCGGACGCCGTCCAGCACCGGTGCCGCCGGCGGCCCGGCCGGCAGCGCCGTCGCGGCGCGCCAGCGCTCGAGGCGTGCCGTCGCGGCGGTGAGGTCGGTGTCGCTCCACTCCCAGTCGTGCCGGTAGTGGTGGGCGAGCAGCGCGAGCCGGACGGCCATCGGGTCGGCGCCGTCCTCGCGCAGGCGGGAGACGAAGACGAGGTTGCCCCGGGACTTGGACATCTTCTCGCCGTCGAGGCCCACCATCCCGGTGTGCACGTACGAGCGGGCGAACGGCCACGCGCCGAGGGCGACCTGAGCCTGGGACGCGCACATCTCGTGGTGCGGGAAGGCGAGGTCGCTGCCGCCGCCCTGCACGTCGAGTGGCATACCGAGGTGGTGCAGCGCGATCGCCGAGCACTCGACGTGCCACCCGGGTCGCCCCCGGCCCAGGGCGCTCTGCCAGGAGGGCTCCTCCGGCCGTTCCTGTTGCCAGAGCAGGCAGTCCAGGGGGTCCTTCTTGCCCGGGCGCTCGGGGTCGCCGCCCCGCTCCCGGAAGGCGTCCACCATCTCCGCCGCCGGGAGACCGGCCACACCGCCGAACCGCTGGTCCGCGGCCACCGAGAAGTAGAGGTCCTGACCCACCTCGTACACCGCGCCGCGCTCGCGCAGCCGCTCGACCAGGTCGACCACGAGCGGGATCGACTCGACCGCGCCGATGTACTCGCTCGGCGGCAGCACCCGCAGCGCGGTCATGTCGGCCCGGAAGAGGGCCGTCTCGCGGTCGGCGACCTCCCGCCAGTCCTCGCCGAGCTCCACCGCCCGCTCCAGCAGCGGGTCGTCGACGTCGGTGACGTTCTGCACGTACGCGACGTCGTGACCGGCGTCCCGCCAGGCCCGGTTGAGCAGGTCGAAGGCGATGTACGTGGCGGCGTGCCCGAGGTGGGTGGCGTCGTACGGGGTGATGCCGCACACGTACATGCGTGCCGTCGGCCCCGGGGAGGTCGGCCGCACCTCGCCGGAGGCGGTGTCGTGCACCCGCGGGGGCAGGCCCGTTCCCGGCAGCCGGGGCACGTCGGGCGAGGGCCAGGACCGCATGTCGAGGAGCCTAACCGGGGCCGCCCGGCCGGGCCCTCTGGCGGGCGGGCGTCAGAAGGCCGGCCAGGGGATCGAGGGCCAGTGATCGCCGGGAGCGGGGAATCGGCCCCGGCGCAGCAGGTCGGTCACCCGGTGACGGGCGGCCCGGACCTCGCCGGGCCGGAGCAGCCCACCGAGCACCTCGGCCAGCGCGCCGCCGGGTCCCAGCTCCCCGCGCAGGTGCTCGAGGACCTGCTGCTCGTCGTCGGCGAGGGGGCGACCCGCCCACCCCCAGAGCACGGTGCGCAGCTTCGGCTCGACGTGGAACGTGACCCCGTGGTCGACACCGTGCACGTGGCCGACGGGCGTGGGCAGCAGGTGGCCGCCCTTGCGGTCGGCGTTGTTCACCACCACGTCGAGCACCGCGGCCCTCCGCAGCCTGACGTCGTCGCGATGGACCAGGGACACCGGCCGTCCCCGGCCGTCGGCGGCGTCGAGCACGCGCAGCCAGCCGGGCTCGACCCGGCCGTGCGGCACGACGTCGACCAGGTCCTCGTCCACGGTCTCCACCCACAGCTGCGCCATGCCCGGCCCGTACGGCCCGTCCCGCAGCACGGTCGGCGGGACCACACCCCAGCCGGTCGACTCCGAGACCGCGTGCGTGGCGACCTCCCGCTCGGCGAGCGTGCCCTCGGGGAAGTCCCACAGCGGGGACTCCCCCGACACCGGCTTGTAGACGCACGCCGACTCCACCCCCTCGCCGACGAGGCGGCAGTAGAGGGTCGTGTTGGACGCGGCCACCAGCCGCCCGGCGACCACCATCGTCCCGTCGACCAGGAGCCGCCGCGCCTGCTCGTGGTCCACGGGTGGCGGGCCCTCGGGTGCGGGGAGGGTCATGCCGGTGCTCAGCCCCGCCTGCGGTACCCGTTCTGGCGCGGGCACACGTGCCCCGCGGGGTCGAGCGGCTGCGCACAGAGGGGGCAGGGGGGTCGGCCGGCGGAGACCACGGCGCGGGCCCTGGCGACGAAGGCACGAGCGGCCTGCCCGGTCAGCCGGACGCTGAGCACGTCGCGCTCGTCGTCCTCGGCGTCGAGGTCGTCGTCGTCGCCGTCGTCGCCGTCGGACTCGGCGACCGCGAAGGCCTCCACGAGCACCCGCTCCTCCTCGCCCTCCCAGCCGAGCCGCAGCACTCCGACGCGGACCTCCTCGACGATCGGCTGCTCCAAGGGCTCGAGGTCCTCGACCTCGGCGGCCGGCCCCGGGGCCGCGGCACCACCCTCGGAGGCTGCGAGACGCTGCACCTCGTCGAGCAGGCCGTCCATGCGTTCGGCCAGGACCGTCACCTGCTCCTTCTCCAGGGCCACGGAGACGAGGCGTCCTCCCCCGCGCGCCTGCAGGAAGAAGGTGCGCTGGCCGGGCTCGCCGACGGTCCCGGCGACGAACCGCTCGGGAGGGTCGAAACGGAAGACCTGACGGGGCACGGGACGACCCTAAGCCGTGCCCGCACCTCCGCCCACCGGGGCGTCGCCGGTGGCCGGCCGACGACGGCGGCGACGCGCCGGGGGGCGCAGCCCGGCCAGGTCGCCCCCGGTGTCGTTGAGCCGCACGACGAACGGGCGCTGGTCTGTGTAGCGGATCACGCTCACCGAGCAGGGGTCCACGACCACCCGCTGGAACTGGTCGAGGTGCACCCCGAGGGCGTCGGCCACCACGGATTTGATCACGTCGCCGTGCGACACCGCGACCCAGACCGCGTCCGGACCCGCTGCGGCGGCCACCCGGGCGTCGTGGTCGCGCACGGCCTCGACGGCCCGGGCCTGGACCCCGCGCAGGGACTCCCCGCCGGGGAAGCGCACGGCCGAGGGCTGCCCCTGCACGACCTTCCACAGCGGCTCTCGGGCCAGCTCCTTGAGCGTGCGGCCGGTCCACGCCCCGTACTCGCACTCGGTGAGCCGGTCGTCCACCTGCTGGAGCTCTCCGTCCCGGGTGGCGAGCAGGGCCCGGGCGGTCTCGAGGCAGCGCTGCAGCGGGCTGGTCACCACCGCGGCGAGCGGGAGCCCGGCCATCCGGTCACCGAGCTCGGCCGCCTGCGCCCGGCCCCGGTCGTCCAGCGCCACGCCCGGGGTGCGGCCGGCCAGGACGCCGGCGGCGTTGGCGCCGGTGCGCCCGTGCCGGACGAGCAGGAGGGTGGGCATGACCGGAGAGTACGAGTTGAGCGGAAGGGGTCGCGCGACGCCGGCGGATCGACTACTTATGTGGTGGAGGCGACGGCGCACCGGGTCGGGGGGCCTGCTGGGTGCGCGGGTGGGAGAGGAGCCGGTCCGGATGGCGTCCCGACGGGCGTGGCTCGCCGCTGCCGTGACCGGGCTGCTGCTGGCCGCGCCGCCGCTGCAGGCCGCCGCCCTGCCGCCGCCCACCCAGGACGCGTCCCCCACGGGGGAGCCGACGCCCTCGCCGCCCCCCGAGCCGTCCCCGCCTCCGGAGCCCGAAGCGCCGCCGCCGGCGCCCGACCCGCCGCCTCCGGCCCCGCCTCCTCCTGGGCCGCCACCACCGGCAACCCCGCCCCCAGGCGCGACGGCCCCGCCACCGACCCCGACCCTGCCCCCCGGCGCGCTCTCCCCCTTCGACCGGGCGGGGACGGAACCTCCAGCACCCGGCGGCGCCGCCGCCGCACCAGGTCAGACCACGCACGACCTCGACGCGGCGACCCGGGCGGTGGCGACCGCGCAGGCGGCGCTCGCGGCCGCCCGGGCAGACCTGTCGGCGGCGCGCGCCGCCGCTGCGGCCGCGCGGGACCAGCTCGTCGCCGCCCGGACCGCCGACGAGGAGCTGCGCCGCGAGCTGGTCGTGGCCGAGCACGCGGAGGCCCGCTCCGCGCGGCGCCTCGAGCAGGTGCGGCACCGGATGGAGGCCACCCGCCTCGACCTCGGCGCGGTCGCCCGGCAGGCATACCAGGGCGCGGACCTGGCCACGCTCTCCGTCGTCCTCGACGCCTCGACACCGGCGGAGTTCGCCGACCGGTACGTGGGGCTGCGCAGCGCGCTGCGCTCCGGGGCCGGGGTTCTCGGGGCGCTGGCCGCCGACGGCGCCGACCTGGCCGACGAGCAGGCCCGGCTGACCGCGGCGCGGGAGCGTCAGGTGCGGCTCAAGCGCGAGTCCGAGGCGGCCCTGGCGGCCCTGGAGGCGGCCGAGCAGTCGGCTCGGGATGCCGAGGAGCACGTCGCGACCCTGGTGGGCCGTCGCGAGGAGGCGCTCGTCGCCGCCGAGGAGGCGCGGCTCGCCGACTACGAGCGCTACCAGGCGTTCCTGGCCCAGTCGACCGCCGTGGGCTCGACAATCCTCGAGCAGGTGTCGCGGCTGGGTGGTGGTCCGGGTGCAGTCGGCGGGACCGGTGACTTCAGCCGTCCGGGGACGGGCGCCGTGAACTCGCGCTTCGGTCCCCGCCTGCACCCGATCCTGGGCTACGTGAAGCTGCACACGGGCGTCGACCTCGGTCGGGGGGACGGCTTCAGCTACGCGGCCGACGCCGGCACCGTGGTCGTGGCCGGCTTCAACACCGCGTACGGGAACATGGTCGTGGTCGACCACGGCGTCTTCGGCGGGAGCCGCCTCGCCACGCTCTACGCCCACCACGCGACGCTGCTCGTCCGGGAGGGAGACGTGGTCACCTCCGGCCAGCGGATCGGCGTCGTCGGGTCCACGGGCTACTCGACCGGCCCGCACCTGCACTTCGAGGTCCGCCTGGACGGCCGGGCCGTGGATCCCTGGCCCTGGATCGCGGCCGCGCGGCCTCCCGCCCCGACGCCCCGGACCGAGTCCCCGTCGTGACCACGGCGCGCAGGACCACTCCAGGACGATCGGCCCGGATCGGCGAGCCGTCCGGCCCGACCGGCGTGACAGCGATCACCCGGATCGGATATGACTGGACATGACAGGTCGACCGATCTGCCGCCTCCGAGTCCTGGCCACTCAGACCCCATGAGCCGTCGCCGAGTCCTCCTCGCCGCCACGACCGTCGTCGTGGCGGTCCTCGTCGCGCCCCTGCAGGCGGCCAGCCAGACCGCGGACCCCACCGATCCCGGCCCCACGACCACCGCCACCCCCGAGCCCACGCCCACGCCCACGCCCACCCCCACACCGACCCCCCGCCCGCCGCCCAGCCCGGTCCCCCG
>DATHTV010000111.1:0-6243 GCA_035462845.1 Jiangellales bacterium
CTTGCCGTTGGTCCCGGTGACCGCGAGCCACGGGGCAGGGGCGTCAGGGTCGCGAAGCCGCCAGGCCAGCTCGACCTCGCCCCACACCGGGACCCCCGCGGCCGCGGCGTCGACGAGCAGGGGGCTCGAGGGCCGCCAGCCGGGTGAGGTGACCACGAGCCCGGTGCCCGGTGGGAGCCGCGACGTCGTGCCCGCGCCGAGCCGCACGTCGGCGCCGAGCACCTCGAGCACGGTCGCCTTCTCCCGCTCCACGTCGCCGTCCCGGCCGTCGAGCACCGTCACCCGCGCGCCGAGGGACAGCAGGGCGTCGGCGGCGGCGAACCCCGAGACGCCGATACCGGCCACGCAGGCGTGCAGCTCGGACCACGGCGCCGAGCGGTCGGCCGCCGCCAGCCAGGGCGGGACGCTCACGCGCCCGTCACCCACTCGGCGTAGAACAGGCCGAGGCCCAGGGCCACGAACAGCCCGGCGATGATCCAGAACCGCACGACGATCGTGATCTCCGCCCAGCCCTGCAGCTCGAAGTGGTGCTGCAGCGGTGCCATCCGGAAGAGCCGTTTGCCGCCGGAGAGCTTGAACCAGCCCACCTGCGCGATCACCGACAGCGTGATGATGACCATCAGGCCGGCGAGCACGCCCAGCAGCAGCTCGGTCCTCGACAGGATGGCGAGGCCCGCGAGCGCGCCGCCCAGGGCGAGCGACCCGGTGTCGCCCATGAAGATCTTCGCCGGCGAGGTGTTCCACCACAGGAACCCGAAGCACGCGCCGACGAGGGCGGCGGACACGATGGCGAGGTCGAGCGGGTCCCGCACCTCGTAGCAGTTGGGTCCGGCGACCACCGAGCATCGCTGGTTGAACTGCCAGATGCTGACGATGAGGTACGCACCGAAGACCATGATCGAGGCACCGGTGGCGAGCCCGTCCAGGCCGTCGGTGAGGTTGACCATGTTCGACGCCCCGGCGACGAACACGTACGCCCAGAGCACGAAGAGCA
Organism: Jiangellales bacterium; assembly: GCA_035462845.1. Lineage (GTDB taxonomy): Bacteria > Actinomycetota > Actinomycetes > Jiangellales > Jiangellaceae > DASTQL01. The sequence continues at coordinate 995 of DATHTV010000111.1, forward strand.
CCGGTCCGAGCACGAGCGGCGTGTCGCGCAGCGCCGACACGGCGGTGGACGCGGGCGTCAGGCCGCGCTCGTTCTCGAATTGCAGGGCGAGCACCGCGAACGCGATCGCCACGAAGGCCTGGCCGGCCAGCTTGGCGCCGGTGCGCAGGCCGAGGCTGCGCTGCTTGGAGATCTTGATGAAGTCGTCGACGAACCCGACCAGGCCCAGGCCGGCCATGAGGAACAGCACCAGCAGGCCGGAGGCTGACGGGGGCGTGAAGCGGGCCAGGTGCGCGGCCGTGTAGCCGACGAGGACGGCGACGATGATGACCGCCCCGCCCATCGTGGGCGTCCCGCGCTTGGTGTGGTGGCTCGTCGGCCCGTCGTCCCGGATCAGCTGGCCGTAGTTGCGGCGGACGAGCATCCGGATCGCCACCGGAGTGCCGAGGAACGAGACGACGAACGCGGTGAAGCTGGAGACCAGGACGCCGATCACCGCGGCTCCTCCGGCCCGTCGGAGAGCAGCGCCTCGGCGACCCGTTCGAGCCCCGCCGCGCGCGAGGCCTTGACCAGGACCACGTCACCGGGTCTGAGCTCGGCGCGGAGCACGTCCACCGCGGCGGCGACGTCGGGGACCCAGGCCGACTCGTCCCCCCAGGAGCCCTCGTGTGCGGCGCCGAGGTGCACCGCTCGGGCGCCCTCCCCCACGGCGAGCAGCCGCGAGACGTCGAGGCGGACCGCGAGCCGGCCGACGGCGTCGTGCTCCTCGGTGGCCGTGGGCCCGAGCTCGCGCATCTCGCCCAGGACAGCCCACGTGCGGCGGCCGCGCCCCAGGGAGACCAGGGCCTTGAGGGCCGCCCGGACGGACTCGGGGTTGGCGTTGTACGCGTCGTTCACGACGGTCACGCCGTCGGCCCGCTCGGTGACCTCCATCCGCCACCGCGAGCGAGGAACGGCCGCGGAGAGCACCTGGGCGACCTCGGCGACCGGCAGCCCGAGCACGTGGCCGACCCCGGCGGTCGCGAGCGCGTTGGCCACGTGGTGCTCTCCGACGAGCCGCAGCGCGACTGGTGCGTCGCCGTCCGGAGCCACGAGCCGGAAGGACGCGCGTCCCGTGCCGTCGAGCCGGACGTCGTCGGCGCGCACGTGGGCGTCGGCCGCCTCGCCGGCCAGGAGCACGCGGGCCGCCGTCCGGGACGCCATCGCCCGGACCAGGGCGTCGTCCGCGTTGAGCACCGCCGCCCCGTCGGCCGGCAGGGCCTCGACCAGCTCGCCCTTGGCCTGCGCGATGGCCTCGCGGCTGCCGAACTCGCCGAGGTGGGCGCTGCCGACGTTGAGGACCACGCCGATGGTCGGGGCGGCGGTGCGGCAGAGGTCGGCGACGTGGCCGCGACCGCGGGCGCCCATCTCCAGCACGAGGGCCCGCGTGGAGCGGTCCGCACGCAGGAGCGTCAGCGGCAGGCCGATCTCGTTGTTGTACGACCCGGGCGGTGCGACGACGGGACCCAGCCCGGCCAGGGTCTCGGCGAGCAGGTCCTTGGTGCTCGTCTTGCCGCTGCTGCCGGTGACACCCACCACCGGCAGGTCCGGCAGCCGGTCCCGGACGGCCCGCGCCAGCCGCGAGAGCGCGAGCACGGGGTCGGCGACGACGACGGCGGGCACCCCGACCGGGCGGTCCACGAGCGCCGCGACCGCCCCGGCTCCCACCGCCTGCCCGGCGAAGTCGTGCCCGTCGACCTGCTCGCCGTGGACGGCGACGAAGAGCGAACCGGGTCCGGCCTGCCGGGAGTCGACCACCACCTCGCCGCTCACCACGGCCGCGGGGTCGGCCGCGTCGAGGGAGCCGCCGGTCGCGGAGGCGACCTCGGCCAGCGTCAGGGGGATCACCGGCGCTCCCCCAGCCGGTCGGCCGGACTGCTCCTGCGCTGCCGCAACGCCTCGCGCAGCACCGCGCGGTCGTCGAAGGGGTGCACGACGCCCGCGACCTCCTGGCCCTGCTCGTGGCCCTTGCCGGCAACGAGGACCGTGTCCCGGGCCCCGGCCGTCCGGTCCACCGCGGCGGCGACGGCGGCGGCCCGGTCGGCCACCTCCAGGACCTCGGCGCGCTCCTCGGACCGCACCCGGGTGGTGCCGTCGAGCACGGCCGCGCGGACCGCCTCCGGCGGCTCCGAGCGGGGGTTGTCGTCGGTGACGACCACGACGTCCGCCCAGCGCGCCGCGGCCTCCCCCATGAGCGGCCGCTTGCCCGCGTCCCGGTCACCACCGGCGCCGATGACGACGACCAGGCGGCCGGGAGTGGACGCGCGCAGGGCCCGCAGCGCGCCGGCGACGGCGTCGGGGGTGTGGGCGTAGTCGACGACGGCGAGCGGCCCGTCCACCCCCGGCGCGTCGACCCGCTCCATCCGGCCCGGGACGCCGGGCGAGTCGGCGAGCGCCTCGGTGGCAGCCTCCGGCGCGACACCGGCCTCCAGCCCGGTGACGAGCGCGAGCGCGGCGTTGGCCACGTTGAACTCCCCCGGCAGCGGGGAGACGGAGGAGAGCGTGTGCCCGTCCCGGTGCCGCAGGGTGAACCCGGTCGCCGCCCCCGACGCCGTGACCTCGCGGGAGACCACCTGCCAGTCGGCGTCCGCGCCCGTCGTGGCGACGGTGACGACCGGCACCGTCGCCTCGGAGGCCAGCCGCGCGCCGTACGGGTCGTCGACGCAGACGACCGCCCGGCGGCTACGCCGGTCCGAGAACAGCTCCGCCTTGGCGGCGTAGTAGTCCTGCATCGAGCCGTGGAAGTCGAGGTGATCCTGGCTGAGGTTGGTGAAGACGGCCACGTCGAAGACGAGGCCGTCGACCCGGCCGAGGGCCAGGGCGTGGCTCGAGACCTCCATGCCGCATGCCGTCACGCCGCGCTCGCGCATCACGGCGAGCAGCGCGTGGACGTCCGGGGCCTCTGGCGTGGTCCGGACGCTGGGGACGACGTCGGACCCGACCCGGGTCTCGACCGTGCCGATCAGCCCGGTGGACGCGTGTGCGCGCCGAAGGACGGGGTCGAGGAGGTAGGTCGTCGTGGTCTTGCCGTTCGTGCCGGTGACGCCGACCAGGAGCAGGTCGCCCGCCGGGTCGCCGTAGACGGCGGCGGACACCTCGCCCAGCCGCCCGCGCGGGTCGTCCAGCACGAGCGCCGGCGCGCCGCAGCCCGCCGCCAGCCGCGCCCCCTCGGGGTCGGTGAGCAGGGCCACTGCGCCGGCCCGTACGGCGTCGGCCGCGAACCGGGCGCCGTGGGTGACCGCCCCGGGCAGGGCGGCGTACAGGTCGCCGGGCCGGACCCGGCGCGAGTCCAGGGTCACACCGGTGACGGCCACGTCCCGGCCGTCGGTCGGGAGCGGTGTCCCCAGCAGCGCCGCGAGACCCGGGAGCGGGCGCGGCGTGACCTCGTCGGGGCGCGACCCCGGGCGCTGCGGCATCGGCGTGAGGGTACTCGTCAGCCGGTGAAGAGCCGCACCCGCGGGGGCTCGGCGCCGCTCGGTTCGACACCCAGGTGCTGGAGCGTGAACGCGGTCGTGTCCGCCCATGCCGGACCCGCCGTCCCGCTGCCCGACCCGCCGCCCGCCGGACGGTCGACCGTGACGGCGACGGCGATCCGCGGGGCGTCGGCCGGCGCGAAGCCCATGAACGAGACGACGTTGCCGCCGCCGGAGTAGCAGCCGCACGAGGGGTTCACCCGCTGCGCGGTGCCGGTCTTGCCGGCGAGCCGGAAGCCCGGCACCCGCTCGGCGACCCGCTGCCCCGTCCCGTCCTCGCCCATCACCCCCTCCATCATCAGGGTCACCTCGTCGGCGGTGGCCTGCGAGACCACGCGCCGGGGCTCGCCGGCGGCCACCTCGTGCTCGGTCCCGTCCGGGTCGATCCGCGCGTCCACCAGCCGGGGCGGCACGCGCACGCCGCCGTTGGCGATGGTCGCGTACGCGGAGACCATCTGGACGATGCTGGCGGACACCCCCTGACCGAAGGCGATCGTGTCGCGGTTGAGGTCCGACCACTCGGCCGGGAGCAGTCCCGGGGACTCGCCCGCGAAGCCGAGCCCGGGCGTCGCACCCAGCCCGAAGTCGACGAGGTACTGGCGCAGCACCGCGGAGTCGACCCGCTCGGCGGCCAGCAGAGTGCCCACGTTGCTGGACTTCGCGAGCACGCCCGCGAAGGTCAGCCCGGTCGGGTGCTCGACGGAGTCGCGGATCGTATGGCCGCCGCGACGGATGCTCGACGGCACCTCCATGGCCGCGTCGGCCGTGATGGCACCCTCCTCGATCACGGCGGCGGCGGTGAGCACCTTCTGCACCGACCCCGGCTCGTACGCGTCCTCCACGGCCGGGTTGCCCCGCTCGCGGTCCGGCAGCGCGCCCGGGTCGTTCGGGTCGACGACCGGGGACGTCGCCATCGCGAGGACGTCGCCGGTGCGCACGTCCATGACCAGGGCGCTGCCACCCTTGGCGCCGGAGGACGAGACGGCCTCCGCGAGGGCCTGCTCGGCGAACCACTGCACGTCGCGGTCGATGGTCAGCCGGAGCCCTTCGCCGGTGGTCGGCTCGACACGGGAGCCCTGGACCACCGGCAGCCGCCGCTCACCCGGACCCACCTCGTACGTCAGCTCTCCCGGCTGCCCCGCGAGCGCGCCGTCGTAGGACATCTCCAGCCCGGCCAGGCCCTCGCCGTCGGCTCCGACGAAGCCGACCACGTTGCCCGCAACAGCCCCCGCGGGGTAGACGCGCTGGGAGGTGGGCTCGGCGTACAGGCCCGGCAGCCGCAGCTGGCGGACCGCTCGCCACGCCTCGGGGTCCAGGCCCTTCTCGACGTAGGCGAACCGGGCGTCGCCGGTGAGCGCCTGCTGGATCGAGCGCAGGTCCGACTTCAGCACGGGCTGCAGCTGCAGGGCGTACGCCGCCGGGTTGGTGACCTGCGTCTGGTCCACCGACAGGTCGTACGCCTCGGAGGTGGTCGCGAGCGGCACCCCGGCGGCGTCGACGATGTCCCCCCGGGTCGCCGGCAGGACGACGGTGCGCAGCCGCTCGTTGCGCGCCGCCTCCGCGTACGTGGAGGCGTCCAGGCCCTGCAGCTGCACCAGCCGCCCGGCGAACAACGACAGCACGAAGCAGATGAGGACGAGCACGACCCGGAGCCGGCGCTGCGGGTCGCTCAGCCGCACCCGCCGGGGCGGCCGGCGCCGCGCCACCGGGCGGGCGGTGGGCCGGGGCGTGGGCCCGGCCTTGGAGCGGGGGGCAGCC
>DATHTV010000112.1:0-11533 GCA_035462845.1 Jiangellales bacterium
GGCGCGCACCGCGGGCGACGAGGCGCTGGCCGCCCGCGCCGAGGAGGTCGCCGCGCGGACCTACGAGCTGTCCGAGCTGCTGGTCGACGTGCTGGGCCTCACCGACGTCGGCGCGGCCTACCCGCACCGCGTCACCTACCACCCGACATGCCACTCGCTGCGCATGCTCCGGGTGGCAGACCGCCCCGTACGGCTGCTGCGGGCCGTGGACGGCATCGACCTCGTCGAGCTGCCGGAGGCCGAGCAGTGCTGCGGCTTCGGCGGCACCTTCGCACTCAAGAACGCGGACACCTCGACGGCGATGCTCGCCGACAAGATGCGGCACGTGCTCGGCACCGGCGCGGACGTCTGCACGGCCGGCGACTCCTCCTGCCTGTTGCACATCGGGGGCGGGCTGTCCCGGCTGCGGGCCGGCACCCGCACGGTCCACCTGGCCGAGATCCTCGCCTCCACGCGGGCGGCTCCGGCATGAGCAGCACCTTCCTCGGCATGCCCCCGGTCGCGCCGCGCGGCGTCGGCCACCTGCGCCGGGCCGAGCCGTTCCCGGCCGCCGCCCGGCGTGCGCTGGCCGACCCCCAGCTGCGCGCCAACCTCGGCCGGGCGACCCGCACCATCCGGGCGAAGCGCGACGCCGCGGTCGCCGAGGTCCCGGACTGGGAGGAGCTGCGCGAGGCGGGCCGGGCGATCAAGGCCGCCGCCCTGGCGCAGCTCGACGATCACCTGGAGCGGCTCGAGGCCGAGGTGACCGCCCGGGGTGGGACGGTCCACTGGGCGCGGGACGGCGCGGAGGCCAACCGCCTCGTCACCGACCTGGTGCGCGCGACCGGCGCCGACGAGGTCGTCAAGGTGAAGTCGATGGCCACCCAGGAGATCGGCCTCAACGAGGCGCTGACGGCCGCCGGCGTGGCCGTTGTCGAGACCGACCTCGCCGAGCTCATCGTCCAGCTCGGCCACGACACCCCGTCGCACATCCTCGTGCCGGCCATCCACCGCAACCGCGCCGAGATCCGGGAGATCTTCCTGCGGGAGATGCCCGGGGTCGACCCGGCCCTCACCGACGACCCGGCTCAGCTGGCCAGGGCCGCGCGGCTCTTCCTGCGCCGCAAGTTCCTGTCCGCGCGGGTGGCCGTGTCCGGCGCCAACTTCGCGGTCGCGGAGACCGGGACGCTCGCGGTGGTCGAGTCGGAGGGCAACGGACGGATGTGCCTCACCCTCCCGCAGACCTTGGTCACCGTGATGGGCATCGAGAAGGTGGTGCCCGCCTGGCGGGACCTGGAGGTCTTCCTCCAGCTGCTTCCCCGCTCCTCCACGGGCGAGCGGATGAACCCGTACACGTCGATGTGGACCGGCGTCACGCCCGGCGACGGGCCGCAGGACGTCCACCTGGTGCTGCTCGACAACGGCCGCACCGCGGTCCTCGCCGACGAGGTGGGGCGTGCGGCCCTGCACTGCATCCGGTGCTCGGCCTGCCTCAACGTCTGCCCCGTGTACGAGCGGGTCGGCGGACACGCCTACGGCTCCGTCTACCCGGGCCCGATCGGGGCGGTGCTCACGCCGCAGCTCACCGGCGTCGAGGACGCCGCCTCGCTGCCGTACGCCTCCAGCCTCTGCGGGGCCTGCTACGACGCGTGCCCCGTCAAGATCGACATCCCGGGGCTGCTGGTGCACCTGCGGGCGCAGCACGTCACCGCGCAGCGGGCCGCGCGCCGGCTGCCCACGGCGGAAGCAGTGAGCATGGCCGCGGCGGGCTGGGTGATGGCCGACGAGGCGCGCTTCGCCGGCGCGCAGTCCGCCGGCAAGGCGGGGCGGCTGCTCGGGCGGCGCCGGGACCGGATCGGCGTGCTGCCGCCGCCGCTCGCCGCCTGGACGTCGAGCCGGGACCTGCCCCGTCCGCCGGCCGAGACGTTCCGGCAGTGGTGGCTGCGCCGCGAGGAGCGCCAATGAGCGCGCGCGACGAGGTGCTGGGCCGGGTCCGGGCGGCGCTCGCCGGGACACCCGGGCCCGAGCCCGTACGCCGCGAGTACCGCGTCACCGGACCGCTCCCGCCCGGTCACGAGGGGCTGGTCGAGCGGCTGCGCGACTACCGCGCCCTGGTGCGCCGCGGCCACCCCGGGGACGCGGTGCCCGGCCTGCTGGCCGCGGCGGTCGCCGAGCGGGGCGCCCGCCGGCTGGTGGTGCCGCCGGGCCTGCCGCCCGACTGGGTGGCCGCGCTGGGCGACCAGGTGCTCGTGGACGACGGCCGGCTGGGTCCGGCCGAGCTCGACACGGTCGACGGGGTGGTGACCGGCTGCGCCGTGGCGGTGGCGGAGACGGGCACGATCGTGCTCGACGCCTCGGCCGGCCAGGGTCGCCGGCTGCTCACGCTGGTGCCCGACTACCACCTGTGCGTCGTGCTGCCCGAGGCCGTCGTGGCCACGGTGCCCGAGGCGCTGGCCCGGCTGGACCCGCGCCGGCCGCTCACGTGGATCAGCGGGCCCAGCGCCACCAGCGACATCGAGCTGGACCGGGTCGAGGGCGTGCACGGCCCTCGCACGCTGGAGGTCGTGCTCGCCCCGACCCGGTGACCCGCTCAGGCGTGGGCGGCCTCGTACTGCGCGATGACGTCGGCGGGGATCCGGCCTCGGTCGGAGACCTTGAGGCCCTGCTCCTTGGCCCAGGCGCGGATCGCGGCCGTGTCGGTGCCGGAGCCGGACCGTGCGGACGACCGGGCCCGGCCGCCGCGACTGCGGCCGCCCACCCGGCGGGCCGATCCCACGTAGCCGGCGAAGGCGTCACGCATCTTCGCGGCGTTCTTGGACGAGAGGTCGATCTCGTAGCTGACTCCGTCGAGGGAGAAGCTCACCGTCTCGTCGGCAGTGGCACCGTCGAGATCGTCGACCAGCAGTACCTGGACCTTCTGCGCCATCGCAGCGGTTCCTTTCGACAAAGGGGCGCGCGCAGGGGATTCGCGCACGGCCCATGAAATCCCATTCCGCGCGCGGGCGCAAACTCAAATGCTCCTCAGAGCCGCAGCAGCATTCGGGTGTTACCGAGCGTGTTCGGCTTGACACGGTCCAGGTCCAGGAACTCGGCCACGCCCTCGTCGTAAGAACGGAGAAGCTGGACGTACACCTCCGGTTCGACCGGAGTTCCGTCGAGAGCCTCGAATCCGTGCCGGGAGAAGAAATCGACCTCGAAGGTGAGGCAGAAGACCCGGGAGACCCCGAGCTCCCGCGCCACGCCGATCAGCCGCTCCAGCAGCGCGGCACCGACACCCCTGCCCCGCCAGCGGGGGTCCGTCGCGAGCGTGCGCACCTCGGCCAGGTCCTCCCACATCACGTGCAGCGCCCCGCACCCCACGACGGCGTCGTCGACCTCGGCGACCCAGAACTCCTGGACGTCCTCGTAGAGGGTGACCGTCTCCTTCGACAGCAGGATCCGGTCGTTCGAATACGCGTCCACCAGTCGCCGCACGTCGCGGACGTCGGCGGTACGGGCGCGCCGGACGGTGAATTCAGGCGATGTCGACATTCACGGCTTCACGAGCGGGAACAAGACGGTCTCCCGGATGTTGCGGCCGGTCAGCATCATGAGCAGCCGGTCGATTCCCATCCCCATTCCGCCGGACGGCGGCATCGCGTACTCCAGGGCTCGGAGGAAGTCCTCGTCGACGGCCATGGCCTCGTGGTCACCCCCGGCTGCGAGCAACGACTGGGCTTCCAATCGCTCCCGTTGCACGACCGGGTCGACCAGCTCGGAATACCCCGTACCCATCTCGGCGCCGAATGCCACGAGGTCCCAGCGTTCCGCCAGTCGCGGGTCGTCGCGGTGCTGGCGGGTCAGCGGCGAGACCTCGGTCGGGAAGTCGGTGTAGAAGGTCGGGTCGGTGGTCCGGTCCTCGACCAGGTGCTCGTACATCTCGAGCAGCACCGGACCCCGTCCCCAGGCCGGGTCGTACGGGACGCCGGCGCGGTCGCACAGCTTGCGCAGCTCGTCGACGGTGGTGTCCGCGCCGACCTGCTCGCCCAGGGCCGCGGAGAGGGCGTCGTTGACGGTCACGACCGGCCAGCTGCCGGACAGGTCGTGCTCGGAGACCGGGCCGCCGTCGTGCGGCACCCGCCGGGCGACCGGCTCGCCGTAGGCGGCGGTGGCGGCGGCCTGGATCAGCTCACGGGTCAGCTCGCGCACCGTGCCGTAGTCGCCGTAGGCCTCGTACGCCTCGAGCATGGTGAACTCCGGGTTGTGCGAGGAGTCCGCACCCTCGTTCCGGAAGTTGCGGTTGATCTCGAAGACCTTCTCCAGCCCGCCGACCACGAGGCGCTTGAGGTAGAGCTCGGGGGCGATGCGCAGGAACAGGTCCATCCCGTACGCGTTGATGTGCGTCCGGAACGGGCGGGCGTTGGCCCCGCCGTGCACCACCTGGAGCATCGGGGTCTCGACCTCGGTGAATCCCCGCTGCTGCATGGAGTCCCGAATCGAGCGCACCACCGTCGAGCGGGTGCGCACCATCTCGCGCGACTCGGCGTTGACGATCAGGTCGACGTAGCGCTGCCGGACCCGCGCCTCGGGGTCGGTGAGCCCCTTGTGCTTCTCCGGCAGCGGGCGCAGGCACTTGGCGGTGACGGCCCAGCGGTCGACCAGGACCGAGAGCTCGCCACGGCGCGACGTGACGACCTCGCCCTCGACGCCGACGTGGTCACCCAGGTCGACCTCGTGCTTCCAGGCCGTCAGTGACTCCTCGCCGACCCGGTCGAGGCTGAGCATGACCTGGAGGTCGCCGGTTCCGTCGCGCAGCGTCGCGAAGCACAGCCTGCCGGTGTTGCGGGCGAGCATGACCCGCCCGGTGACACCCACCCGCTGCCCGGTGGCGGTGTCCGGCGGCAGGTCCGGGTGCGCCGACCGGACCTCGGCGACCGTGGCCGTCCGCGGGAAGCCCACCGGGTAGGGCTCGATGCCCCTCGCCAGCATCCGGTCCCGCTTCTCGCGGCGGACCCGCATCTGCTCGGGCAGGTCGTCCGCCGCCGGGCCGGACGCGTGCTGGCTCATGGCGGGCCAGTCTAGGGAGGGGGCGAGGACGGGCCGGGGCGATGGCCCCTCGACGCGGGACGAGACGGGTGCCACCCTCGGCAGCAGGAGGTGGCTGCCATGGGTGAGGTGGAGGTCGTCGACCGGGGACAGCGCGAGATCGTGGTCTTCCTCGGCGGCGACGTGGACGAGACGATGCGACCGGCGCTCGACCGGGCGGTCGAGGACGTCGACGGGCTCGAGCACCTGAACCTGCTCGACCGGGCGATCGTCGACCTGCACGCGGTCACGTCCCTCGGCCGGGCCGGGGTCGACTTCCTGCACGCGCTGGCCGAACGGGGCCGCCGGCACGGGTTCGACCTGCAGATGGCGGCGCTGTCCGGCGCCGCGCACCGGGCCCTCGAGGAGTCCGGCTGGTCCTTCGCCGAGCACAGCCCGCCGTCGCGCGGTTGAGCCGCGCGTGTCAGGCGTTGCGGTCGTGCACCAGCCGCAGGCCGATGAGCGTCAGCCAGGGCTCGAGCCGGTCGATGGTCCGTGACTCGTCCACGACGAGGTTGGCCAGGCCGCCTGTCGCCACCACGGTGATCCGGTCGAGCGCGAGCCCGAGCTCCCGGGCCATCCGCTCGACGATCCCGTCGACCTGGCCGGTGAACCCGTACAGGGCACCGGACTGGAGGGCCTCGACGGTGTTCTTGGCGATGACGGTCCGCGGGCGGACGAACTCCACCTTGCGGAGCTGCGCCCCGGCCTCCCCGAGGGCGTCGAGGGAGACCCCGATGCCGGGCGCGATCGCCCCACCGACGTACTCGCCCCGGCTCGACACGACGTCGAACGTCGTCGCGGTCCCGAAGTCGACGACGATGCACGGGCCGCCGAACAGGTGCACCGCGGCCAGGCTGTTGACGATGCGATCGGTGCCGACCTCGCGCGGGTTGTCCATGAGCACCGGGAGTCCCGTACGGACCCCCGGCTCGACGACGACGGCCGGCACGCCGCCGTAGTACCGGCTCACCATGTCGCGCATCTCGTGGAGCACCGACGGGACCGTGGAGCACAGGGCGATGCCGGTGACCACCTCGTCGCCGTCCTCGTGGTGCTGGGACAGCAGGCCACGCAGCAGCACCATCATCTCGTCGGCAGTGCGCCGCTCGTCCGTGGCCACCCGCCAGTGCTCGACCACCCGGATGCTCTCCGACGGGCCGTCCAGCAGCCCCAGCACCGTCTGGGTGTTGCCCACGTCGATGGCGAGCAGCACGTCAGCGCACCTCCCGGAGGTCCAGCGCGACGTCGAGCGCCGGCGCGGAGTGCGTCAGCGCACCGACGGCCAGGTAGTCCACGCCGGTCTCCGCGTACGCCCGGGCGGTGTCGAGGGTGAGGCCTCCGCTGACCTCGAGCCCGACCCGGCCGGCCACCGCGCCGACCGCATCCCGGACCTGGTCCGGTGACATGTTGTCGAGGAGCACGAGCGACACCCCGGCGTCCGCCGCCTCGAGTGCGGACGCGACGTCGTCGACCTCCACCTCCACGGGGACTCCGGGGAAGCGCTCGGTCACCAGCCGGTAGGCGGCCGCGACCCCGCCCGCGGCGACCACGTGGTTGTCCTTCACCAGCGCCGCGTCCGACAGGGACATGCGGTGGTTCCGGCCGCCGCCGCACCGGACCGCGTACTTCTCCAGGGCTCTCAGCAGCGGCGTCGTCTTGCGGGTGTCCCGGACCACCGCGCGGGTGCCGGCCAGCGCGTCGACCCACCGGCGGGTCGCGGTGGCCACGCCGGAGAGGTGGCAGAGCAGGTTGAGGGCGGTGCGCTCGCCCAGCAGGATCGCCCGGGTCGGGCCGGTCACGGACATCAGCAGGTCACCCCGGGACACCCGGTCGCCGTCCGCGGCCCGGTGCTCGGCGACCAGGTCGCCGGCGGCCGCGCAGCTCAGCACCGCCTCGGCCACCGCCAGCCCGGCCACCACGCCGTCGCCGCGGGCGACGAGGTCGGCGGTGGCCCGCTGGCCGGCCGGAACGGTCGCCTCGGTCGTCACGTCGACCCCGCCGGCCAGGTCCTCGTCGAGCGCGGCGCGGACGAGGCCCTCGACGCCGCGGGAGTCGAGCCCGGCGTCGCGCAGCCGCGCGACCAGATCCGGCGGCAGCCCCGATGGCAACCGCGGAGGCGGCTGCGGCGGCTCTGGTGGCAGGTGGGGTACGGGTGTCATCGCGGCTCCCAGCGGGCGGCGTCACCGTCGGCGACGTCCCGGCCGGCGGTCGGGCGGAACTCGGTGCGGGCGGTGCCGTCGTCGTCGAGCCGGGTCACGAGGTGGCCGAGCCAGCGGGCGTCGTCACGGTCGGGGTGGTCCGCGCGCCAGTGCCCGCCACGGGTCTCCTCGCGCAGGGCTGCGTGCCGGGCCAGCACCGAGCCCACCTGGTGCAGGTTCGTGGTCTCCCAGGCCTCCGAGCCCGGCTCGCTGCCGCGCCGTTCCTCGGCCAGCCGGGCCAGCCGGGTCTCCGTGGTCGCCAGGCTCTCCTCCGTACGGAGGACCCCGGCACCAGCGGTCATCGCACCCTGGAGGAAGAGCCGGGCGTCCGGCTCCACCAGACCGGCCGGACCGGGCCGGTCCGCCGGCTCCGCCTGCGCCGGCAGGTCGGCCTCGGCGACGTCGAGGGCGATCCGGTGGCCGAACACCAGTCCCTCGAGCAGGCTGTTGGAGGCCAGCCGGTTGGCCCCGTGGACCCCGGTGCACGAGACTTCGCCGCAGGCGTAGAGGCCCGGAACCGTGGTGCGGCCCGCCAGGTCGGTCCGGACCCCGCCGCTCGCGTAGTGCTGGGCGGGCGCGACGGGGACCAGCTGGGTGGCCGGGTCGAAGCCGTACGAGCGGCAGCTGGCGACGACGCCCGGGAACCGGTCCTCGAGGAACTCCGCCCCGAGGTGCCGCGCGTCGAGCCACACGTGCTCCGCCCCCGTCTCCTGCATGGCGGTGACGACGCCCTTGGCGACGACGTCACGCGGGGCCAGGTCGGCGAGCTCGTGCCGGCCGGCCATGAAGCGGCGGCCCTCGACGTCGCGGAGCACGGCACCCTCCCCCCGGACGGCCTCGGAGATCAGCGGTTGCTGGCCCTGAGCGGCGCGGCCCAGCCAGAGCACCGTGGGGTGGAACTGCACGAACTCGAGGTCGCTGGTCTCGGCGCCGGCCCGCAGCGCGGCGGCCACGCCGTCGCCCGTCGCGACGGGGGGGTTGGTGGTGGAGGCGTACACCTGCCCGAGCCCGCCGGTGGCGAGCACGACCGCCCGGCCGAGCGCGGCCCCGACGCCGTCGCGCTCGCCCTCGCCGATGACGTGCAGGGTGACGCCGCAGGCGCGGCCGTCGGCGGCCGTGAGCACGTCGATCACGAGGGCGTGCTCGACGACCTCGATGTGGGGGTCGTCGTGGACCTCGCGGAGCGCCTCCATGAGCGCGCGCTGGATCTCCCGCCCGGTCGCGTCCCCGCCGGCGTGCGCGATCCGGTCACGCAGGTGCCCGCCCTCGCGGGTGAGGGCGATCGTGCCGTCCGGCGAGAGCTCGAAGGCCGCTCCCAGGGCGACCAGCTCGCGGACCCGGCGCGGGCCCTCGGTGACGAGGACCCGGACCGCCTCCTCGTCGCAGAGGCCGACCCCGGCGACCAGCGTGTCGGTGAGGTGCTCCTCCGGGCTGTCCTCGGGGTCCAGTGCTGCGGCGATCCCGCCCTGGGCCCACGCCGTCGAGCCGGCGTCCAGCCGGGTCTTGGTCACGAGCAGGACCCGGCCGGCCTTGCGCGCCTCCAGCGCGACGGTCAGACCGGCGATCCCGCTGCCGACGACCACCACGTCGGCCTGGGTGGTCCAGCCGGGCGGCGGGGCGGCGAGCCGCCGGGCCAGGACGAGGGTCACCGCGTGACGGTAGCGCCCGTGGGAACCGCCGGTGCGTCCGCCGCGGCGGCACCGACGACCACGGCGGTGTTGTCGATCAGCCTGGTGCGGCCGAGCCTGGCCGCCACCAGCAGCCGGGCCGGCCCCTGGTCGGGGGCCGGGCCGAGGTCCGGGTCGCGGAGCTCGAGGTAGTCGACGTCGATCCCGGCAGCCGTACCGAGCACATCGCGGGCGGCGTCCAGGACCGCGTCGGCCCCCCGGGGGCCCGCCGCCACCCCGGCCCTCAGTGCCGCCGCCAGCGCGGCGGCCCGGGAGCGCTCCTCCGGCGACAGGTAGCGGTTGCGGCTGGACATCGCCAGGCCGTCGGGCTCGCGGACCGTCGGCACGCCGACGACCTCGTACGGCCAGTCCAGGTCCGAGACCATCCGCCGGACGAGTGCGAGCTGCTGGTAGTCCTTCTCGCCGAACAGCGCGTACGTGGGCAGCACGAGGTGCAGCAGCTTGCCGACGACGGTCAGCACCCCGGCGAAGTGCCCGGGCCGCGAGGCACCCTCCAGGACGCCGCCCAGCGGGCCCGGGTCGATCCGGACCAGCGGGTCGCCGCCGGGGTAGACCTCCGCGACGTCCGGGGCGAACACCACGTCCACGCCCTCGCGGGCGCAGAGCAGCAGGTCGGCGTCGAGGCTGCGCGGGTAGCGGTCGAGGTCTTCGCCCGCCCCGAACTGCAGCGGGTTGACGAAGACGGTGACCGTCACGGAGCCGTCCGGGCCGACGAGCTCCCGCGCGGCCCGGACCAGCGTGGCGTGCCCCTCGTGCAGGGCGCCCATGGTCATGACCACGGCCGTCTCGGTCACGTCGTGCGCGAGCTGAGCGTCGAGCAGCTCTTCCCGGGTCCGGACGACGAGGGGTCCGCTCACGTACGGGCCCCGTCCGGCCGGACGGCGAGCGCGTCGAGCAGGGGCTCGGCGTCGGTGAGGCGCAGCCGCCCGGAGGCCAGCGCCCGGTCCGCCGTGCGCCGGGCCAGGGCGACGTACGTGCCGACGGCCTCGGGGTCGACGCGGGCGATCTCGTCGACGTGACTGGCCACGGTCCCCGCGTCACCGCGGGCGACCGGCCCGGTGAGGGCGGCGTCCCCGGCGCGGAGCGCGTTGTCGAGCGCGGCGGAGAGCAGCGGTGCCAGGCTCTTGGCCGGGTCGTCCACGCCGGCGGCGCGCAGCAGGTCCATGGACTCGGCGACCAGGGTCACCAGGTGGTTGGCGCCGTGGGCGAGGGCCGCGTGGTAGAGCACCCGCGCCTCCTCGGCGACCCGTACGGGCTCGGACCCCATCTCGACGACGAGCGCCTCGGCGATCGGCCAGAGCGGCTCGGGGGCGGTGACCCCGAAGGTCGCCCCCGGCAGGCGCTCGAGGTCCACCGCCGTACCGGTGAAGGTCATGGCCGGGTGCAGGGCCAGCGGCAGGGCCCCCGCGCGGGTCGCCGGCTCGAGCACGGCGGTGCCGAACCGCCCGCTCGTGTGGGCGAGGAGCTGGCCGGGGCGGACCGCGCCGGTCGCCACGAGGCCGTCGACGAGCGCGGCCAGCGGGTCGTCGGGGACGGTGAGCAGCACGAGGTCCGCACGCTCGAGGACCTCGGCGGGGCTCACCAGGGGCACTCCGGGGAGCAGGGCGGCCGCCCGGGAGCGGCTCGCGTCGGACACGCCGTACGCGGCGACGACGCGGTGGCCTGCGCGGGCGAGGGCGGCGCCGAGGACGGCGCCCACGCGCCCGGTCCCGACGATGCCGACACGGAGCCGGGCGGGGGTGGCGGCTGGGGTGCCGACCGGGGGTTCGGCTGGGGGTTCGGCCGGGGGCTCGGCCGGGGTGGCGGCAGGGGTCGCTGCCATGGCCTGTCCTTTCCGTTCCAGTCCCTCGCGGGTACCGGACGTACTCGACACGGTCTGCTGTCCTCAGGCTACAACGCGCCGTGCCGGCCCGGCCTTCCGGCGTGACGGACCTCACGCCCGTACGGTGAGGGCGAGACCGAGGAGGCGCAGTGCTCGCACCCGGCACGGGCCCGGTCGTGGCCGACCGTCCACCGGGCCGGCGACGACTCGCGGCGGCAGCCGCCCTGCTGGTGACCGTGGCCCTCGCGGCGGGGTGCGGCGAGGAGGGGCCGTCGCTGCCAGCCCTGCCGACGTCGCTGCCGTCGGTCGAGCTGCCGACCGCCCTCCCCTCGGCGCTCCCCACCCTGGACGTCCCGACCGCACTGCCGTCGGTCGACGTGCCGACGACGGCGCCCACCGCTCCCTCGGTTCCGACAGCCGAGCCGGTGCCGCCGGAGCCGGTGCCGCCGGAGCCGGAGCCGGAGCCGGTGCCACCCGAGCCGGAGCCGCCCACCGCTGAGCCGACCGTCCCCGAGGTGACCGCAGAACCGGCACCCACGGAGACCGAGACCACGGCAGCCGCGGCGGACGAGGCGGCCGAGGAGGGGGTCCCGTGGTGGGTCTGGCTGCTGGCCGCGGTGCTGCTGGCGGCAGCCGTCGCCCTGCTCGTCGTGTGGAACCGGAGGCGGGCGGCACGGGCTGCCTGGGATGCGCGGCTCCCGGTCGCCGCGACCGATGCGCGCTGGGTCGAGGGCGCGCGCGTGCCCGACGTGCTGCGGGCGGGCCCCGCGGCGGAGGCC
>DATHTV010000113.1:0-5176 GCA_035462845.1 Jiangellales bacterium
CAGGCGGAGCTCCCGGTCACCGCCCACCTGCTGATCACCATCGGCGAGGAGGTCGGCATGGGCGCGACCCACGGCCTCGACGACACCGTCGCCGAGCTCGTCGCCGTGGACAACGCCGTGGTCAGCGAGGGCCAGGAGTCGCGCGAGGACACCGTCAACGTCGGCATGCTCGACTCCACCGGCCCGTTCGACTACCACCTCACCCGCAAGCTGATCTCGATCTGCGCGGAGCACGACCTGCCGGTGCGCCGGGACGTCTACCGCTTCTACCGCTCCGACGCGGCGCCCGCGATCGAGTCCGGCCTGGAGTGCCGGACGGCGCTGGTCGGTTTCGGGGTCGAGTCCAGCCACGGGCACGAGCGCACCCATCTCGACGGCCTGCGCCGGCTCGGCGAGCTGCTCGCGCTCTACCTGCAGAGCCCGCTCACCTTCGAGGAGTGGGACCCGGCGCCGACCGGCGAGCTGGAGGACTTCCCGAGCCACAGCGTCCAGCCGGCCGAGCCCGAGCCGGCCCGGTACGTGGGCCGGCACGGGTGAGCCTGCTCACCGTCAGCGTCGGCCGGGCCGGGGTCATCGCCGCGATCGGCGGCACTCCCCCCGTACCCGTGCTCCTCCCGCCCGGCCCGGCCGTGGCCGGTGACGTCGGCTGGGAGGCGGCCGACGTGTGGCGCGCCGTGCTCGACGCCGTGGGCGCGGCGTTGCGGGCCTCCGCGGTCGCCCCGACCGGCCTCGCCCTCACCGCGGCCGCCCCCACGACCGCCGTGTGGGACGCCGAGAGCCTCGGCGCCGCCCGCCCGGTCGTCCCGCTGCCGTACGGCGAGGCGCTCACGGTCGTCCGGAACTCGGAACCGCACACCTGGGCACTCCTGCTGTCCGGCCGGTGCGCGGTGGGTGACCTGCCCGGCTACCTCGTCGCCCGCATGACGCGCGGGGTGTGGCAGGTGGCGGCGGACCCGGTGACGCTGCCTCCCCAGCTGGCCGATGACCTGCCGGACGGCACCCTGCCGGCCGCTGCCGATCCCTGGCCGGGGCCCGGGCGCATCCGCACCGACCCGGGCGCCTTCGCCGGCCTCGACCTGCCGGTGGTCGCCTTCGCCGCGGTCGCCGACGCGTGACGGCGATGATGCGACGCCGGGACAGCGGAGGCGGCGCCTAACCCGGAGCCTGACCCGGCGCCTCAGCCGGGTTTCGCAGGAGCGACCGCTCGGCCAGATGGATCAGGCGCTCGGCCACCTCGTCGGCCGCGAGGCCCCGTCCGGTGAAGAGCAGGTCGAAGGTGTCGAAGCCGGCGACGGCGAAGAGGATGTCGGCGGCCTCCCGTCGGCTGACCCCCGGCTGGAGGAGGCCGGCGTCGGCGAGGCGCCCGGCCAGGTAGTCCATGCCGCCGGCGCGTGACGCCTCGAGTCGTTGGGCCACCCCGGCCATGGCGTCGGGGTCGACGGCGCCCATCGAGTAGACCGCACGCGCGGCGTCCCGCTCGGCGGCGTACACCTCGCTCGCGGCCCGCAGGCTGCGCCTGAGGTGCTCGCGGGGATCGGGGTCCTGGACCGCCTCGACGATCCGGTGGAAGCCCGCCCGCTCGTAGAGGTACTCACCGAAGGCGTCGAAGAGCCCGGCCCGCGAGCCGAAGACCAGGTACACGGTCGAACGAGCCACGCCGGCGTCCTGGGCGACACCGTCCACGCTGACCGGCTGGGCAGGTGCCTCGCGCAGCCGTCGGTACATCGCGTCCAGGACCCGCCGTCGCGTCACGGCGGCGGAGTCCGCCCGGGCTCGCTGCTCGTACTTCCTCGGCACAGTCGGCTCCAGATTTCACTTGACAGTCTGACCGGCAGAATACATGCTGTCCGATCAAAGACACGGTGTCCAGCGAAATGAGCGCCTGCCATGCCCACGAAGAAGGTCCACGACGTCCCCGTGCTCGTCATCGGCGCAGGTCCGGCCGGCTTGACGACAGCCATCACCCTGGCCCGCTACGGCGTCCGGTGCCTGCTCGTCGAGCGCCGGCCTGCGCTGTCGGGGCTGCCGCGGGCGACCGCGGTCAGCACGCGGACGATGGAGATCGTCCGTTCGTGGGGGTTGGAGCCCCAGGTGCGCGCCGGTGAGGTCGAGGTGGAATGGGACGCCTGGATCGCGGAGACCATGTCGTCGGACCGGGGCGTGGCGATGCCGTTGGGCTTCCCGACCCGCGAGGAGGCCGCCCGCGTCAGCCCGACGCGACCCGCCTGCGTCGCGCAGGACCACCTCGAGCCGGTGCTGCTCGACCACCTGCGTTCTCTTCCGTCGGCGGACGTCCGGTTCGGGCTGGAGCTCACCGCGGTGGACCAGGATCCCGACGGGGTGACGGCCGCACTGCGCGAGCCGTCCACCGGGCGGATGACGCTCGTCCGAGCGTCCTATCTGGTCGCGGCGGACGGGGCGCACAGCACGGTGCGCGCCCTCCTCGGCATCCCGATGGAGGGCCCCGAGGACCTCGTGGGGCACTCGACGGTGCAGTTCCGTGCCCCGCTGTGGGCACTGCTCGGTGCCCGGCGCCACGGCCTGTACGTGGTCACGCATCCCGACGCACCCGGCATCGTGGTTCCACTCGGTGCGGGCGACCGCTGGCTCTACGGTCAGGAGCTCGCACCCGGCCAAGGTCACCTGACCGGCCCGGACGACCCCCGCATCCCGCCCCTGCTGCGAGCCGCGACCGGAGTACCGGACCTGGCACCGCAGGTGGAGCGGGTGGGCCGCTTCTCCTTCGCGGCGCAGACCGCCTCGCGCTACCGCGAACAGCACGCCTTCCTGGTCGGTGACGCGGCCCACCGGGTGACGCCTCGCGGAGGCACCGGGATGAACACCGCGGTCCACGACGGCCACGACCTGGGCTGGAAGCTGGCGTGGGTCGCCCGCGGCTGGGCAGCACCCGCGCTCCTGGACTCGTACGGGACGGAGCGCCGGCCGGTCGGCCTGCACAACACCGCACGATCCGCCGACCCGGACGGCAGCCGTCGCGACGCCGAGGACGGGCTCGCCGTCGACCTGGCCGGCCGGCTCCCGCACGCGTGGCTGGCGGGATCGCGGGGAACCTCGACGCTCGACCTGGTCGGTGCAGGACTGGCCCTGCTGACCGACGCCGCCGGGGAGCGGTGGGCGCAGGCGGTCGCCCCTGGTGCCGTCCCGTTGGACATCCGTACCGTCGACGACGCAGCCGCGGACCTTCTCGGGATCCGCGGTGGCGGGGCGGTGCTCGTGCGGCCCGACGCCCGACCGGTCGCGACCTGGTCGACCGCCGTGGCCGACCCCGCTGCGGCGGTGCGTGCGGCGGTCGCGGGCCTCACGGGTGCGGCCGAGGCCCCCGGAGTCCTCGAGCCGCAGCGCCTGGCCGGCTGACCGCTCACGCTTGCCGTGCCCGGCAGGGCGACCGTTCGGCCGAGGTGACCGCTGGCTTCGCCGTCGGATGGCCGCCACGCGCGGACGCGGCCCTGACGAAGGAGCGGGGGGTACGGCCGTGCCCACAGCGCGCGAGCTGACGCCCTCGACTGTCACGCACCTGACCTTCGGGGTGCTCGGACCGCTCGAGGTGCGGGAGGACGGTGCCCTGCTGCGCCTCCCGGGCAGGCAGGAGCGCGCCGTCCCTCACCCTGCTGCTCACGGCGCCCGGCCAAGTCTTCTCGCTGCCGGCGATCGTCGAGGCGCTCTGGGGTGAGCACCCGCCGGACAGGGCCGCGAAGACGGTCCAGTCGTACGTGTCGAGGCTCAGGCGAGCGCTCCCCCAGGACAGCTCGGCCGTCGTGGTGACGCGTGAGCCGGGCTACGCCGCCGAGGTGGCACCGGCGGACGTGGACGCCGAGTGGTTCAGGTCACTCGTGGCGGCGGGGCACCGCGAGCTCAGCGAGGGGCCCCCTGGTGAGGCCGCCGGCCTCCTCCGGGAGGCCCTGGACCTGTGGCGAGGCGAGCCGTACGGGGAGTTCGACGCGCCCTTCGCGGCCGCCGAGCGGGCCGCCCTCCACGAGCTACGCCTCGCCGCGGTAGAGGACCGCGTGACCGCCGAGCTCGCTACGGGGGCGGGACCGGAGCTCATCGGAGAGCTGGACGCGCTGCTCGCCCAGCTGCCGCCTGCAGTACGCCGGGGGATGACGGCTGTCCGGCCGCCCGCCGATCACCGCCGCCGATCATGCGACGTTCCTGCGCTCAG
Source organism: Jiangellales bacterium (assembly GCA_035462845.1). Classification (GTDB taxonomy): domain Bacteria; phylum Actinomycetota; class Actinomycetes; order Jiangellales; family Jiangellaceae; genus DASTQL01. Next base: position 4,181 of record DATHTV010000113.1, read on the forward strand.
GAGCCCACGGATGTCGCACGATTCGGCTGAGGTGCCGCGATCATGCGGCTCAGACCGCGAGCTCAGCGGGTGAGCGCCGCGCAGATCCTCGTCGTGTCCGCGGTGGAGTGCTGTGGCTCCTGGAGCACCTCGCCGGTCGTGGGGTCCAGCTTCAGCACGCCGGTGAAGGCGAAGGGGACCTGCCCGATGACGGCAAGGACGAGCGAGCCGTCCGGCAGGACCCTGAGCACGTCGGCGCCCACGTCCTTGAAGCGCACCGTCCTGTCGCCGGACGTCGCCGTCAGCGTCAGGTTGATCGTGAAGACGTTGAGGACCCCCGTCCCGGGCCGCTCGAAGGCGCGGTTGGCGATCTGGCCGGTCACGGTCGTGACCACGGGCACCCCGCACTCCTCGGTGAGGAACTCGTCGTCGAAGCTGTCGTCGACGACCTCACGTTCGATCTGAGGGGGTGCCGCTGTGGCCGGCGTACCCGTCACGCCCAGTCCCACGGCGAGCAGCACCGCCGCCGTCCCCCGCACCCAACGTCCTCGTGGCATCGCGATCCTCCTGTGCTCCTTCCCCCGAGCACTGGCTGACACCACGAAGCGTCCTCGCCCTGCGGGAACGCGTCAACGACACCCACGTCGACAGCCTCGACCTGGCGGTCGCCCACGCCGCGGTCGCCGACCCCGTCGCCCACACGTGACGGCGATCATGCGACGTCGCCCCGCTCCTGAGGCCGGCAATGTCGCAAGGTACGGATGAGCTCCCGCGATCCTGCGACGTCGACGCGCCGCTGACGCCGGCAACGTCGCATGATTCACGCCGCCTTGCGGACGAGGGCGCACCACGTCGAGCGCTTGCCCCCAGCAGACGACCCGGAGCATGCTCGAGACGATCGCGAGGAGGGACCCGTGGAGGGCTCCACGGCGTCGGCGAACGGTCCGGGCGCCGAGTTCCGCGTCCTCGGACCGCTCGAGGTCCGGGACGGCGACACGATCGTCAAGGTCCCGGGCA
>DATHTV010000114.1:0-15208 GCA_035462845.1 Jiangellales bacterium
CCCGGATCGCCGCCCGTAAGGCCCGCGAGCAGGCGCGTAACCGGTAGGGCTTCCTGGGCAACGGCGGGCTGCCCGGCAAGCTGCGGGACTGCCAGTCGACCAACCCTGAAGAGTGCGAGATCTTCATTGTCGAGGGCGACTCGGCGGGCGGCCCGGCAAAGCAGGGCCGCGACGTGCGCACCCAGGCGATCCTCCCCATCCGCGGCAAGATCCTCAACGTCGAGAAGGCCCGGATCGACCGGATCCTGCAGAACCAGGAGGTCCAGGCGATCATCAACGCGCTGGGCACCGGGGTCCACGACGACTTCGACATCAACCGGCTGCGCTACCACAAGGTCGTCCTGATGGCCGACGCCGACGTCGACGGCCAGCACATCCGGACGCTGCTGCTCACGCTGCTCTTCCGGTTCATGCGGCCCGTGGTCGAGCGCGGGCACGTCTACCTCGCCCAGCCGCCGCTGTACAAGATCAAGTGGTCCGGCCGGGACGTCGCCCCCGACTACGCCTACTCCGACCGGGAGCGCGACGCGCTCACCCGGGCCGGCCTGGAGAGCGGCAGGCGGCTGCCCAAGGAGGGCGGGGTCCAGCGCTACAAGGGCCTCGGCGAGATGAACAACGACGAGCTCTGGGAGACGACGATGGACCCCGAGCGTCGCGTCCTGCTCCAGGTCACGCTCGAGGACGCCGCCCAGGCCGACGACGTGTTCACCACGCTGATGGGCGAGGACGTCGAGAGCCGCCGCCGCTTCATCCAGCGCAACGCCCGCGACGTCCGCTTCCTCGACATCTGACCGTCCGACTCGCTGACCCCCGTACGGCGTCGCCGCGCCCACCCGCACTCCCCCGCCGTACGACCTGACGGAGGCTCGCCCCCGTGACCGACGACACCACCACCACCCCGGCCGTGCCGCCCGGCGGCCGCATCGAGCCGGTCGACCTGCAGGTCGAGATGCAGCGCTCGTACCTCGACTACGCGATGAGCGTCATCGTGGGCCGCGCGCTGCCCGACGTGCGCGACGGGCTCAAGCCGGTGCACCGGCGGGTGCTCTACGCCATGTACGACGGCGGGTACCGGCCCGACCGCGGCTTCTCGAAGAGCTCGCGCGTCGTCGGTGACGTGATGGGCCAGTACCACCCGCACGGCGACACGGCGATCTACGACACGCTCGTGCGGCTGGCCCAGCCGTGGTCGCTGCGCTACCCGCTGGTGCAGGGGCAGGGCAACTTCGGCTCGCCCGGCGACGACAGACAAGCCGCCATGCGTTACACGGAGTGCCGACTCGCGCCGCTGGCCATGGAGATGGTGCGCGAGATCGACGAGGAGACCGTCGACTTCTCCCCGAACTACGACGGCCGCCAGCAGGAGCCCGACGTCCTGCCGAGCCGGTTCCCGAACCTCCTCGTCAACGGCTCGGGCGGGATCGCCGTCGGTATGGCGACCAACATCCCCCCGCACAACCTGCGCGAGATCGCGGGCGGCGTGCAGTGGTACCTCCAGCACCCCGAGGCGCCGCAGGACGAGCTCCTCGACGAGCTCCTGAGCCGGGTCAAGGGCCCCGACTTCCCGACCCGGGGGCTCATCGTCGGCACGACCGGCATCGAGCAGGCCTACCGCACCGGCCGTGGCTCGGTCGTGATGCGGGCCGTGGTCGAGGTCGAGGAGGACGCCCGCGGCCGGGCGGCACTGGTCGTCACCGAGCTGCCGTACCAGGTGAACCCGGACGCCCTCATCCGCAAGATCGCCGACCTGGCCGACACCGGCAAGGTCCCCGGCATCGCCGACCTCAAGGACGACTCCTCGTCGCGCACCGGCATGCGGATCCGGGTGGTCCTCAAGCGCGACGCCGTCCCGACGGTCGTGCGCAACAACCTGTACAAGCACACCCAGCTGCAGGACACCTTCGGCTGCAACATGGTGGCCCTGGTCGACGGGGTCCCGCGCACCCTGCCGCTGGACGCGTTCGTCCGTCACTGGGTCACCCACCAGATCGAGGTGATCCGCCGGCGGACCGAGTACCGGCTTCGCAAGCGCCGGGAACGGCTGCACATCGTGCGCGCCCTGCTCAAGGCGATCGACGTCATCGACGAGGTCATCGCCCTGATCCGGCAGAGCCCGTCCGCCGCCGAGGCGCAGGTCCGCCTGCAGGACTTCCTGGAGATCGACGAGATCCAGGCCCGTGCGATCCTCGACCTCCAGCTGCGCAAGCTGGCCGCGCTGGAGCGCCAGGAGCTCCAGGACGAGCACGACCAGCTCACCGCCGAGATCGCCGAGCTGGAGCTCATCCTCGAGTCCGACGCGCGCAAGCGGGAGATCATCAGCGAGGAGCTGGGCGAGATCGTCGACCGGTACGGCGACGAGCGACGCACCCGGATCATCCCGGCGGAGGGCGACTTCAGCGCCGAGGACCTCATCCCCGAGGAGCCGGTGGTGGTCACCATCACCCAGGGCGGGTACGCCAAGCGGACCAAGGTCGACGCCTACCGGTCGCAGCACCGCGGCGGCAAGGGCGTGCGCGGCACGACGCTGCGCGAGGACGACGTGGTGACGCAGTTCTTCGTCACCACGACGCACCACTGGATCCTGTTCTTCACCAACCGCGGCCGGGTCTACCGGGCCAAGGCGTACGAGCTGCCGGAGGCCTCGCGTGACGCGCGCGGCCAGCACGTCGCCAACCTGCTCGCCTTCCAGCCCGACGAGCACATCGCCAAGGTGCTCGCGATCCGCGACTACGACCAGGCGGAGTACCTCGTGCTCGCGACCAAGCACGGATTCGTCAAGAAGACCCGGCTGACCGAGTACGACTCCAACCGCTCCGGCGGCGTCATCGCGGTGCTGTTCCGCCGGGAGGACGACGAGCTGATCGGCGCCGAGCTGGTCGGCCCCACCGACGACCTGCTGCTGGTGTCCCGCCTCGGCCAGGCGATCCGCTTCACCGCGACCGACGAGCAGCTCCGCCCGATGGGGCGGTCGACCGGCGGCGTGTACGGGATGAAGTTCCGCGACGGCGACGAGCTGCTGTCCATGGCGGTGGTGCGCGACGGCACCGCCTCGTACGTGTTCACCGTCACCGACGGCGGGTTCGCCAAGCGGACGGCGGTCGAGGAGTACCGCGTCCAGGGCCGCGGCGGGCTGGGCATCAAGGCCATGAAGATCGCCGAGGCCAGGGGGTCCCTCGTCGGGGCCCTGGTGGTCGCTGAGGGCGACGAGGTTCTCGCCATCCGCGCCCGCGGTGGGGTGACACGGAGCCCGGTGAGTGGGGTTCCCCCCAAGGGTCGTGACACCATGGGCGTGAAGTACGTCGACCTCGGCACGGGGGACGCTGTCGTTGCGATCGCCCGCAACGCCGAGGACGATGCGGTCACGGACCTTCCGGACGAGGGTCCGACCCCCGACCCGGAGGGTGATGCAACGTGACGACCAGCGGCGGGACCCCGCGTCCCACCCCGGCCGAGGCGCAGGACGCGCCGACCCAGGTCAGCGGACCTGCGGTCGGCGGCGGCACCGTGCCGCGCGAGGCGCCACGTCCCGCGTCCGACCCTCAGGCCACGGCCCAGCACGCGAGCCCGTCCAACGGGGCCGGGGCCGTGGGCGAGCGGTCCAGCGGGGGGTACGACGTGGCCGCGGCGCTGCGGGCCCAGGCCACCCGGGCCGCCCAGGCCACCCGGCACGCCGCGCAGCGTGTCCAGGACGCCATGGCTCCGACCCCGATCACCGAGGGTGACACCGAGCGGGGTGCGTCCAACGGCGCGGCTCAGCCGCCGCCGGCTGCATCGCCGTCCTCGTCGCCCGCCCAGTCGTCGACCCAGTCCTCGGCCCGTTCGTCCCCTCCGTCGCCGTCCTCGCCGTCCTCCGGGGGCCGCACCGCCACCGCGGTGGCTACTCCGGCCGCCGCCGCCTCGTCGGCGGCGCCGGCGCAGGCGTACGCCACCGGTCCGGGCCCGGCCACGACCGCCCGCCCCGCGGCCCGGCCTCCCGAGACCGGTTCCGAACCCGCCCGCTCCCGCGAAACCACGGGCACGTCCGCGGCGCCTGCCCCCGCCCCCCGCCGTACGGGGCGGGTGCGCAAGGCACGGCTCCGCCTGCTCCGACTGGACCCGTGGTCGGTCATGAAGACGGCGTTCCTGCTCTCCGTCGCCATGGGCATCATGCTGTTCGTCGCCGTGGCCGTGCTGTGGTCGGTGCTCGACGCCGCGGGGGTCTTCTCGGCCGTCGGCGACGTCGTCCGCGACGTCACGGCCTCCGAGACCAGCGCCGGCATCGACGTCGAGGGCTTCGTGGCGATGTCCCGCGTCCTCGGGTTCACCACGCTGGTGGCGGTGGTCGACGTGGTGCTCATCACTGCCCTGGCCACGCTCGGCGCGTTCCTCTACAACCTGTCCGCCAGCCTGCTCGGTGGCCTCGAGGTCACCCTGGCCGAGGACGACTGAGGCGGTTTGGGTGCCCGGTCGGGGGTGGGGTAACCTGCTCCGGCCGCCGTGCGCAGGGGCCTATAGCTCAGTCGGTTAGAGCGCTTCCCTGATAAGGAAGAGGTCACTGGTTCAAGTCCAGTTAGGCCCACGCCTGTCCGCCCTGCCGCGACCGTCGCCGAGGAGGCGTTCCCCGTGAACAAGAAGGTGCTTCTCGCCGCGGTCGCCGCGGTGGCCGGCTACGTCGGCTACAAGCGGATCCAGGCCGACAAGGCCGAGCAGGACCTGTGGGCCGAGGCCACCGACCCGGTCCCGCCGCGCGACCTGCGCTGACCCTCCCTGACCCGGGGCGCCGGTTCCCCTGCCCGGCGCCTCGCTGGGGACGTAGCTCAACTGGCAGAGCACCGCCTTTGCAAGGCGGGGGTTAGGGGTTCGAGTCCCCTCGTCTCCACGCATCGTGGTCACCCCGGGCCGGGCAACCAGTGGCCGGGCAACCAGTGGCCGGGCAACCAGTGGCCGGGCAACCATCGACCGGCTCACCCGGCGGCCCGCTCGTGCGCCAGCAGCCGCTCCTTGACCGCGAGCCCGTAGTAGTAGCCGCCGAGCGTCCCGTCGCTGCGGACGACCCGGTGGCACGGGACGAACGGCGCGACCAGGTTGCGGGCGCAGGCCTGACCCGCGGCGCGCACCGCCGCCGGCCGTCCGGCCTTGGCGGCCAGCTCCGCGTACGACCAGGTCTGGCCCGGTGGGATCGCGCGCATGACGCGCCACACCTCTTGCAGGAACGCCCCGCCCGGCTGCGCCACCGGCACGTCGGCGAGGGCGTCCACCCGGCCCGCGGAGTAGGCGGCCACGGCATCCGCCACCGGGCCGGCCACCGGGTCCGACGGCGGGACCGCGCGGTAGCCGCCGCGGCGCAGGTCCGGCGCGAGGCGGGCCACCTGGTCCTCGACGCCGGTGTAGCCGGAGGCGCGGACGACGCCGTCCTCCGGGGTGAGGAGCACGGTGAGCGGCCCGCCGGGCGTCGGCAGGACGAGGACGGTCACCGGTGTGTCGTTCATGTCAAGGCCTCCTTGGTCCACAGGTGCAGCAGTGCGTAGCCTCGCCAGGGCCGCCACCGCTCGGCGCGCGCCGTCGCCTCCGACGCCGACGAGACGCCCAGTGCCCTGCGCAGGACGAGGTCGCCTGCCGGGTACGCGTCCGGATCGGCCAGGCTGCGCAGGGCGACGTACTCGGTGGTCCACGGCCCCACCCCGGGCAGCGACATCAGGGCCCGGCGGACGTGGGCCCGGTCCGCCCCGGGGCGCAGGTCGAGAGCTCCTGCGGCGACCGCCTGACCGAGGGCGACGACGGTACGGGCGCGGGCCCCGGTCACCCCGGTGACTGCACGCACCTCGTCGGGGTCGGCCGCCGCCAGCGTCTCTGCGCGCGGGAAGACCCGCGCCCCGTCGCCGGCGTCGTCCCCGTAGGCCTCGACCAGCCGAGCGGCGAAGGTCCTCGCCGCCCGCAGCGATACGTGCTGGCCGAGCACGGCGAGCACGGCGGTCTCCACGCCGTCCACCGCTCCGGGCACCCGTAGCCCGGGACGCTCGGCGACCAGGGCCAACAGCGCCGGGTCGGCGGCCAGGGCGTGGTCGACCTGGACGGGGTCGGCGTCGAGGTCGAGCCACCGCCGCAGCCGCGCCACGACACCGGCCAGGTCGGCGAGGTCGCCGAGCCGCATGCGGACGGGAAGGTGATCGCCGTCGTCGGGGACCTGACCGAGCGAGACACGGACCGTCGCCGCGCCGCCCGGAGCGGGCACCGTACGGACGTGGGAGCCGTCCGGCTCGACGCGCTCCAGCCCTGGCACCGCGTGCGCGCGGAGGAACCTGGCGAGCGGGTCGCGGGCGAAAGGCGGCCGCAGCCGTAGCCGCAGCGTCACCGTGGGCAGGCCGGACGGAACCCGTCCGGACGCCCCGTCGGGTACCGGTCGCCGGCGCAGGGCCGACGGGACGACGCCGAACTCGGCCCGCATCACGTCGTTGAACTGCCGGACGCTCGCGAACCCCGCGGCGAAGGCGATCTCGGTCATGGACAACGAGGTCTGCTCGACGAGCATCCGTGCGGTCTGGGCCCGCCGGGTGCGGGCCAGCTGCTGCGGCGAGGCTCCGACCTCGGCCACGAGCACGCGGTGCAGGTGGCGATCGCTCACGTGAAGGCGGCCCGCCAGGCCGCCCACCCCGACCTCGTCCACGACGCCGTCGCCGATCATCCGGACGGCGCGAGCGGCGAGGTCGGTGCGGTGGTCCCACTCCCGGGAGCCAGGGAGGGCGTCCGGCCGGCAGCGGCGGCACGCGCGGAAGCCGGCGGCCACGGCGGCGGCGGCCGTCGCGAAGTAACGGCAGTTCTCCGGCCGCGGGGTGCGGGCGGGGCAGGAGGGCCGGCAGTACACGCCGGTCGTGACGACCCCGAGGAAGACGCGGCCGTCGAAGCGCGGGTCACGACCCGACACGGCGCGGTAGCAGGCGGCCGGGTCGAGAGACCGGCTGCCCGTGGGGTGCTCGACGGTCGTGGTCACGCGACCATCGTGCGGCACGCCGAGGCTGCCGACCTAGCGGGAATCGGACCTGGCGGCACGCGCCTCCGCGCCCCGGGACCCGGCAGGGCCAGGCTCCGGCGTGCGCGCTGCCGGGTCGAGGGTGGTCGGCTCCGAGCGCTCCAGCGGGGTGGAGGGATGCGCCCGGTGCTGCTCGTCGAGCGGGACGCGCACGACGTACTCCGCGAGCGGACTGACCCGGCGGCCCACGACGGGTACGCCCTCGGCCCGCAGCCGCGCGGCCTGCTCCTCTCCTCGCTCTCCTCGGGCGAGACGTCCGTCCACCGAAACCACCCGGTGCCACGGCAGCGCCGCGACCTCGTCGTCCGACTGCATGGACAGCAGGTACGCGACGTGCCGCGGCACCACCTCGAGCTCGTCCCCCACGGCGGCATAGGTCGTCACCCGCCCGCGCGGCACCCGCGCGGTGACGTCGAGCACCTGGGCGCGGATGCGGGCGAACGCCGGGGACCCCACGCCCGGGATGCAAGCACACCCCGGGCGCGGGCGCTCCTCGGAACGGACGTGGATCGGCGACGACCTGCCCGGACCTGGTCAGCTCTCGGACGTGGTCAGCTCTCGGAGCCCTCGCCCTCGCCCTCGGGCGACGCGGCCCGGCGACCGCGACGGGACGTGGGGGAGCCCTCACCACCCGAGGAGTCCGCGGCATCGCCGATGACCGTCTCCTCCGCCGGCGCGTCCGGGGTGGTGGGCTCGTGCGGCGCCTCCGTCGCGTCGGCCGCCGCCTCGTCCGGGCTGGCCGCGGCGACGTCGTCGCTGCTCGACATCACGGTCGCGGTTCCCGCCGCGGCGCCGCCGGTCGCGGCCGGACTGCTCGTCGGCGAGGTGTAGGGCTTGGTCGGCGGCTTGGGAGCCTGCGAGTCGAACGGCGCCTGGTCGGCCTCGTACGTCTGCCACTGCTCGGCCTGGCCCCGGCGGCGCAGCACCACGGCGACGCCAGCGGCGAGCACCAGCGCACCCAGGACCAGCAGGAACCGCTTGCGGCGCCGGCGGCGGCTGGGCGGCACGGACAGCTCGGTGGCCTTGTCGGAGAGCTCGTGCGCGCTCTCGGACACCGCGGTGGCCGCGGTCGCCACGGCCGCCGCCACCTTGGGAACCACGTCCTCGAGGAAACTCTCGCGCGCCAGGGCGGCCCGGGGGCCCACCGTCTCGCGGGTGCGGTCGAGAGCCGGCCCGACCTTGTCCCGGGCGACGTCCCGGGCGGCCTCGACCTTGGGAGCGGCCGCGGCGCGGGCCGACTCCGCGAGCGGAGCGAGTCGTTCGGACAGGTCGTGTGCGGCGACACGAGCGGTCTCGGCCGCCGCAGCAGCGCGCTCCTTGGCGTCGCTCCTGCTCAGGTGGGCGCGGTCGGACAGTGCGGTCACTCGGGCCTCCTCATCACGGTCGGTTCGGTGGTCCACTTCCCCCCGCCGCCCCCGATCATGCCCCGCACGGCCCCGGAGCGATACCCGCGGGCCGCCGTGCGACGATGGCGCGGTTGTCCTGCCGACCGCAGTCCGTCTCGAACCGAAGGGCCTCACCGTGGCCGAGGAGCTCTACGCCGTCCTTCAGACCAACCACGGCGCCATCAGGCTGAAGCTGTTCCGCGACCACGCCCCGAAGACGGTGGCGAACTTCGTGGAGCTCGCCGAGGGCGGACGTGAGTGGGTGGACCCCCGGGACGGGCGCAAGACGACCGCGCACCTGTACGACGGCACGACCTTCCACCGGGTGATCCCCGGCTTCATGATCCAGGGCGGTGACCCGCTGGGCACCGGCACCGGCGGCCCGGGCTACCGCTTCGCCGACGAGTTCCACCCCGAGCTGTCCTTCGACCGCCCGTATCTCCTGGCGATGGCGAACGCCGGCCCGGACACCAACGGCTCGCAGTTCTTCATCACCGTGGGTCCGACGCCGTGGCTCAACTTCCGGCACACCATCTTCGGCGAGGTGACCGACGCGGCCGGTCGCTCGGTGGTCGACGCGATCGCCGCCGTGGAGACCGGCCAGATGGACCGGCCGCTGGAGCCGGTGACCGTCGAGAGCGTGACGATCGAGCGTCGCGAGGCCTGAGACCCGCGTGACCGGATCGCCAGCCGACACCGGAGCACCGCCCACCTGCTACCGGCACCCCTCGCGTGAGACCTGGATCCGGTGTACCCGCTGCGGACGGCCGATCTGCCCCGACTGCATGGTCACCGCGCCCGTGGGCTTCCACTGCCCGGCGTGCGTCGCCGAGGGCGCACGGGCCGTCCGGCAGGCCCGCACCCCGCTGGGTGGCGAGGTCGTCCGCACGCCCGACCTGCTCACCAAGTCGCTCATCGGTGCCAACCTGGCGGTCTACCTGGTCGGCCTCGTCGTCGGCGCGGGCAACCTGGTCGGGCGCTTCGCCCTGTTCCCGGCGGCGCTGTTCGAGGGCGAGGTCGTGGGCGTCTGGGCCGGTGACTGGTACCGCCTGCTCAGTGCGAGCTTCGTGCACGTCCAGGTCTGGCACATCGGCTTCAACATGTACGCGTTGTGGGTGCTGGGCTCGTTGCTCGAGCCGGTCCTGGGGCGATGGCGCTTCCTCGCCCTGTACGTGCTGTCGGCACTCGGCGGCAGCGTGGCCTCGCTGGCCTTCCTCACGCCGGGCACGGCGAGCTACGGCGCCTCGGGGGCGGTCTTCGGCCTCTTCGGGGCGACCCTGGTCGTCCTGCGCCGCTTCGGCCGGGACGTGACCACGGTGCTGGTGATCCTGGGCATCAACGTCGTGCTCGGCTTCGTCGTCCCGGGCATCGACTGGCGGGCCCACCTCGGCGGGCTGGTGACCGGCCTGGCGCTCTCCGCGGTGTTCGCGTACGCGCCGCGCGAGCGGCGGACCGTGCTCGGGGTCGCCGCCTGCGTGGCGGTGGGCCTTGTCATCGGTGCGGTCGCCCTGGCGATCCAGCCCGCCGGCCTCCTGGGCTGATCCGGTACGCGACCGGCGTCCCGCCCACGTACCCGTGCTGTGTCCACAAGGCTTGTCCACAGTGGGGACAGAATCACACCGGTGTAATCACAGCTGTGGGAAACGGTGTGGACCACGCTGGCGGGGCGTCACCAGGAGGCTCACTGCCACTTGGTCGCGGTGAGGAAGCCACCGGTGATGAGACCCATCCCGATCAGCAGGTTCCAGCCGCCGAGGTCGCGCATCAGCGGGATGTCGTTGCCGGCGATGTAGTAGACGACGATCCAGAACAGCCCCAGCAGCAGCAGCGTCACCATCGTCGGCGCGACCCACCGGCCGCCCCCGAAGGACGAGATCCCACGCCGCCGCGGCGGCGGGGTGAAGTCGGGCTTGCGGCGTCGACGGGACTCGGGCACGTGGTGTTCCTCTCTCGGGGCGGTCGCCGGCGTCCTCCTGCCGGCACCGTCGGTTAGCGTAGTCACTCAGAGGATCGGGCCCGTCGGCGCAGGAGGTGAGCGGTGGCCGTCACCGGCTGGCGCCTGGCCGCCCCCGCCGTGCTCGCCGTGTCCGGCATGATGTTCGCGCTGAGCGCCCAGGCCTCCGACGGGGACGACCTGCGAGTCGGCCGGTACACCGAGCTCTCCGACCTGGTGCGAGCGGAGGAGCGACGGACGGCCGAGCTGACCGAGCGCATCGAGACGCTCCAGCGGGAGGTCGAGACGCTGGCCGCCGCCGAGGCCGCGAGCGGCAGTCCCACCGCCCGGGACCAGCTCGACGAGCTGCGACCGATGGCCGGGATGACCCCGGTGACCGGGCCGGGAGTCACCGTCAGCCTCGACGACGCCCCGCTGCCCACCGACGGACGAGGCATGCCGGCCGGCACCGTGTACGACGACTACGTCGTCCACCAGCAGGACGTCGAGGGGGTCGTCAACGCGCTCTGGGCCGGCGGGGCCGAGGCGATGACGATCATGGACCAGCGGGTGGTCTCGACGAGCGCCGTGCGCTGCGTCGGCAACGTGCTGATCCTGCACGGCCGGACCTACTCGCCGCCGTTCACGATCTCGGCGATCGGTGACGTCGACCGCATGGCGGCCGCCCTCGACGAGTCCCCGGCGGTCGAGGCCTACCGGTCGTGGGCGGAGTACATCGGCCTCGGCTACTCCGCCAAGACCGTCGAGCAGCTGGGGATGCCGGGGTACGAAGGCCCGCTCGACGTGTCGCCGGACGAGCCGTTGTGACCGTCCCGGCCCGGCGGATCCTGGTCGTCGACAACTACGACAGCTTCGTCTTCAACCTGGTGCAGTACCTCGCCCAGCTCGGCGCCGAGTGCGACGTGCGGCGCAACGACGAGGTCCTCGCCACCGACGCGGACGCCTACGACGGGGTCCTGCTCTCTCCCGGTCCGGGCACTCCCGAGGGCGCCGGCGTCTGCATCGACCTGGTGCGCCACGCGGCGGGCCGGGTGCCGGTGTTCGGCGTGTGCCTCGGCCTGCAGGCGATCGGGGTCGCCTACGGCGCGACGGTGGATCGGGCCCCCGAGCTGCTGCACGGCAAGACGAGCCTCGTGCACCACGAGGGGGCCGGTGTCCTCCACGGTCTGCCGGACCCGTTCACCGCCACGCGCTACCACTCGCTGGCGGTCGAGCCCGGCACCGTCCCGGCGGAGCTGGAGGTGACCGGCCGGACCGAGGGCGGCGTGGTGATGGCCATGCGGCACCGGTCCCTGCCGGTCGAGGGGGTGCAGTTCCACCCCGAGTCGGTCCTCACCGAGGGCGGCCACCGCATGCTCGCGACCTGGTTGACCGTGTGCGGCGACCCGGACGCCGTGGCGCGGTCCGCCGGGCTGGCGCCGGTGGTCTCGCGCAGCCGGCTCGCGCCCGCCTGACCGCGGCAAGGGTCAGCGTGGTGCCACGCTGACGTCGCGGAACTGCACATCCGCGTCCTCGTTGTAGAGACCCACCGCTCCCCGGCGGTAGGGACGCTCGGTGTCGCGGTGTGCCGTCAGCCGCAGCCCATCCACCCACACCGTCGTCGCGTCGCCCACCTGGCGGACGCGGACGTCGTACCAGGCGCCCACCGGGAACCGCGGGGTCGACCCGGTGGCCAGGAAGCGTTGTGCCCCGGGGTAGGCAGGATCCTCCTTGCCGAGTTCCCACCCGTTCGGCTTCAGGGCGAGGTAGTAGAAATGGGTGTTGTCGGTGTAGTGCCAGATGACCCACGCCACTTCCCACGGGTTGGGCTCCGGTGTCCGTAGCTGGTCCACGGTTCGCAGGCGCACCCGGAGATCCAGGTCGCCGAACTCGCGCGTCGACGTCACCAGACTGGCGTCGGTGCCGTCGACCTGCGTCGCTGGGCGCGGTCGCTGCGACAGCACCGGCCTGCCGGCGACGTCCTTCACGGCGGTCGTCCCCCAGCCGTCGAACTGAGAGCGCCACCCGCCGTAGGCGTGGCCGTCCTGCCACTCGGGGCCGACCGGGAGACTGCCGAAGTCGTCCTGCCAGGCGACGGGAGCCCCCGAGGCGGGGTGCGCGGGGTCCGGGCGGGCCGAGGCGCCGACCTGCGATGCCGCGGAGCTCACGCAGACCAGTCCGGCCAGGACCGCGGCGATGACCCGCCATCGGACGTGCATGCCGTCCCTCGGGTTCGACTGCCCTCGAGGGTAGCAGTGACATGATCCCAACGTGCCAGAATCGTCACGATCAGTTGCCGATGACGACGGACTCAGTCGCGTGCACCGAGCCCGGTTCGGGGGCGAACTCCTCGACGGGGCCGCCCCGCAGTAGCCGCTCGACAGCCTGGACGGTCCGCGCCGCCGCCCGGCCGTCCCCGTACGGGCTGACGGCCGTGGCCATCCGGGCGTAGGCGGCCGGATCGTGCAGCAGCCGCCGCACACGGCGAACAACGAGATCGGGGTCCGTGCCGACCAACTCGGCCACCCCGGCATCGATCGCCTCGGGCCGCTCGGTCGTCTCACGGGTGACGAGCACCGGCTTGCCCAGACTCGGGCCCTCCTCCTGCACGCCGCCACTGTCGGTGAGGAGCAGTGTGGCGCGGCGCATGAGGCGGGCGAAGCTCCAGTAGTCCGCCGGCTCCCCGACCACCACGTTGGGCATGCCGCTCACCGTCGGAGCCAGCGCCTCACGGACCGTCGGGTTGCGATGCGCCGGCAGGACGACGAGCAGGTCCGGCTCCGCCTCCGCGACGCGCGCGACCGCGCTGCCGACGCGGGCCATCGGGGCGCCCCAGGACTCGCGCCGGTGGCTGGTCCAGAGCAGGACCGGCCCGTCGTGCCGCTGGGCGCGGGCCAACAGAGGGTCCTCCACCGGGCGGTCCAGGTGGACTGCCCACAGGAGCGCGTCGATGACGGTGTTGCCGGTGACGTGCACGTCCGCGGGCGAGACGCCCTCGGACAGGAGGTTCTCACGGGCGGCGGGTGTGGCCGCCAGGTGCAGCGCCGCCAGTCGCGTCACCAGCCGGCGGTTCATCTCCTCGGGGAACGGATTGAGCACGTCGTTCGTGCGCAGCCCGGCCTCCAGGTGCACGACCGGCACCTGAGCGTAGAAGCCGGCCAGCGCCCCGACGAGAGTGGTCGTCGTGTCACCCTGCACGAGCAGGAGGTCGGGACGCTCGGCCGCGAGAACCGGGCCGAGCCGGTCGATGGCCCGGCTGGTGAGCGGGCCCAGGCCCTGGCGGGGGCTGCTGACGTCGAGGTCGTGGTCCGGCGTGATGCCGAAGAGGTCGAGGACCTGGTCGAGCATCTCCCGGTGCTGAGCCGTCACCACGACGACCGGCTCGTGGTGTGGGCTGGCGGCGAGTGCCCGCACGACAGGGGCCATCTTGATCGCCTCGGGCCGGGTGCCGAAGACGAGCATCACCCGGGTCATGCCGCCACCCTCCTGGCGTGCTTCGGGGTACGGGTGTCGATGGGTCCGTCCTCGACGAGCCGGGCCGTCTTGGCCCAGCTCTTTCGCCGCAGGACGATGCGGATGATGGCGCGCCAGGCGGCGGCGTACCACACATAGGTGTACAGCGGCATGAGATGCGAGATTGCGAGGGCGCTGAGCACTCCCACCTCCTCGCGGTTCCGCGCGTAGGAGAACCCGTACACCAGGGCGGGCCCGAACATGAGCAGGTAGACGGTGGCCAGGAAGACACGGACCGCGGGGTCGGTCCAGGCGACCGTGCCCGAGGCAAGGGTCCACGCCAGCAGGAAAGGAGCGAGCGCGAAGACGACGGACGACAGCAGCATGAAACCCGGAGAGAGAAGCATGTACAGGAGGTCACCGAAGGTGCGGTTCGGTACCCCCGAGCGCCAGACGGCGGGGATCAGCGACCAGGCCTGGAAGTGACCTTGCACCCAGCGGGTCCGCTGTCGGACCAGGGGACGGAGCTCGGTCAGGCCCTGCTGCTCCACCCTGGCCATCGCGGTGAACCGGACCCGAGCGCCCTTCAGGAGCAGACGGACCCCCAGGTCGAGATCCTCGGTCAGGGAGTCGGTCCACGGCGCGGGACCCATCTTCGTCAGCTCGGAGAGCCGCACGAACTGGCCGCAGCCGCCGAGCGGCACCGAGCCGAAGTGCTCGCGAGCGGTCAGCAGCACCGGCGCGAAGCCGAGGAACTCGAAGTCCTGCATGCGTGCCAGCACGTTGGACGCACGGTTGCGGATGGAGATGGCGAACTGCAGCCCGCCGACGTCGGGTTCGGAGAAGTAACGATCACCCACGTCGAGCGCGTGCCGGTCGATGCGACCGTCCGCGTCCACGACGCCGAAGACGATCCGGTCGAGCGGTCGGTCGGCCGTCGCCAGCACGTGCTGGTAGGCCTGGTTGAGCGAGTCGCCCTTGCCGATCTGGGCGCGAGGACGTCGGCGCTGCAGGAGCTCGACGCGGGGCGCGAAGCGCTTCGTGATCTCCGACGTGGCGTCGGACGAGTCGTCGTCGACGACGATGATCCGTGCGCGGTCCCGCGGCAGGGCGCTGAGCGCCGCCAGCGTGTCGCCGATGACGATCGCTTCGTCCAAGCAGGGCACCACGATCACGTACTGCAGGTCGTCCGCACCCTCGGTGGGGACGGCAACAGGGCGGCGGCTCTTCGCGAGCACCAGCCCCAGGTACAGCAGGGACGTCAGCACCAGGGCGACGGCGACAGGGAACACAGGACCTTCCAGGGGAGAAGGGGGGCCCCGCCCGGCAGGGCCGGGCGGGGCACCGATGTCACTGGGCGGCGACGCGGGCGGCGCGCATGCTCATGAGGACGGCGAGCAGCGCCGTGGCGATGGCGACGATGACGAGGCC
>DATHTV010000115.1:0-3864 GCA_035462845.1 Jiangellales bacterium
GGCCTCGAGGCGATCGGCAACCACGGCTTCATCCCGAACACCTGGCCAGGGCCGAGCAGCCCCGGTGGCGGGATGTCCGACGCCGACTACCTCCGCTACCAGACCGAGCTCGAGTTCGCCTCCATCCTCGGCATGCCGTACATGGGGACCGGCAGCGACCCCACGAGCGCGAACAACCGCAACATCGAGCCGTGGACGGTCGCGGGCGAGAAGTGGGAGGCGCTCAACGTCCTCAGCCTGCAGTGGGGGATCCAGCTCTACCCGCACAACCACGCCGAGGCCTACCACTTCCTCCAGGACGGGCCCATGGTCCAGGTGACCCAGGACCGGATCACCGGGGCACCCATCGCCCCGACCATGGTCCGCGGGGAGTCGGGCAAGCGGCTGATGCAGCACTACCTCGACGTCACCGACCCCGCGCTCTGCGCGGTGGAGATGGACATCTACTGGGCGCACGTGGCCCAGCACCGGTTCCGCTGGTACTACGACTGGAACGGCAACCGGGTCGAGAACATCCTGGACCCGCTTCAGCAGGTAGCGATCCAGACCAAGCGGTACGCGCTCTTCCACGCGAAGGACGGTGACAGCACCGCCCAGGAGCCGGGCATCGGCAACGGCTACAACATCATCCCGTTCGGAGACCCCCGCAGCGACATCGACTTCGAGACGTTCTACAAGAACATCGGGGCCAAGGGCTTCCACAACTCGAACTACGAGCAGGACAACGCTCCCGGTGGCGGGGCCGACCCGGGCCAGTCGCTGCGCCACTCCGCGATCAGCGCCCACAACATGCTGAACCTACGCGGCTGACCGCGTACACCGTGCTCGACTGCTGAGCACGGGACACACCACCAGGCCGGCGGGGTGATCACGAGGCGTCGACGCCTCGTGATCGCCCCGCCGGGGTGGTGAACGTGGTCATTCCGGGCTGGAGGCCAACCCCGGGGGTCAGTCCTTCGTGCTGAAGGCGGCATCGAAGGCGGCGGCGGGGGCGTCGAAGGCCAGGCTCCGGACGAACTCCAGCGCCTGGGGCGCACCGACGAGGCGGTCCATCCCGGCGTCCTCCCACTCGACCGAGATCGGCCCGGTGTAGCCGATGGTGTTGAGCATCCGGAAGCACGCCTCCCACGGCACGTCGCCGTGGCCGGTCGAGACGAAGTCCCAGCCGCGCCGGGGGTCCGCCCAGGGCAGGTGCGACCCCAGCCGACCGTTGCGGCCGTTGCCGACCTGCCGCTTCGCGTCCTTGCAGTCCACGTGGTAGATCCGGTCCTTGAAGTCCCACATGAACGACACCGGGTCGAGGTCCTGCCACACGAAGTGCGATGGGTCCCAGTTCAGCCCGAACGCCTCCCGGTGGCCGATCGCCTCCAAGGTCCGCACGGTGGTCCAGTAGTCGTAGGCGATCTCGCTCGGGTGCACCTCATGGGCGAAGCGGACGCCCTCGGCGTCGAAGACGTCGAGGATCGGGTTCCACCGGTCCGCGAAGTCCTGGTAGCCCGCGTCGACCATCTCCTGCGAGGCCGGCGGGAACATCGCGACGTACTTCCAGATGGCCGAGCCGGTGAAGCCCACCACGGTGTCGACGCCGAGCTTGCGGGCCGCCCGGGCAGTCGTCTTCATCTCCTCGGCCGCCCGTTGCCGGACACCCTCGGCGTCACCGTCGCCCCAGATCCGCGAGGGCAGGATGTCGCGGTGCCGCTCGTCGATCGGGTCGTCGCAGACCGCCTGGCCCTTGAGGTGGTTGGAGATCGTCCACACCTGGAGGCCGTGCCGGTCCAGGATCTCGCGGCGGCCCTTGACGTAGTCGTCGTCCTCCACCGCCTGCCAGACGTCGAAGTGGTCGCCCCAGCAGGCGATCTCGAGGCCGTCGTAGCCCCAGTCCGACGCCAGCCGGCAGACCTCCTCGAAGGGCAGGTCCGCCCACTGGCCGGTGAACAGCGTGATCGGTCGAGCCATCGTGGTTCTCCTTCTCGTGCGGGTCAGGTACGGGCGCCGGCCGGCACGCCGGCCAGGTCGAGCAGCAGGTCACGGACCTCCGTGGCCTCGACGTGGTCGCGCGCGGCGCCCGGGTCCGAGCAGAGCAGGACAGGGCCGTCGGCAGGGTCGAGCAGCAGCCGGCCGTGCGTCCCGCGCACCGGCGAGGGGTCCAGCGGGACGACGTCCATGACGTAGCGCAGGCCGAGCTTCTTGCGTACCAGCCCGCGGGCCGCCCGAACCTTGACCCAGCGGTCGGCCGGGTCGAGGAACAGCTCAGCGGGGTCGTACCCGGGCTTCCGGTGGATCTCCACCGCCCGGGCGAAGTCCGGCGCCAGCGCGTCGTCGAGCCAGTAGTAATAGGTGAACCACGCGTCTGCCTCGGCGACGAGGACGAGCTCGCCGGCACGCTCGTGGTCCAGCCCGTACGCCGCCTGGCCGGCGCGGTCGAGGACCTCCGCGACGCCGGGGACGGCCGCCAGCAGCTGCCGGACCGCGAGGACGTCGGCCGGGTCCCGGACGTAGACGTGCGCCACCTGGTGGTCGGCGACGGCGAAGGCCCGCGAGGTCCAGGTGTCGAGCAGCTCGCCGGCCGAGTTGCGGTGCACGTGCAGCAGCCCGGCCCGGCGCAGGACCCGGTTGACGTCCACCGGCCGCCGGGCGCTCGTGATGCCGTACTCGCTGAGGGCGACCACGGTGACCCCCAGCCGGCGCGCGTCGTCGAGCAGCGGCGCCATCGCCGCGTCGACCTCGCGCGCGGCCGTCACGGCCTCGGGCGAGTCCGGTCCGAAGCGCTGGAGGTCGTAGTCCAGGTGCGGGACGTAGACCAGGGTGAGGTCGTGCGCGGGCAGCAGCCGGCGGGCCGCCTCCACGATCCACCGGGAGCTCTCGATCGAGGCGGTCGGCCCCCAGTACCGGAAGAGCGGGAACGCGCCGAGCGCGGCGGTCAGCTCGTCGTGCAGGGACGGCGGCCAGGTCCAGCAGTCCGGCGACTTGCGCCCGTCGGCGTGGTAGACGGGCCGGGGCGTCACCGTGGTGTCGGCCGTCGAGCCCATCGCGTACCACCAGCAGACGTTGGCCACCCGGAAACCGGGCCGCGATCGCCTGGCCGTCTCCCAGACCTTCTCGCCGCCGACGAGGCGGTGGTGCTGCCGCCACAGCAGGACCTCGCCGAGGTCACGGAAGTACCAGCCGTTGCCGACGACTCCGTGCTCCCGCGGCAGCAGCCCGGTGAGGAAGGTCGACTGCACGGAGCAGGTCACGGCCGGCAGGACGGTGCCGAGGGACGCGCCGAACCCATCGTCCCGCAGGGCGCGCAGGCGCGGCATGTGCTCCAGCAGGCGCGGGGTCAGGCCGACGACGTCGACGACGAGGAGCGGGGCCGTCACGCCGCCTCCAGGCCCAGCCCGACCAGCCGGTCGCGGACCCAGTCCAGCTCCGCGGCCAGCCCGGCGACCAGGCCGGCCTCGTCGACCGGCCGCTGCCCCGGCGGGAGCACCGTCCAGGTGTAGGTCTCCACCTCGAGGTGGTCGGTCACCGGTATCGGGCCCCCGACGAGCGCGGCGAGCGCCGCCACCAGCTCGTCCCGGGTGCTGCGCAGCGGCGGCGCGGGGTCGGCGTGGACGGGGACGTGGAAGTGGACCCTCCACGGCCCTCGACCCGGCAGCGGCCGGGCCTCTCCCAGCGCGTCGGGCAGGTCGTCGCGGGCGATCAGGCGGCGCCCGCGGCGCTCCCGGACCTGGTGGAGGAAGCGGTCCTCGGCGAAGCCGGCGAGCGCCTCGCGGGTCGCGGGATCCGCGGGCGAGTCGGCGTGGAGGGCCGCCGCCGGCTGGGCCTTGACCACGGGCAGCCCCGCCGCGGCCAGCGCCGCCACTGCCTCGGCCGCGTCCT
>DATHTV010000116.1:0-12506 GCA_035462845.1 Jiangellales bacterium
GGAGCGCCCGTCGCCGGGCGGAGCGGGGGCGGGCACCGTTGCTCGCCGCTCCGACGGGGCTCCGAGCGGCGGTCGGCGCCGCGCAGGTGACGCTGGACTGGGACCCGGGGGAGGGGGCCGCCGGCTACCTGGTGCACCGGGCCGGCTCGCCCGACGGGCCGTGGGAGCCGGTGGACTTCGGCGGCAACGACGTGCTGGCGGTGCCGCACCCGCCGTTCACCGACACGACGGGGACGCCCGGCGAGCCCGCGTGGTACGCGGTCGCGTCGGTGAGCGAGGTGTCGGCGGTGGGACCCCTGTCTGCCGCGGTCGCGGCCGAGCCGGCGAGGCCGGCCGGCCGACCGCCGCCGGTGCGCGCCGCCGTCGCCACCCAGTCCGTCCTCGGCCCGGTGCACCGGCCGTGGCGCCCGATGGTCGGCTCCGAGCACCTGTCCCACCTGCTCGCGGGTGAGACGACCGGTGGCCGTCCCCTCGGGACCGAGCTCGCCGACGCCCTGCGCGCGTGTCACGAGGAGCTGGGGGTCGAGTCCGTCCGTGCGCACGGCATCCTGTGCGACGACCTCGGCATCTACCGCGAGGTCGACGGCCGGCCGGTGCACGACTTCTCGGGGGTGGACCGGGTCTACGACACGGTCCTCGACCTCGGCCTGCGCCCGGTCGTCGAGCTCTCGTTCATGCCGCGGGACCTGGCCGCCGACCCGTCCAAGACCGTCTTCGCGTACGGCGCGGTGGTGTCCCCGCCCCGGGACTGGGACCGCTGGGGCGACCTGGTGCGCGGCCTCACCGCCCATCTCGTCGACCGGTACGGGCTCGAGGAGGTCCGCGACCGCTGGTCCTTCGAGGTGTGGAACGAGGCGAACCTGGAGGCCTTCTGGTCGGGGAGCACGGAGGAGTACCTCCGGCTGTACGAGGTGTCGGCGCGGGCGGTCAAGGACGTCGACGAGCGGCTGCGGGTGGGCGGCCCCTCGTCGGCGGCCGCCGGCTGGGTCGGCGAGCTGCTGACGTACGCCGACGAGACCGGGGTCCCGGTCGACTTCGTCTCCACCCACACCTACGGCTGCCCGCCGCTCGACCTGCGGCCGGTGCTGGCCCGGCACGGGCGAGAGGGAGTCCCGCTGTGGTGGACGGAGTGGGGCGCGACCCCGACGCACTTCAACCGGGTCGGCGACGAGGCCTTCGCGGCGGCCTTCTTGCTGCGGGGGATGCGCTCGGCGGCCGGCCGGGTCGAGGCGCTGTCGCACTGGGTGGCCTCCGACCACTTCGAGGAGCTGGGTCGCCCGGGGTCGCTGCTACACGGCGGCTTCGGCCTGCTCTTCGTCGGCAACCTCCGCAAGCCCCGGTACCGCGCCCTGCAGCTGCTCGAGCGGCTCGGTGACCACGAGCTGGCCGTCGACCTGGGCGGGGACGGGGCGGACGGGATGGTGGAGGCCTGGGCGGCGGCGGACGACGACGACCGGGTCGACGTCGTGGTCTGGAACGGGACGCTGGACCAGTCCAAGGCCGGTGGGGCACCGGAGCTGGACCGGGCCCTGACGCTCGTCCTCACCGGCCTTGCCCATCCGGAGTACCGGCTCTCCGTGGCCCGGATCGACGCCCGGCACTCCAACGTCGCGGCGGTCTGGCGGGCCGTCGGTGGCGGCGCGGACTGGCCCGACGAGGAGCAGTGGGAGACGTTGCGCGCGGCCGACGTGCTCGCCGAGCAGGACGGCGGCGTGGTCGAGGTGGAGGGCGGCGAGATCGTCGTGGAGCTGGACCTGCCGATGCCGGGGATCGTCCACGTCGGGCTCCGCCCCGTCGACACCTAGGCGTCGGCGACGCCCAGGGGCCGTCAGGCCACGAAGGCATCCCCGCCCGCCGCGACCGGCTCGGCGCCGTCGTCGCCGACCACAGACGCCCAGGCGGCCCGCAGCCGGTCGACCGCGTCCGCGAGGACCTCGGCCGGCAGCGAGTACGGCAGCCGGAGCCTGCGCTCGAACGCACCGTCCACGCCGAAGCGAGGGCCGGCGGCGAGCCGGAGCCCGTGCCCGCCGGCCGCCCCGGCCAGGGCGCTGCTGCGGGCGGCGCCCAGGTCGCACCACAGGACGAGCCCGCCGTCCGGGCGCCGGACGCGCCAGCCGGGCAGGTGCTCGCGGAGCAGCCCGGTGAGCAGGTCGCACCGCTCGGCCAGGTCGCGCCGCCGCGGCAGGAGCACAGCGTCCGCGTCGGCGAGCAGCACCGCGACTGCGAGCTGCTCGAGTACCGGGGTGCCGGCGTCCAGCGACGCGCGCAGCGCGGCCAGCCGCCGCACGGTGTCGCGGTCCGCCCGCACCCAGCCCACCCGGAGGCCGCCCCAGAAGGACTTGCTCGCCGAGCCCACCGTGACGACGCGGCCGGGGTCCGCGTACGCGGCGAAGGGCACCGGTGGCCCGGCGGCGGGGTCGAGCGGCAGGTCGGCCAGGGTCTCGTCCACCACCGCCACCGTGCGGCCCGCTGCGAGGACGCGGGCGAGCCGCTCCCGGACCGGAGGCGGCATGAGCAGGCCGGTGGGGTTGTGGAAGTCGGGGACCAGGTAGGCCGCGCGCGGCGCGGTCTGCCGGACCGCGGCGCTCAGAGCGTCGAGGTCCCAGCCGTCCTCGTCGAGGGCCACCGGCACGAGCCGGGCGCCACGCCGGGTCACGGCGTCCAGGGCGTTGGGGTACGTGGGGTGGTCGACGAGGACCCTGTCCCCGGGGTCGGTGAGCAGGGCGAGGAGCAGGCTGACCCCCTGCTGGGCGCCGTTGGTCACCAGCACCTGATCGGGCGAGGTGGGCAGGCCCCGGGCGGTGTAGCGCGCGGCCACGACCGAGCGCAGTTCGGGCAGACCCACCGGCTCGTACCCGTGCCCGGGCAGGTGCGCGGGGAGCGCCTGGACCGCCTGCTCGTACGCGGCGTGCAACGCCGGCGGCGCGGCCGGGGAGGCGTGCGCCAGGTCCAGGACGCGTGAACGCGGCGCCGGCGCCCAGGCCCCGGGCCCGCCCGTGGGCAGCTCGCTGTCGGGCACCGTGGTCCAGGTGCCGGAGCCCTGGCGGCTGGCGGCGTGCCTCGAGTCGCGCAGCGCCGCGTACGCCGCGGTCACGGTCGTGCGGCTGACCCCGAGCGCGGCGGCGGTCTCGCGCTCGCCGGGGAGCCGGGTGGCCAGCGGGAGCCGGCCGTCGAGGACGAGTAGCCGGAGGGCGGCGGCCAGCCGTCCGTACGCAGGGCCGGGCGGACCGGCGGAGGGCCAGTCGCCGAGTAGCCGGGCCAGGTGAGCACCGGAGACGCGTCGCATGCAGGCCACTTTGCCAGAACCGGCCTTTGATGAGAAGGCCACTAGCAGCCATGCTCGTGCCCATGCTTGCTCGTCGACTCGTTCAGCTCTACGCCGGCCTCGTCCTCTACGGCGTCTCGATGGCCCTGATGATCGAGGCGTCCCTCGGGCTGAACCCGTGGGACGTACTCCACCAGGGGGTCGCCGGCCGGGTGCCGCTGAGCTTCGGGCAGGTGACCATCGCCGTCGGCGCGCTCGTGCTGCTGGCGTGGATCCCGCTGCGCCAGCGCCCCGGCGTGGGCACAGTCAGCAACGTCGTGCTGATCGGCCTGGCCGTCGACGCCTCGCTGGCCCTGCTGACGGCTCCGGAGTCACTGGCCGTCCGGGTGCTGTGGCTGACCTCCGGCATCGTGCTCAACGCCGTCGCCACCGCCGCGTACATCGGGGCGCGGCTCGGGCCCGGGCCGCGCGACGGCCTGATGACCGGGCTGGTGCACCGCACCGGCCGGTCCGTCCGGCTCGTCCGGACCGCCCTCGAGGTCTCCGTGCTCGGCATCGGCTGGCTGCTCGGCGGCACCGTGGGCCTCGGCACCGTCGCGTACGCCGTCGCCATCGGCCCGCTGGTCCACCTCATGCTGCCGCGGCTCACGGTGCCCGTCGACCGAGAGACCGCCCGCCGCGTGCCGGCTGTCTCGGCGCCTCTCGATCAGCCGGCCTGAGCCGGGCGCTAGCGTCGGCGCATGAGCTGGCCCCGCGTCGACGGACTTCGCACCCTCGAGCTGGGGTCGCCCGGTGAGCTGCGCCGCGAGCTCACCGGGCTCGTGCTCGCCGGCGACAAGCGGGCCACCGCCGGCCTGCTGGCCGAGTACGACGAGGAGGGCGAGCCGACCGAGCAGGTCGGCGAGCGGATGGCGCTCGTCGACGACCACGGGACTCGGATCGGCGTCATCGAGGTCACCCGCGTCGAGGTGGTGCCGTTCGGCGACGTGACCTGGGCGTTCGCCGCCGCCGAGGGCGAGGGCTTCGTCGACCTCGAGGACTGGCGTCGGGCCCACCTCGGCTACTGGGCGCGGGAGGCGTCGAGCCATCCCGTCACCGCGACGACGCCGGTGGTCTGCGTATGGTTCCGCCTCGTGCACGACTTCGAGACGCTCGCCATCCACGCCGGCCAGGAGCCCGATCCGTTGACCGGGTCCGTCGTCCCGCCGATCTACGCCACCAGCACGTACAAGCAGGACGGCGTGGGAGGCCTGCGGGGCGGCTACGAGTACAGCCGCAGCGCCAACCCCACCCGGACCGCGCTCGAACAGTGCCTCGCCGCGCTGGAGGACGGCACGGTGGGCCTGGCCTTCGCGAGCGGCCTGGCGGCCGAGGACACCCTGCTCCGCACGGTCCTGGTCCCCGGTGACCACGTGGTCATCCCGGACGACGCGTACGGCGGCACGTACCGGCTCTTCGCGCAGGTGCTCGAGCGCTGGGGCGTGGCCTGGACCCCGGCCCACGTGGCCGACGTCGACGAGGTGCGGGCGGCGGTGCGCCCGCAGACCAAGGTGGTCTGGGTCGAGAGCCCGACCAACCCCCTGCTCGCCGTCGCCGACGTCGAGGCACTGGCGAGGGTCGCCCACGACGCCGGGGCGCTGCTCGTCGTGGACAACACCTTCGCCACGCCGTACCTCCAGCAGCCCTTGACGCTCGGCGCCGACGTCGTCGTGCACTCCACCACCAAGTACTGCGGCGGGCACTCGGACGTCGTGGGTGGCGCGCTGGTCGTGCGCGACCGGGAGCTGGGCGAGCGCCTCACCTACCACCAGAACGCGATGGGCGGAGTGGCCGGCCCGTTCGACGCCTGGCTCGTCCTGCGCGGCCTGCGCACCCTCGGCGTACGGATGGACCGGCACAGCGACAACGCCGAGCAGGTCGTCGAGTTCCTGCAGGCGCACCCGACGGTGACGCAGGTGCTCTACCCGGGGATCCCCGGGCACCCGGGGCACGACGTGGCCAAGCGCCAGATGCGCCGGTTCGGGGGCATGGTGTCCTTCCGCGTGGCCGGCGGCGAGGACGCGGCCGTCGAGGTGTGCAACCGGGCCCGGCTCTTCACGCTGGGGGAGTCGCTCGGTGGTGTGGAGTCGCTGATCGAGCACCCGGGCCGGATGACGCACGCCTCGGCGGCGGGCTCGCCGCTGGAGGTGCCGGGCGACCTCGTCCGGCTGTCGGTCGGCATCGAGAGCGCGCGCGACCTGGTCGACGACCTCGCCCAGGCGCTCGGCTAGGGCCGTCAGGGTGAGCCGGCCCGGCGAGGGCCCGGTCGCCTGCGTCGACGTCGGCTCGACCTTCACCAAGGGCGCCCTCGTCGACGCCGGGTCCGGAGAGCTGGTGGCGACGGCCTCGGTGCCGACCACGCTGGGCAGCGACGTCCTCGACGGCGTGGAGGAGGTCAGGGCGCGGCTGGGACCCCACGAGGACGTGCTGGCGTGCTCGAGCGCGGGTGGCGGTCTGCGGCTCGCGGTCGTCGGGTACGAGCGCGCGGTCACGGCCGAGGCGGGCCACCGGGTCGGGCTGTCGGCCGGCAGCCGCGTGGTGCACGTGTCCGCCGGTCTCCTCGACCGGGCCGGGGTCGGCGCCCTGCGCGCCGCGCGGCCCGACGTGCTGCTGCTCGTGGGCGGGACCGACGGCGGCAACGCCGAGGTGTTGCTGCACAACGCGCGGCGGCTCGCCGGTGCGCGGCTGAGGGCCCCCGTGGTGGTGGCCGGGAACGCCGACGCCCGCGACGAGGTGGTCGAAGTGATCGAGGCGGGCGGGCGGACCGTGATCCCGACCGCCAACGTGCTGCCCCGGATCGGGGTGCTCGACCCGCGGCCGGCCCGGGAGGCGATCCGCGAGGTCTTCATCCGGCACGTGATCGGCGGCAAGGGCCTGACCCGGCGGCCGGGGGAGTTCGCGGCGATGGTGCGGGCGGCGACCCCGGACGCCGTGCTCGCCGGGGTCGAGGTGCTCGCGGACGGCGCGCCGGGGGTGCCCGGTGCCGGCGACGTGGTCGTCGTCGACGTCGGTGGTGCGACGACCGACGTCTACTCCGTGCTCACGCCCGGCGGCGAGGACGTCGAGATCCACCGCGAGGTCGTCGAGGTGCTGTGGCGGTCCCGGACCGTCGAGGGGGACCTGGGCGTGCGGTGGAGCGCCCCGGGGGTGGTCGCGGCGGCGGTGAGGGAGCGGCTGCTGGAGCCGGCCGAGGGCGAGGCGATGGCGGCGGCTGCGGCGCGGCGCGCGGCCGACCCCTCGTACGTCCCCGGGTCCGCCGCGGAGGCCGAGGTCGACCTCCGGCTGGCCTCCCTCGCCGCGCTGGTGGCGGTGCGCCGGCACGCCCGGCCGCGCGAGGAGGGCGAGGTGCGCTCGCCCGGTCGCGACCTGCGCGAGGTCTCGCTGGTCGTGGGCTCCGGCGGAGTGCTGCGCCACGCAGATGCCGCCGCTGCCCGTGCTGCGCTCACCCCGTTGCTCGCCGACCGCGCCGGCGGCTGGAAGGTGCCCGAGCACGCCCCCGTCGCCGTCGACCGGCAGTACGTCCTCGCGGCAGCCGGCCTGCTCGCCGCCGAGGCCCCGGTCGCCGCCGCGCGGCTCGCCACCTCGCTGGTGCCCGCCTGACCGACGTCGGCTCAGCGACCGGCGACCTGCTGACGTTGCCGGTGTCACGGGGCCGGCAACGCATCGTGATCGGCTCCGCGTCCGCCGACCTACCGACGTTGCGGGTGTCACGGGGCCGGCGACGTCGCATGATCGGCCGGGTCGTCGGTGCCGGCCGGTCCGTCGGCGTACCGGCCGGCGAGCTCGGCCAGCGTCGCGGCTCGCCGGGTCGCACCGCCCTCCGTCCAGCTGAGCGAGGCCCGCCGGGTGGCCAGGTCGGCGTCGAGCCGGGCCGTCTCACCGTCGTGCTCCCAGGCAAGGGCGACGACCGACCCCGACCCGCTGACGGACACGTCCCCGCCGAACGCGGGGTGCCGGTTGCGGAACCGGATCAGCCGGCACAGCGCGGCCACCACCGGACGGCCCAGCGCCTGGGTCACCTCCGCCGCCGTGTAGTGGTGGCGGTTGACGTCGCGACCCACGTTCGTGCGCGCGAGCAGGTCGACGTCGTTGGTCCCGGCGAGCAGGCCGACGTAGTAGACCTGCGGCACCCCGGGCGTGAAGAACTGCAGCGCCCGGGCGATCAGGGAGGCGTCGGCGGCGCGGCCGAGCGCGTCGTGGAACGTGCAGTTCACCTGGTCCAGGTCCACGTTGGACGCCGCCGCCCCGGTCGCCCGGCGGGAGACGTCGCCGCTGCCGCGGTGGATCGCCTCGACCAGTGCGTCGAGCTGCTCCGGGGAGAGCAGGCCGGCCAGGCTCGGGTCACTCGCGTCGGCCCCGACGTCGATGACACCGATGCCGTCGTGGGTGTCGAGGACGGTGACGGTGTTGCGTGGTCGTACGGACAGCCAGTGCAGCAGCGGCTCGGCGTCACCCGTCGTCAGCCCGTGCAGGACGAGCGGGGGCAGGGCGAAGTCGTAGACGAGGTCCACCCGCCGGGCGATCTCGACCTGCGTCCGGTAGTAGGAGTGCACCTCGACGAGCACCTCCATGCCACGGTCCCGGCACCACCCGGCGACCTCGTCGATGAAGCCGAACGTCTCCTCGGTCATGAACGACGTCGTGCCGGGCGTCTTGACCGCGTAGCCGACGGCGTCGAGCCGCACCAGGCGGGCCCCTGCCGCTGCCAGCCGGTCGAGCACCGTGAGCAGGTACGCGCGGGTGCGGGGGTGCCGCGAGTCGAGGTCGACCTGCTGCGGGGTGAAGGTGGTCCACACCAGCCGCCGCGAGCCGTCCGCGAAGGCGTACGTCGTGAAGGGCAGCCCCGGGCGCGGCCGGTACAGCCGCAGCAGGTCCTCCTCGGTCGCCCCGGAAGGGAAGACGCTGCCCAGGGTCAGGAACATGCCCGCGTGCTCGGACGCCTTGCCGTGCGCCAGCCAGTCGAGGAACTGCGGGGACCGCGACGACACGTGGTTGGCGATCACGTCGACCATGACCTCGTGGCTGCCAGCCAGCGCCGCCACGTCGTCCCAGCCGCCGAGGCGGGGGTCCACCCGGGTGTGGTCGTCGGGATCGAAGCCGGCGTCCGCACCGTCGTACGGCGTGAAGAACGGCAGCACGTGCACGCCGCCGAACAGGCCGGCGAGCGGACCGTCGAGCATCCGCCGCAGGCCCCGCAGGTCGCCCGCGAGCCGGTCGGCGTACGTGATCAGCTGGACCTGGTTGCGCACGGCGCGGCCCTCCTGCTCCGCCGATGGGTGCCCGCATCATCCCGTACGCGCGGGTCAACCGGGCCGGCGCCGCACGTACACCTGCTTGCGCACCCGGGCGACCAGGCCGCCCTCGTCGTCGACGATCCTGGTCTCGAACCACTCCAGCACCGGCCGGCCGTCGGCGGCGGCGTGCCGGATGGCCTCCACCCGCTCGTCGTCGAGGTCGAAGTCGGCGTTGACGTGGGTGCGACCGGGCGCGACGAACTCGATCTCGGCCGCCCGGTCCCACACCGTGTAGCCGGACCCGAGCCGGTTGAGCAGCATCATCATCCAGAACGGGTCGGTCATCGAGAACAGCGATCCGCCGAACTGCGTCCCCACGTAGTTGGAGGTCCAGCGCCGCAGGTGCAGCCGGACCCGGACACGCGACCAGTCGTCGCTGACGTGGAGCACCCGGATCCCCGAGAAGAGGTACGGCGGCCAGAGGTTCATGCCGTGCCGCAGCAAGCTCGGGGAGAGGCTGGACTTGATCCGGGCGGGCGTCCTCGGCACGCCGACACCGTACGGCTCGCCGTCGAGAAATGCGGGTCGACGGGGTGTCGATTCCGGACGACCCTGTGCGTCGAGATGGTGTCCGAGCCGAACCGATGTGGAGGAGACCCCCATGGCTCAGTACATGATCCTGATCTACGAGGCGGAGAAGGAGTACTCCCCGGACGAGTGGCAGCGGGCGATGGAGGAGCACGGCCGCTTCACGGAGCAGGTGGGCGAGCGGGGCGGGAGCATCGTCGGGGGCGAGGCCCTCGAGCCGACCGCCACGGCGACGACGATCCGCGGCGACGTGGTCACCGACGGGCCGTTCGTCGAGACCAAGGAGGCCCTGGGCGGCTTCTACATCATCGAGGCCCGAGACCTCGACCACGCGCTGGAGATCGCGCGGCTCTGCCCCGCGGGTGAGGGCGGTGTGGAGGTACGGCCGGTGCTCAACGTCTCCAGCGAGGTGCCCGCGCAGGCGTGACCGACGTCCGGGAGGCGGTCGCCGACGCGCACCGTCGCGAGTGGGCCTTCGTGCTCGCCGCGACGGTGCGCGTGGCAGGCGACGTCGACCTCGCCGAGGAGTGCGTGCAGGACGCGTACGTGGCGGCGCTGGACGCCTGGGCCCGCGACGGGGTGCCCCGCAGCCCGGGGGCCTGGCTGACCACCGCCGCCCGGCGGCGCGCCCTCGACGCCCACCGGCGCAGCCGCACGCTGCGCGCGAAGCTGCCGCTCCTCGTCGAGCCGGTCGAGGCCTTCCCCGTGGACCCCGCCGAGCAGGGTGACGACGCGGTGCCCGACGACCGGCTCCGGCTCGTCTTCACCTGCTGCCACCCGGCCCTGGCGAGGGAGGCTCAGGTCGCGCTGACCCTGCGGCTGGTCTGCGGGCTCACCACCGCCGAGATCGCCGCGGCCTTCCTCGTCCAGGAGCCCACGCTGGCCGCCCGCATCACCCGGGCGAAGAAGAAGATCGCCGCGGCCCGGATCCCGTACCGCATCCCCACCGCCGCCGAGCTGCCAGACCGGCTGGACGCGGTGCTGACCGTCGTGCACCTCGCCTTCACGACCGGCCACACGGCCCCGGACGGTGAGGTCCTCGTCCGGTCCGACCTCGTGGAGCGCGCCCTCGACCTGGCTCGCGTGCTGCACGCGCTGATGCCGGACGAGCGAGAGGTCAGAGGCCTGCTGGCCCTGCTGCTGATCATCGACGCCCGGCGCAGCACGCGGACCGCCACCGACGGTCGCCTCCTGCTGCTCGCGGAGCAGGACCGTACGCAGTGGGACCGCGTGGCGATCACGGAGGGGCACAGCCTTGTCGTCGACGCGCTGCGGGGCGGGCGCCCGGGGCGTTTCGCGTTGCAGGCCGCCATCGCGGCGCTGCACGCGCAGGCTCCCTCGTACGAGACGACGGACTGGCCGCAGGTGCTCGCCCTCTACGACGAGCTGCTGCGGGTCTGGCCGTCGCCGGTCGTCGCGCTGAACCGCGCGGTCGCGCTCGCCGAGGTCGCGGGGGAGGCGGCCGCCCTGGCCGAGGTGGACGCGCTGGCGTCGGATCCGCGGCTCGCGTCGTACCGCTACCTGCCGGCGACCCGCGCCGACCTGCTGCGCCGGCTCGGCCGGGACGAGGAGGCGGCTGACGCCTACCGCGAGGCGCTCGCGCGTACCGCCAACCAGGCGGAGCGGGACTTCCTCACCGGCCGGCTGCGTGAGGTGACCGCGCCGTTGCGATGATCCCGTTGCGATGATGCTGGTCGGGCCGCGGCGGGCGGCGACGGCAGGCGAGCGACCGGCGAGGCGCAGGAGGTGGCGGCGGGGTGGAGGTCGTCCGCGACGCCTGGGCGTCCGTCCTGGAGGCCCAGCCACCGCCGGAGCGGTGGGTGGTCGCGGCCACCGCGGTCGTCGCGCTGCTCGCCGTCTGGCCCCGCCCCGCCTGGCGGCGTACCAGGCACGTGGTGACCATCGCGCACGAGGGCGCGCACGGCGTGGCGGCCGCGCTCTCCGGGCGGCGACTCGCCGGGATCCGGCTGCACTCGGACACCTCCGGCCTCACCCTGTCCCGTGGTCGTCCGGCGGGCCCGGGCATGGTCGCGACGGCGGCGGCCGGCTACCTGGGACCGGCCCTGCTGGGGCTGGCCGCGGCCGCGCTGCTCTCCACCGGACGGCCGGTCGCGGTGCTGTGGCTGCTGCTGGCGTTGCTTGCCTTGCTGCTGCTGCAGATCCGCAACCTGTTCGGGCTCTGGTCGGTCCTGGTGGTCGGCGCGCTGCTGGTCGCCGTCAGCTGGGTGCCCCCGGTGGAGGCGCAGGCGGCGGTGGCTTACACCGTGACCTGGTTCCTGCTCCTCGCCGCGCCCCGGCCCGTCCTCGAGCTCCAGTCCGCGCGGCGGCGGGGACGCGCCCGGGACTCCGACGCCGACCAGCTGGCCCGGCTAACCCGGGTGCCCGGGCTGCTGTGGGTCGGCGTGTTCCTGGCGTCGACGGTCGGGGCGCTCGCCCTCGGCGGCCTCCTGCTCTACCGCTCGGCGACTGGCTGAGCGGTCGGGGACCTGCGCCCCTACCTGGGTTGTGCAGCGCAGCGGATCGTCGGAGCGGAGGTGAGGACGATGCGCGTGTCGATCGTGTACGAGAGCCTGTTCGGCAACACCCGCGAGGTCGCCGAGGCGGTGGCCAGGGGAGTGCACACGGCCGCCCCGGAGGCCGAGGTGACCTGCGTGGCGGTCCCGTCGGCGGGAACCGAGGTCGCCGACGCCGACCTGCTGGTGCTGGGTGCGCCGACGCACGCACTCGGGATGCCGTCCGAACGGACTCGGAAGATGTGGCTGCGACGCGAGGACGTCGAGGCTGGGCGCAGCCGGGACGGTCACGAGCTCGAGCCCGGTGCCGCCGGCCCGGCGCTGCGGGACTGGCTCGACTCGGTGCCGGGCCACCGGTCCGGCCGGGCGGCCGCCTTCGACACGCGCCTGGACAAGCACCTCGCCGGCGGCGCGGCGCCCAAGCTCGCCCGCCGGCTGCGCAAGCACGGGTACGAGGTGGTGGCCGAGCCGGTCGGGTTCGTCGTCGAGGACATGGAGGGGCCGCTGCGCGCCGGCGAGCTCGAGCGCGCCGAGCGCTGGGGCGCCGACCTCGTCCGGCAGCCCGCCCGTCGGGTCTAGGTACGGGCTCCGCCGACTCCCGTCTCGACAGTCGGGGCCCGCTTCAGCGGGTGTCGGATCTTCGCCAGCGGGACCCTGGCTCGGGGCTGCGACCGATGCGACTTCCGCTTCACCTGCGCAGGGACCACCACCGCCACCCGGCCCTCGACTCCCGGAAGAGACCTGCGGCCAGTCCAGCAGCGGAAGCGCCACGGTAAGGCGTGGCTGGAGAGCGGATAGCCCGGCTCGAAGTAGCGATGAACCTCCTCGTCGAAAGGCCCGCCGCGTCGGCCACGGCTACCGGAACTT